>JBFXGB010000005.1:0-58244 GCA_050178405.1 Halothiobacillaceae bacterium
CTTGCCTAGAGCGGAGCCACCGCAACCCACCACGGAAAAACACTTCAGCGAGGGCGTTGTTGAGCTTCCATAAACGACAGAAAAAACATTGTTTTTGAATGACTTTTCCTTAACTTAATGGCAGTGTCCCCCTTGACGGGGAGGACTGGGGAGAGGGTGGGGACGCGTGCTACGCCTGTGCCAAGTGTAGGCTGTTGCCCCCTCTCCCCAAACCTCTCCCACAAGGGGCGAGAGGGAAAAAACCCGAAATCTTAAATCGACTCAACCACCTCCCTCACCTAACCAAAACAACACCACCATGACCCAAGCCACCACCCCGCCAGCTATCCCCGCCAACTCCACCCGCCGCGTACTGTTTGCCAGCCTGATCGGCACCACCATTGAATTCTTCGATTTTTACATCTACGCCACCGCCGCTGCTTTAGTTTTCCCGCGTCTGTTCTTCCCCGAATCCGACCCCACCACCGCCGTGCTGCAATCCTTGGCTACCTTCGCCCTCGCCTTTTTTGCGCGACCCATCGGTGCGGCGCTCTTCGGGCATTTTGGCGATCGCATCGGTCGCAAAGCCACCCTCGTGGCGGCCCTGCTCACCATGGGGCTCTCCACCGTCGCCATCGGCCTCTTGCCCACCTACGCCGCCATCGGCATTCTTGCGCCCATTTTGCTTGCGATTTTCCGCTTTGGCCAAGGCTTAGGCTTGGGCGGCGAATGGGGCGGCGCGGTTTTACTTGCCACCGAAAATGCCCCACCAGGCAAGCGCGCCTGGTTTGGCATGTTCCCGCAACTGGGCGCGCCCATAGGCTTTATCCTCTCCACCAGCACGTTTTTGCTGCTCACCGCCTTCCTTTCCGAAGAGCAATTCTTCGACTACGGCTGGCGCATCCCGTTTATTGCCAGCGCCGTGCTCGTCATCGTCGGTCTCTATGTGCGCTTGCAGCTCACCGAAACCCCGGCATTCAGCAAAGCCATTGAGAACAACCAGCGCGTCCACTTCCCCGCATCCACCGTATTCCGCCAACATTGGAAGGCGCTGATTCTCGGCACCGTCATCGGCTTGTCTGCGTTTGTCACCTTTTATTTGATGACCGTGTTCGCCCTAACCTTTGGCACATCCAAAACCGGCCTCGGCTACAGCCGCGAAACCTTCCTCTTCGCCCAGCTTTTTGGCGTACTGTTTTTCGCCCTCACCATCCCCATCTCCGCGCTCCTCGCAGACAAGTACGGGCGCAGACTGACCTTAATGCTTATCACGGTGGCCGTTTTCCTATTCGGCTTTGCGCTTGCGCCACTATTTGGCGCGGGCAACCTCGTCGGTGTGGTGCTGTTTTTGGCCATAGGCCTTGGGCTTATGGGGCTGACCTACGGGCCACTCGGCACGATTTTGTCCGAGCTATTTCCCACGGCGGTGCGCTATACCGGCTCGTCGCTCGCCTTCAACCTATCGGGCATTTTCGGCGCGTCCATGGCACCGTACATCGCCACCTGGCTTGCGAGTGAATATGGCTTGGCCTATGTCGGCTATTACCTATCCGCGACCGCCCTGCTGACCTTGGTCGGCCTGTATTTTGTGCACGAAACGAAGGATCAAGCACTGACTTGAGTGAATCATTGAAGTGGCAGATTTAGAATCGATGCTTAATACCCGCTTCTTTAAGAATACTGTTCGCCGTGTGGCGCGATTTGCAAAGATGATTCACGGTGACACTCACCCCGTTCGGGCATTGCCAAATTTCATGTGAGCCCTTGCCCGCACGCAAAAACACGCAACCCTGCTTGAGTAGCAGCTCCTTGACGAGCCGCTCATAGCCATTCATGAGTACGAAAGATGCTGGGTAAAGGCAAGATCAGCCACGGGCTTTTTACGCAGCTTGGGCAGATTAAGCTGCAACAACGCCGGAATAAGCTCCTGAACTTCGTTTTTCAGAACATCAAGGCTTTCAGCCTCAATCACTAGGCCACGAATGTCGCGGCTGGTTGCGATATAAGCCTGCGCATCATCATCAAAAAACACGTCTATTTTGATAAGCATCGGCATCCCCAATCTCGCAAAAAATGCAGCTAGAGGCCAGCTTAAGCGGTACATCATGGCAAACCTCGCTTTCAGGAAAGTTTTTTTGATTTTAGCCGCGAACGAGCAAGCTTCACACCTTGCTATAAACCTCGGCTCCGCTTTTAACAAATTGAATCGCTTTTTCTTCCATGCCTTTTTGCAGGGCTTCGTTTTCGCTGACGCCTAGGCTTGCCGCGTAATCGCGCACGTCCTGGGTGATTTTCATCGAGCAGAAATGCGGGCCGCACATGGAGCAGAAATGCGCGACTTTAGCGTTTTCCTGCGGCAGGGTTTCGTCGTGGTATTCGCGGGCGCGGTCGGGGTCGAGGCCAAGATTGAACTGGTCTTCCCAGCGGAATTCAAAACGCGCTTTGGATAGAGCATTGTCTTGCACCTGCACGCCGGGGAAGCCTTTGGCCAAATCGGCGGCATGAGCGGCGATTTTGTAGGTGATGATGCCTTCACGCACGTCGGCTTTGTTGGGCAGGCCAAGGTGCTCTTTCGGCGTGACGTAGCAGAGCATGGCGGTGCCGAACCAGCCGATTTGCGCCGCGCCAATGCCGGAGGTGATGTGATCGTACCCCGGCGCAATGTCGGTGACGAGCGGCCCCAGCGTGTAGAACGGCGCTTCAAAGCAATCGACTAGCTCCTTGTCCATGTTCTCTTTAATCATCTGCATCGGCACGTGACCGGGACCTTCGATCATCACTTGCACGTCGTGCTGCCAAGCGATTTTGGTCAACTCGCCCAAGGTTTCCAGCTCGCCAAACTGCGCGGCATCGTTGGCATCCGCAAGGCAACCGGGGCGCAGACCATCGCCTAGGCTAAAGCTCACGTCATACGCCTTCATGATTTCGCAGATTTCATTGAAATGCGTGTAGAGGAAGTTTTCCTGATGATGCGCCAAGCACCATTTAGCCATAATCGAGCCGCCACGCGAGACGATGCCGGTGACGCGATCGGCGGTGAGCGGCACATACGCCAGACGCACGCCGGCATGGATGGTGAAGTAGTCCACGCCCTGCTCGGCCTGCTCGATAAGCGTGTCGCGGAATAGCTCCCACGTCAGGTCTTCGGCCTTGCCCTTGACCTTTTCCAGCGCCTGATAAATTGGCACGGTACCGACCGGCACCGGGCAGTTGCGGATAATCCACTCGCGCGTTTCGTGGATGTGCTTGCCGGTGGACAAATCCATCAGCGTGTCGCCGCCCCAACGGGTCGACCAAACCATTTTTTCCACTTCTTCGGTAATCGACGAGGTGGTGGCGGAGTTGCCGATATTGGTATTGACCTTCACGCGGAAGTTGCGACCAATAATCATCGGCTCCAGCTCGGTGTGGTTGATATTCGCCGGAATAATGGCGCGACCACGGGCGATTTCCTCGCGCACAAATTCGGCGGTGATGATGTCTGGAATCGACGCGCCAAAATCTTGCCCGCGATGCTGACGCAAAAGGCTGGCATAGCGCGGGTCTGCGCGCATTTCTTGCAGCTTAAGGTTTTCGCGGATGGCAACGTATTCCATTTCTGGCGTGATGATGCCTTTTTTAGCGTAGTGCATCTGCGACACATTGTGCCCCGCTCTAGCGCGGCGCGGCGCGCGGATATGCTCAAAACGCAGGTGGGCTGTCTTGGGGTCGGCGGCGCGAGCCTGACCAAACTCGGAGGTGGGGCCGGCGAGAAGCTCGGTGTCGCCGCGTGCCTCAATCCAGCCCAGCCGCACTTCGGGCAAGCCTTTAAGCAGGTCGATGCTCGCAGCGGGGTCGGTGTAAGGGCCGGAGGTGTCGTACACATAAATTGGCGGATTCGGCTCGATGCCATCGTTAATACGGGTTGGTGTTTGGCTGACTTCGCGCATCGGCACGCGAATATCGGGGCTAGAGCCTTGAACAAAAATTTTGCGCGAGCCAGTAAAGGCTTTTGTGACTTCAGCCGAAAGCTGGGCGGATTTTTGGAAAATATCTTCAAGCATAGCGGCCATAGTGCGGCTCCTTAAATTATAAATAAAGGGCGCAGGAAGTGGGCACGCAAACAGCTTGGTGCGGCTTCCCTACGCCAGTGTTAGCCGGATCAGGTTCAAAGGGTATATCTCAGCTTCAGGACGCCTCTATAAATTCGCTGAAGCCGCGTCTGCTGCACCAAAAACCAGCTCAAAATGCTCACATAATCCATCTATGCTGCGCTTTTTCGCCGATTTTTGGCTTGCATCCATCATCTTAATCGAATTTATAGAAGCGCCCGTACCTACCATTGCAGGCCTACCATTGCAGGCAAAGCACCCCTAGCTCATTGCCGCTTAAGTTAACGGAGCATGACAAGCGAAGCAAGGGTAACGACAAGGCTTGACGACAATCACGGCTTTTTTTCATTGACTTGCCGCGTTTTTTTCAGTCTAATACGCGGTCTTTATTTCGCCAGAACCCCGCAGCGGGAGCCATCATCATGAAAAGAACCTATCAGCCAAGTAATCTTCACCGCAAACGTACCCACGGTTTCCGTGCGCGCATGAGCACCCGTGGTGGCCGCGCCGTCATCAACGCACGCCGCGCCAAAGGGCGCAAGATGCTGTCACGTTAAGCCTCGCGTTAGACTTGGGCGTGCTTTGAATAGCACATTGAGCTTTCCGAAAAGCGCACGTTTGTTGCGCCCTGCTGAATTCAAAAACGTATTCAATGACCCCGTGCGATTTTCTCGCCACGGGGTCATTGTTTTGGCGCGCAAAACAACCTCCGACACCGCTCGCGTGGGCTTGGCAGTGGCCAAAAAGCATGTCAAACGCGCCCACGAGCGCAATCGCATCAAGCGCTTGGCGCGTGAGACCTTTCGCCTGCACCCAGTACGCCATTGCGGCATGGATTGTGTGGTTTTAGTGCGCCACGGGGTCGCTGATGCGAGCAATGATGACTTGCGCACAGCCTTAAACGCGGCTTGGAAACGGATACTGGAACAATGCGCCGCGTCTTGATTGGCATGATTCGCGCCTACCAACTGGTATTAAGTCCGTTAATGGGGCGACAATGCCGCTTCGAACCCACCTGTTCCTGTTATGCTGTTGAGGCTATAAAACGCCACGGCAGCGTGCGCGGGGGTTGGATGGGCGTTAAACGCATTTGTCGTTGTCACCCTTTCAGCCCCGGCGGCTACGATCCCGTGCCGGAACTAGACACTCCAGATATCCCAACGCCACCCAAAACCGAATCTTCTTCCGTCAAGCCCTGAGACACGCCTTAATCATGGACAGCCAACGCCTCATCCTCGTCGTCGCCTTTAGTTTTGTTTTGCTGCTGATGTGGCAGGCATGGAACGATGACCAAGCCGCCTTGCTCAAGCAAAACCAAACCTCGGCCATGTCCACGCCGGCCAATGGCGCACCGGTGCGCAGTGATTTACCCTCGGCAAGCAATGCGCCGCAAACAGGGGGCGCGGCGGATGTGCCTGCGGTACGCGCCAATGCACTGCCCGGTGCAAGCGCCTCTCAAAATAGCGGCACGATTCGCCTGATCTCTGACGTGCTGGATTTGACCATCAACACCCAAGGCGGCGTGGTGCAGCGTGCGGATTTAAGCAAATATCCCATTAATCTTGAGCACCCCGATCAAGCCGTGCGCTTGCTTAACGATGCGCCGGGCTTGATTAACGTCGCTCAGTCCGGCTTGCGTGCCACCAGCGGTGCCGCGCCCGATCATTACGCCGTATTCAAGGCTGAGGGCACCGAATTCCGCCTTGCGGATGGGCAAGACAAGCTCATCGTACCGCTCACATGGGAACAAGACGGCATCCAAGTTACCAAAACCTTCACCCTCACCCGTGGCAAATACGCGGTCGATGTCAGCCAAACCATTACCAACAACAGCCCCACCCCGTGGGTCGGTAGCCAATACCGTCAACTGCAACGCGGCCCGATAGATGGCGGCATGGCACTGGTGTACACCTACACCGGTGGCGTGTATGCCGGCACGAAATCCGATGGCGAGCGCCTGCCCTACCAAAAAACCCCGCTGGAAGAATTGCCGAAGAAGCCTATTGATGCCTCGCTCAAAGATGGCTGGGTGGCGATGATTCAGCATTATTTTTTAAGTGCGTGGGTACCGGGCAATAAAGATGAATACAACCATTTTTACAGCTTGAGCAGCATGCAAGCCAACGGTTTGCCGCTCTACACCCTCGGCATGATGTCGCCTGCGCACACCGTCGCACCGGGGGGGAGCAATACCTTTAGCTCACTGTTGTACCTTGGGCCCAAAATTCAGGATGACTTGGAAAATCTAGCCAAGGGTCTGGATTTAACTGTCGACTACGGCATGTTGCACTTTATTGCCAAGCCGATTTTCTGGCTGCTCAGCCTGTTCTATGCGTGGATTGGCAACTGGGGTTGGGCGATTGTTCTGGTCACTGTGCTGATAAAAGTGGTGTTTTATCGACTATCCGAATCCAGCTACCGATCCATGGCGAATATGCGCAAATTGCAGCCCAAATTAGCCTCTCTGAAAGAGCGTTATGGCGACGATAAGCAAAAATTCTCCGAAGAGATGATGAAGCTGTATCGCACCGAAAAAATCAACCCGCTCGGCGGCTGCTTGCCGATGCTGGTGCAGATTCCTGTGTTCATCGCGCTGTACTGGGTTCTGGTCGAGTCGGTCGAGCTGCGCCAAGCGCCGTGGATTTTGTGGATTCACGACTTAACCGCCAAAGACCCCTATTTTGTGCTGCCGATTCTGATGGGTATCAGCATGTGGCTACAACACAAGCTCAATCCGCAGCCGATGGACGAGATGCAGCGCAAAATTTTCCAGATTTTGCCGCCGGTGTTCACGGTGTTCTTCGCCTTCTTCCCATCAGGGCTTGTGCTGTACTGGGTGGTCAACAACATCCTGTCGATTGCGCAACAATGGGTCATCAACAAGCGCATGGGTGCGCTGGATGCTGATCTTGAGCCTGCCAAGGCGAGCGCGCCTGTGAAACTGACGAAAAAATAAGCGCGCACGAAAAGCCTGTTTGTGACCTTAACCGTAGGTGCAGGATGGAAATAGACAAGCTTTTGACTTCCTCGCCACTGGCGGCGGAGCTCCATTCCCCTCTCCCGCAAGCGGGAGAGGGGTTAGGGGTGAGGGGGCTTTCGGGCGGGGGAGAGGAGGCTAAAAACCACTCGCTCACCGGCACTATCGTCGCCGTCGCCACCGCCCAAGGGCGCGGCGGCATTGGCGTGGTGCGGGTATCGGGCGATGCTGTCGAAAAAATTGCCATCAGCCTGTTGGGGGCTTTGCCCGCGCCACGACGTGCGCTGCATCGTGTCTTTCGTGATGCGCACGGCGAAGCGCTGGACGACGGCATTGCGCTGTATTTCCCCGCACCGCACTCGTTTACTGGCGAGGATGTGTTGGAACTGCAAGGCCACGGCGGCATGGTGGTGCTGGATCGCGTCGTGCGCGCCTGCCTTGCCCAAGGCGCACGCCTTGCTCGCCCCGGCGAGTTTTCCGAACGCGCGTTTCTGAATGACAAGCTCGACCTAGCGCAAGCCGAAGCGATTGCTGACTTAATCGAAGCAGGCTCCGAGGCCGCCGCCAAGGCCGCGCTGGCTTCACTGCAAGGCGTATTCTCGCAGGAAGTGCATCAGCTCACCGAACGCCTCATCGCCCTGCGCATGTACATTGAAGCTGCGCTGGATTTTCCGGAAGAAGAAATCGACTTCCTGGCGGATGTGCGCCTACTGACCCAAATCGACGAGCTACTACTGCAAGCCGCCAGCGTGCGCCGCGCCGCGCATCAAGGCGCACTGCTACGCGAAGGCTTGCACGTCGTCATTCTCGGTCGCCCCAATGCCGGAAAATCCAGTCTTCTCAATGCCTTATGCGGCTTTGAAGCGGCCATTGTCACCGACATCCCCGGTACCACCCGCGACGTGTTGCGCCAACATCTTTCCATCGACGGCCTGCCGATTCATTTGGTCGATACCGCCGGGCTGCGCGAAAGCAGCGATGTAGTCGAACAAGAAGGCATCCGCCGCGCTTGGCTGGAAGTCGAACGCGCCGACCGCATTTTGTTGGTGGTGGATGACCAAAGTGGCATTGCGCCGGAAGACGCGGCGATTTTGGCGCGCCTGCCCGCCAAGCTTGGCTTAACCGTCGTGCGCAATAAAATCGACCTAAGCGGCAATGTAGCGGGAATGCGCGTGTTGGAACCAAGTGACACGATGCCGGAGTATTTGCAGGGGCGAGAAGTCACCGAGATTGCCCTCTCCGCCAAGCAGCAAATCGGCCTAGAGCGCCTGCGCGAACACCTCAAAGCCTGCCTAGGCTACCAGCCTCTGGATGGAGGCATCTTTCTCGCCCGTCGCCGCCACCTCGACGCACTGGAAAAAGCCGAAGCCCACATGCAGCGTGCGCATAAATGCCTGTTCAGCACCAAGGCGGGCGAACTCGCCGCCGAAGAACTGCGCTACGCGCAACGCGCTTTGGGTGAAATCACCGGACAATTCACCGCCGATGATTTATTGGGAAAGATTTTTTCGAGTTTTTGTATTGGGAAGTAATGTTGTACATGTGGGCAACTGTACCTGCGCCGTGCTTGTGCAACTCTGCCACCGTCATAACTGGTTTTAGTTTCTTTTGAAACAATGAATTATCATGTTTCGGTCGATGTTACACGGCGCGCTGCGCCGCTTAACTCACGTTGGATCTAACTCTCAACACTCCATCCTTAATCCAAGGGAATGCCCAGCAATGGATGCTCTAGCCCTCAAAGAAAGAATTCAGAAAACGATCGAGCTCGGCGAAAGTCAGTTTCGTGAATTCAAAAGCGCATATCACGGAGAACCCGGCGCGAAGAAGTCACGCGAAACGTCTTCCGTGTCTAAGGATATTGCTGAAGCACTCGTGGCATTCTCTAATGCCGACGGAGGAGAGCTCTTAGTTGGAGTCGAGGACAACGGTGTTATAACCGGAATACCGTTTTCAGAAAAGCAAGTTGCAGTTTTACTGCTAGCCCCTAAAACTGGCGTCCACACCGAGACGCCACTACCAACTCCAACGGCAATTAAGGTTGAGTTTGATGACTGTGCCATTCTGTACTTTTCAGTCGAAAAAAGTACTCGCTCAATTCACCAGACTAGCGACGGTCGATGCCTTCAAAGACGTGACTTAGAATCTGTCCCTGTCTCTGCATCTCGTCTTCAGTTTGAACGGCAGGAGCAGATTTCGCGCGAATACGACCGCGCATTTGTGGATGGTGCGTCCGTTACAAGTCTCGACGTTGACCTCGTCAAAGAAGTGTCCGACCAAACGTCGCGAATGTCCCCGGAAAAGAGCCTTCAATACTTGGGGCTAGCCGAATACGGAATGGGTACCTTACGGTTACGCCGTGCGGCTCTACTCCTTTTTGCCAAGGAAATTGGCCATTGGCACCCACGGTGCCAGGTTCGCGTTATTCGCATACGCGGCACAGAACTCAAAACTGGTCGGGACTACAACGTAGTGACTGACGAACCGGTGACCGGCAACATTCTTCAGTTGTTATCCAAATCATGGGAGCAATTGCGCCCGCATCTTGTGGAAACCAAGCTCAATCAAGATGCACTTTTTCGCGAACAAGTTATGTACCCCGAGGACGCTGTTCGCGAAGCGCTTATCAACGCCATCACGCACCGAGACTACAGCGTAGAAGGCAAGAATATTGAAATTAACATCTACGATGATCGCATGACAGTCCAGTCGCCTGGCGCCTTATTGTCGACAATCAGCATTGATGACCTGCGAAAGCAAAAGGGCGCTCACGAGTCGCGAAACGCACACATTGCGAGAGTGCTCAAGGAAATCGGCTACGTCCGTGAAATGGGTGAGGGAATGAGGCGAATTTTCCGCTTAATGAACGATGCCGACTTAGTCCCACCGGAAGTGGCATCTGATCATGGCCAATTCTCCGTATCGCTATTTCACAAATCAGTATTTTCCCCAGCGGATCAGGCTTGGCTCGCCGGCTACCGACCGCTCAAGCTGACACGCGAGGACATGCTAATCGCCATGCTGGGTCGCGACGGGAAGTTAATTTCGCCGCAGCAAATATACAACCTACTTGGGCTGCATGATTGGGATGTATACCGTACGGTCTTTGAGCAGCTGTCCATCAAAGAGGTGATTTTCAACACTATTTCCGAGACAAAGAAAAATGTGCTTGCTAAAAAGAATGGAGCCTCTAGGCGGGACATTCCTAGGCTATCAATCCGAGCGCCCCATGTCCTTGAGGAGGCACTGACTGGATTGTTCTCTTCGCTTGCCAAGCAGACAGTCGTTGCCCATGTGGACAACAATTTTGCTAACTCCGTATTCGCTGCTATGCCTGACGGTAATGTTTATAACACTAATGCTGTTCGCTTGCTAAAGCTCTTGCGAATGCTAGGGCTGACCGACTCCTCGAACACACCTACTGCTTCACTTCTGGAACTCTGGCGTCAACATGCTGTTTCCGTTTCGCCGAAACGACCAGACGTTACCGCCGCTACCGCAAAAGCGCCTCAGAAAGCACTAAAGGCTCCGTCGGCTCAATCCAAAGGCCACACATCCGAGCCCGACTCAATCTACGTTGGAAATCTTAGCTACGACACTACCGAAAAGGACATTTGCGACTTGTTCAGAAAGCACGGTACCGTGCTCCGAGTAAAAGTGCCTGCTGATTATGTGACTGGGAAGGGGCGTGGTTTTGCATTCGTTACCATGGCCGACCGCGCTACTGCTGGCGAGGCTTTGAGTGTACTACAAGGACAAGAGTTTCAAGGACGGAATCTCAAACTGAATTGGGCTCGCTGATGAACGACGAATGAAGCCCACCCCATCATTCCACCGGACGCTTCGCGATAAACCCGCGCACAGCTCCTGAACTCGAACGTTAGCCGTAGCAACTCCGAACGAGCAGCAAATGAATAAGATTGGCTCTGTGGAAAAAAGAGCGTGGACAGATTCACCGCCTGCCACGCTGGTTTCGTCGTGTCCGGTCAAGTCTCGAAGACTGCCGATCCTTTAATTAAGATTTTGCGTTATTAAAGAAATCACCATTTTCTTTAATTAAGACCCGCTCTTGCACAGGACTTGAGGCATGACGGAGCTTTTCTTGCGCCGCATGGCCTGTGAATCGCGTCTTTTAGGTTAGCATCTGCCCAAACATGGCACAGATAGCCTGTTAAAGCGGAGAATCTGGTATGAAAACCGAATGGAAGAATTTTTTGCAGCAACGCGGCGCAGAGTGGACTGACCCTGACGCGCCGCTCGCGCACTTTGGCAATCCGGCGCAGGAGTTGAGCGTGACGCTCACGGGTGAAGTGTTGGTTGATCTGGGGCATCGTGGCTTGATTGCAATCAGTGGCGAGGAGGCGGAAGGCTTTTTGCAAAATCTGCTCTCCAACGATGTGCGTCTTGTGAGCGACACGCAAAGCCAGCTTACTAGCCTGAATACGCCCAAGGGCCGGATGCTGGCCTTGATGCGCCTGTTCAAGCGCGAGGGCGTGTTTTACTTGAGCCTGCCGCGCAGCATGGTTGAGCCGACGCTCAAGCGCCTGCGCATGTATGTGTTGCGCAGCAAGGTATCCTTGGAGGCGGCAAATGATGCCTTGGTGTCGTATGGCTTGAGCGGGACGCACGCCGCCGAGCGTCTGCGTCAGGTGTTGGGCAACGTGCCCGCAGCGCCCGACATGGTGCAGCATGGCGCGGGGGTGAGCATCATCCGCCTGCCTTGTGGGCGCGCCGATCAGCAGCGTTTTGAGCTGTATGGCGAACTGGAGCCGATGCAAAAGCTTATGCAGGCGCTGGATGTTCACGCCACGCCAGTCAGCTCGACCAGCTGGGAGCTGTTAGAGACGCTCGCGGGCTTGCCGGAAGTGTATCCAGAGACGCTGGAGGCTTTTGTGCCGCAAATGGCGAATTTGGAGCGTGTCGGCGGGGTGAGTTTCAAAAAAGGTTGCTACCCCGGTCAGGAAATCGTCGCCCGAATGCACTACTTGGGCAAACCCAATCGGCGCATGGTGCTTTTGCGTGCACAAGATGCCGATTCGGCCATGCCAGGGCAGGCGGTGTTGACAACGGCGGGCGAAGCCGCAGGCGATGTGGTGCGTGCCGCTCCGCATCCCGATGGCGGTTGCGTGCTGCTTGCCGTGCTACGATTAACTGCGTTTATGCCGAATCAAGATGAACCCGGCTTGCACCTCGGCACGGTTGACGGTGCGCGCCTGAGCCATCTTCCCTTGCCCTATACCCTTGAGGATGTTGCCGAATGAAACACGATCCACTCATTATCGCCGGAAAAAGCTACCACTCCCGCCTGCTCACCGGCACGGGCAAGTACAAAGACATGGACGAAACCCGTTTGGCAACGGAAGCGGCTGGGGCGGAGATTATTACGGTGGCCGTGCGCCGGGTGAATCTTGGGCAAAACCCGAATGAGCCTAGCCTTCTTGATGTATTGCCGCCGGACAAATACACCTTGCTCCCCAACACTGCGGGCTGCTACACATGTGATGATGCCGTGCGCACCTGTCGCTTGGCACGCGAACTTCTTGATGGGCACGATCTGGTCAAGCTGGAAGTGCTTGGCGACCCGAAAACGCTGTATCCCGATGTCACCGCCACGTTGGAGGCCGCTGAAATTCTGGTCAAAGATGGCTTTAAGGTGATGGTTTACACCTCGGACGACCCGATTATCGCCAAGCGTTTGGAGGAAATCGGCTGCGTGGCGGTCATGCCGCTTGCCGCACCGATTGGCTCTGGCTTGGGCGTGCAGAACAAGTACAACATCCTTACCATCGTCGAAAACGCCAAAGTGCCGATTATTGTCGATGCCGGTGTAGGCACGGCCTCCGACGCGGCGATTGCCATGGAGCTCGGCTGCGACGGCGTGCTGATGAACACCGCCATTGCCGAAGCGCGTGAGCCTGTGATGATGGCGGGCGCGATGAAACGCGCCATTGAAGCCGGACGCATGGCGTTCAAAGCCGGAAGAATGCCGCGCCGCCGCTTTGCCTCGGCCTCGTCGCCTGCCGATGGGCTGTTTTTCTAAGCGAGGTGTCGGCATGAGCACACCCTACGAACAAGATTTTTTCGCTTGGACGCACGAGCAGGCCGAGCGCCTGCGTACCCGCGATTGGTCTGGCATTGACATCGAGCATCTGATTGAGGAAATCGAAGGCATGGGACGTAGCGAAAAACGCGCCCTAGAAAGTCGCTTGGCCGTTTTATTGCAACATTTGTTGAAATGGAGCCTGCAAGCAGAGCGTCGCGGTGCGAGCTGGCAGTTGACCATCGACATTCAGCGCGATGCCATTGCCGACCTGTTGAGCGACAACCCCAGCTTGCGTGCAAAGATCGACGAAACATTGATTCATGCCTATGCCAAAGCGCGGCGCTACGCGGCGACGGAAACGGGACTTGGCCTCGCGCATTTCCCGGAAGAATGCCCTTGGACTCGCGCAAACGTGCTATCCAGCGATTTTCTACCGGATACACTGTCTTGATAATGCAAGCTAGCCCCAGACTTCGAACCATCAAAAGCTTCGTCCTGCGCGAAGGCCGCTTAACCGGCGGACAACAGCGCGCTTTGGATGAGTTGATGCCGCTTTTTGGCATTTCGGATGACGACACGCCGCTGAATTTCACCGAATTGTTCGGCAATGAACATCCCGTCACGCTGGAAATCGGTTTTGGCAATGGCGAATCGCTGGCAAGCATGGCCGAGGCTGCGCCGGAGCTGAACTTTATCGGCGTAGAAGTGCATCGTCCCGGCGTGGGGCATTTGCTGCATTTGATTGAGCAAAAGGGCTTAAAGAATGTACGTGTCGCCAATGCCGATGCGGTGGAGCTGCTCAAACAGCGCATTCCAGAGGCCAGCCTCGCCCGCTTGCTGCTGTTTTTTGCTGATCCTTGGCACAAAAGTCGCCATCACAAGCGGCGCATCGTGCAGAGCGGTTTTGCAGATTTAGTCGCCTCGCGCCTCATTCCTGGCGGGCTATGGCATTTAGCCACCGATTGGGAAAACTACGCCGAGCACATGCGCGCCGTACTCGAAGAGCATCCGGCCTTTGTCAACGCCATTGCGCCGAATGCCTGCACGCCGACGCGCCCCTCATGGCGACCTGAGACTAAATTCGAGCGGCGCGGGCAGCGTTTGGGGCATGGAGTTTGGGATATGCTTTACACTCGACGCGATTAGAGCCTGTTTACAGACGATTAAAGCAGCATGGAACGCATGGCTTTTTTGTCATTTGCATGACAAGCCCACCCCCAAGGATTAGAATCTGACGAGTTTTTAATTTTTAGTTTTACTTCAATAGGGAGTTTATCCATGTCCAAGAAGCACCCCGTCGTTGCGGTGACCGGTTCATCCGGCGCGGGCACGACCACCGTCAAGCGCGCGTTTGAGCAAATTTTCCGCCGTGAAAATATCAATCCGGCCATTATCGAAGGCGATAGCTTTCACAGCTTAGATCGCATGGCTTTCCGCGAAGCGGTGAAAAAAGCTGAAGCTGCGGGCAACAACAACTTCAGCCATTTTGGCCCCGAAGCTAACCATTTCGACAAACTTGCTGACCTATTCAAAACCTATGGCAAAAACGGCGGCGGCAAAAAACGTTACTACCTGCACAGCGACGAAGAGGCCGCCGAGCACAACGCACGCCTGGGTACGACGCTCAAAGCCGGCGAATTCACCCCGTGGGAAGATATGCCCGAGGCGAGCGATCTGCTGTTTTATGAAGGTCTGCATGGCCTTGTAAAAGCCGGCGATATTGACGTGTCCAAATATGTCGATTTAGGTATCGGCGTGGTTCCCGTGGTCAATCTTGAGTGGATTCAAAAGATTCACCGCGACAACGCTGAGCGTGGTTATTCTGCTGAAGCGATTGTGGACACTATCCTGCGCCGTATGCCGGACTACATTAACTACGTCACTCCGCAGTTCTCATTGACCGATGTGAACTTCCAGCGCGTAGCCACCGTGGACACCTCCAACCCATTCATTACCCGCGATATTCCGACCCCGGACGAGAGCTTTGTAGTGATTCGCTTCAAAGATCCGAAGGCTGCCGATTTCCCCTATCTGCTCAGCATGATTCCAGGTTCGTTCATGTCACGTCCGAACAACATGGTGGTTCCCGGTGGCAAGATGGGCTTTGCCATGGAGCTGATTCTGGCACCGATGATTCACCGCTTGATTGAAGGTCGTAGCGGCAAGTAATCGGTTAAGGGCACGATTTTTCGTGTAAAAACAAAAAAGAGCCAATGATTCGTCATGGCTCTTTTTTTATGGGCACGATTCAAGTAGCCCGGGTGCAAACCCGGGGCAGACTGCGCAACGGCACGGCTCTCCCCGGATACGGCTTGGCTTCATCCGGGCTACACGTCACGATGCAAGCAGCGTGTTGACTGCTGCGGCCAAATCATCAAACACGACCCACTCCGCCGGAAGTGCGCCCGCGGCCAAGGTGCGCTCGCCTTTGCCTGTGCGCACCAAAATCGGTTGCGCACCCACGGCGACGGCGGCTTGTAAATCGCGCAAGCTGTCGCCGATGACGGGGACGCCCACCAATGAGCAGCCAAAATGTGCGGCGATATCGAGGTACATGCCAGGCAGCGGTTTGCGGCAGGTGCTCGCTTCACTGGGGCCGTGCGGGCAATAGGCAAGATAATCCACGCGACCGCCAAGTTTTGCGAGCATGTCACGCATTTTTTGGTGCATGGCGTGCAAAGTCGCTTCGTCGTACAAGCCGCGTGCGATGCCGGATTGATTGGTGGCGACCGTGACCGTCCAACCGGCTTGAGTCAGCCGCGCCATGGCCTCAAGGCTACCTGGCAAGGGAATCCATTCATCGACCGATTTGATGAAGTCGTCTGAATCATGGTTAATCACGCCGTCGCGGTCGAGGATAATCAATTTGCGACAGGGCATCTCAGACATTTTTGAAAGCTTCGTCGATCATGGCGCACCAAATATGCACGATTAAAATATGGCACTCCTGAATGCGCGGCGTGTCGCATGATGGCGCAATCAGGGCGTAATCGAGCTTATCCTTGAGCGCGCCGCCTGTACCGCCAAGTAAGCCGAGCGTCGTCACGCCAAGCTCGCGGGCGGTGTTGACGGCGGCAAGCACATTGCGGCTATTGCCAGAGGTGGAAATGCCAATCAGCACATCATTGGGGCCGGCAAGCGCTTCGATTTGGCGCGAAAAAACGGCATCAAAGCCGAAGTCATTGCCAATGGAGGTCAGCGCCGAGCTATCGGTGGTGAGCGCAATGGCGGGCAGACCGCGCCGTGTATGACCAAAGCGCCCGACCAGTTCGGCGGCGAGATGTTGCGCATCCGCTGCGCTGCCGCCATTGCCGCAAACGAGAATTTTGCCGCCCGCGCGCAAGGCGGCAATCAGCATCTCGCCGTGGGTTTGGATCGTGCTTTCTTGCGGGATAAGCGCGTTAATCGCGGCTTGGTGCTGCTGGATGTGTTGTGCAATAAAGGACACGCCGTGTTCCCTTCGATTAGAATAAGCGCAAGCTTAAGGATAGAGCGAAGAAATTGCTATTCGGCATAGGATTTCAGCTCCCTCCCCCTTGACGGGGGAGGGTTGGGGAGAGGGTGGTGACGCATGCAAAGTGTATGCCTTGTGTGATGTTGCAGCCCCCTCTCCCCAGCGGCTTCGCCCCCCCTCGCTTCGCTCTCCCCGCGTGGGGAGAGGGGGCTAAACGTATGCCACCCACTTTATCTAATAACTCAACATTTATTACTATGCTTTTTGATTTGCCCGACTTTTCCCGCGCGCATGTTTTGGTGGCTGGCGATGTCATGCTGGATCGCTACTGGCATGGTGCGACCTCGCGCATTTCGCCGGAAGCGCCCGTGCCGGTGGTGCGTGTGCAGACCGATGAAACCCGTGTGGGCGGGGCGGGCAATGTGGCCTTGAATGTCACGGCCTTGGGCGCGGGGGCGACGCTGGCGGCTTTGGTGGGCGAGGACGATGCCGCAAACATTTTGCATACGAGCTTGAGCGCCGGAGGCGTGACCTGTCGTTTGCTCGCAAGTGCGGGTAGTCAGACAATTACTAAGTTGCGCGTGTTAAGCCGTCATCAACAACTGATTCGCTTGGATTTTGAGGCGGCTTTTTCCAGCGAGGCGGCGACGGCCATGCCGGATGCGGTGGCTGCCGCGCTTCCCGTTGCAGGCGCTTTGGTGCTTTCGGATTATGCCAAGGGTGCGCTGGCCGAGGCCGAAGCCATGATTACCGCCGCGCGTGCGGCGGGTGTGCCGGTGGTGGTTGATCCCAAGGGTACGGATTTTGAACGTTACCGTGGCGCGAGCGTGCTCACACCGAATCAAACCGAATTTGAAGCCGTAGTGGGCGCGTGTGCAGATGATGCCGTGCTGGTGCAACGTGGCGAGGCTCTGCGTGATGAACTGGCGCTGCATGCGTTGCTGATTACGCGCAGCGAGCGCGGCATGACCTTGCTGGCACGCGGACACGCAGCCTTGCATTTGCCGACCCAGGCGCGTGAGGTGTTCGATGTCACCGGCGCGGGCGATACCGTGGTGGCAGTGCTTGCGGCTTCGCTTGCGGCTGGCTTGGCGTTGCCGCAAGCGACGGCGTTGGCGAATATGGCAGCAGGCATCGTGGTGGGCAAACTCGGCACGGCAACGGTCAGTCTCGACGAATTACGCGCCGCCATGCACGCGCACGCGCCACTGCCCACGGGCGTATGCGAAGAATCCATGCTGATTGAACAGGTGGCGCGCGCCAAGGCGGCGGGCGAGCGCGTGGTGATGACCAATGGCTGTTTCGATATTTTGCACCCTGGCCACATTGCCTATTTGCAACAAGCCCGCGCCTTGGGAGATCGACTGATTGTGGCGGTGAATACGGATGATTCGGTGCGGCGCTTAAAAGGCGAAAGCCGCCCAATCAATCCGCTGGAAACCCGTATGCTGATGCTTGCGGCGCTGGCATCCGTCGATTGGGTTGTGCCCTTTGGCGAGGATACGCCGGAGCGTTTAATTTGCACGCTCAAGCCCGATATTCTGGTCAAAGGCGGCGATTATAAGGTGGAAGATATTGCCGGTGGCTCATGCGTTTTGGCAGCAGGCGGCGACGTGAAAATATTAAGTTTTGTCGATGGGCATTCAACCACGGGCATGATTGCCCGCATTCAAGGAAAAACACAATGAATAGTCGCACGATTATTATTACCGGTGGCGCGGGTTTTATTGGTAGTAATTTAGTTAAAGGATTAAATGCCAAAGGCATAACCAACATTATCGTCGTGGACGATTTAAGCGACGGCCATAAATGCGTGAATTTATCCGATACCGATATTCGAGATTATATGGACAAGGATGTTTTCCTTGCCAAAATCGAAGCGGGTTATGATTTTGGCGCGGTCGAGGCCGTATTGCATCAAGGCGCGTGCTCAACCACTACCGAGTGGGATGGCAAAATGATGATGCAGGTAAATTATGATTACTCCAAAGCCCTGCTGCATTGGTGCTTAAAGCGCCGCATTCCTTTTTTGTATGCCTCATCCGCCTCGGTGTATGGCGCAGGTTCGGTCTTTGTAGAAGAGCGCGAATATGAGCGCCCGTTGAATATGTATGCGTATTCCAAGTTTCAATTTGATCAATATGTACGTTCATTGCCTGCGCATAATAGTCAGGTGGTGGGATTGCGTTACTTTAATGTTTATGGCCCGCGTGAGCAGCATAAAGGCAGCATGGCGAGTGTGGCTTACCACTTTCATCATCAATTATTAAATACTGACGTATTACGCTTGTTTGCGGGGTGCGATGGTTTTGCCAATGGCGAGCAAAAGCGTGATTTTATTCATGTCGATGATGTGGTGGCGGTGAATTTATGGTTATTGGAACACCCCAAAGTGCGCGGCATTTTTAATCTGGGCACAGGACGGGCGCAGAGTTTTAATGAAGTGGCGCAGGCGGTGATTGATTTCCACGGACGCGGGGCGATTGAATATATTCCTTTCCCGGCGCATTTGCAGGGTGCGTATCAAAGTTTTACCGAGGCCAATATGTCGGCCTTGCGCGAAGCGGGTTATACGTCGCCGTTTTTAAGCGTGCAAGATGGCGTGAAGCGTTATTTGGCATGGTTGATGGCGCATTGATGGCGGATTCTGCCGCGCGTGTGCTGGTCGTTGGCCCATCATGGGTCGGCGATATGGTCATGGCACAGAGCTTATTTATGGCGCTCAAACAGCAGCCAGACACGCAGGTGGATGTGCTCGCCCCGGGCTGGTCCCTGCCCGTGCTGGCACGGATGCCGGAGGTGCGCCAAGGCATTGAAATGCCGCTCAAACATGGCGAGATTGGCTTGGGCACACGCTGGCGTTTGGGGCGCGGTCTGCGCGGTCAGTACGATCAGGCCATTGTGCTGCCCGGCTCGCTCAAATCGGCACTCGTGCCGTTTTTTGCGGGCATCAAGCAGCGCACGGCGTTTTTGGGCGAGCAGCGGTATGGCTTGATTAACGATATTCGCGCGCTGGATAAAGAAGTCTTGCCGATGACCGTGCAGCGTTTTGTCGCCTTGGGGCAGGCGGCGACCGATGCGCAGCCACCGAAAATTGTGCCGCCGCGTTTGCGGGTGGATACAGCCAATCAACAAAAGGTACTGCAACGACTGGGTTTGACGCTGGATAAGCCCGCCGTGGCACTGATGCCCGGCGCGGAATATGGCCCGGCCAAGCAGTGGCCGCTGGCACATTTTGCGACACTGGCGCGCGCGCTGCTAACCCAAGGCAAGCAGGTGTGGATACTCGGTTCGGCCAAAGATAGGGCAGCGGGTGAAGCGATTGTGCAACAGGCGGCGGGGGCGGTGAATGTGTGTGGGCACACTGAGCTTGTCGATGTCATTGATTTACTTGCATTATGTGATGCGGCAGTGAGCAATGATTCCGGCTTAATGCACATCGCAGCGGCTGTGGATACGCCCATCATCGCGCTTTACGGCTCGTCCACACCGACGCACACGCCGCCGTTATCGAGCAAGGCGCAGATTATGTATCTAGGCTTAGACTGCTCGCCGTGTTTTAAGCGCGAGTGCCCCTTAGGACATACACACTGTTTGGTGGATATTCATCCATCTATGGTGGCAGATGCGCTGAGTTCCGTCCTGAAGGATTCACACAGCTCAAAGATTCTCGAACACAAATGAGTGGGCGGCACAATTAATGAATACTAGAAAAAAAATCACGCTAATTGCACCTTTTTACAACGAAGAAAGAGGCGTGGATTGTTTTTTCGATCGAGTAAACCATGCGCTCGCCCCAGTCATGGATCGTTACGACCTCGAAGTTATCCGTATTAACGATGGCAGCAAAGACAAAACGTTAGATGCCTTAAAGCAGGCCAAGCAGAGTAATAGCTATATCCGTATCATTGACTTATCAAGAAACTTTGGAAAGGAAGCTGCCATTACAGCAGGTCTTGATTTCTCCTTAGGTGATGCAGTCATTCCGATAGACTCAGACTTACAACACCCGCCTGAGTTAATACTCGATATGATTGTCAAGTGGGAATCAGGATATGAAGTTGTCCTTGCTCGACGCATTGACCGCGACACAGATCATTATCTTCAAAAAGTGACTGCACGCGCATTTTATGAAGTGAGCCGCCATATTTCACACATCGACATCCCTGCAGATGTTGGCGATTTCCGTCTGTTAGACAAAAAGGTGGTTCAGGCCATTAATTCTTTACGTGAGAATTGCCGTTTTATGAAAGGCATTTTTGCATGGGTAGGGTTTCGCACAACTATCATTGACTATAAAGTTGAACCGCGCTCCCATGGGAAATCAAAATTCAGCACATGGAAATTATGGAACTTTGCCCTTGAAGGCATAACTAGCTTCAGCACGGTTCCGCTGCGTATTTGGACTTACATCGGCGCTTTTATTTCGTTCGCCGCATTTCTTTATGCAAGCTATTTGATTATTAAAACGCTTATTTTCGGAGTCGATGCACCTGGGTATGCGTCCATGATGGTCACTATACTTTTCACGTCCGGCATTCAGCTCATCGGTATTGGCGTTCTTGGAGAGTACCTCGGTCGTATTTTTTCAGAAGTAAAAAAACGCCCACCGTACATTGTGCGCGAGATCATTGAATAATGATCGACATGACAGGCTCTCGCTATACCCAATTCTTGCCATTCGCCATAATAGGATTTGTAAACACATTCATCCACGGCAGCATATTGGTTCTCAGTGTTGAGCGATTAGACCTTGATATAACGGCATCTCATTTACTGGCTTTCTTTATTGCTAATATGTTCTCTTACATTGCCAACAGCAAGATAACATTCAAATCTCCCATTACACTTTTGCGTTATAAACGCTTTTTTCTTGCGTCTTTGCTTTCCCTTAGCCTAACGTTGCTACTATCTTGGGTGGCTAATTTTTATGGCCTTCACTACTTGGCAGGTTTCGCCCTAATCGTGGTATTAGTTCCTGTCCTAAACTTTATAGTTATAAAGACTTGGGTTTTTGCCATCCACCCCGCCTCGCTTTTGGAGTCAACTCGCATAAAGCGGTAGATAAAACATTTTTCAACCTCAATCCTTGGCCAAAAATAAAAAACCACTTATGAAAACATCCACCCAATACTGGCTACTCTTTGCTCTTGCTGCAGCAAGCTTTGTGCCGACTTTATACAACGTGCAATGGACTGGCGAGGAAGCGGTTTATCCGCTCATGGCTTATGAAATGTGGCAAGCAGGTGAATACCTCAAGCCTATTATGTATGGCTCAGAGTACTGGCGTCCGCCCTTATTCAACCTGCTTATTATGGCGCTGTCTAACCTGATTGGCTGGGAGCACATGCTTTTAGCATCTCGACTAATTTCTGCTATTGCGACAGTAGGCTCAGGTTTACTGGTTGCGTGGTTTACAAGCCGAGTTTCTGGTGACCGCATCTTGGGGGCGTTTGCTGCACTAATTTTTATCACTTTAGGCGATATTTTCTTCTACAACGGCTGGCTGGCTTACAGTGACCCGCTTTTTGCACTCTTCACACTGGCGGGAATGTTGTTCGGCTGGCTTGCGGTATTCGAGCGCCGAATATCACTCTTTGCTATTGCGGGTGTTGCATTAGCATGTGCCTTTCTGACTAAGGCACTAACCGCTTATATTTTTTATGCTGTTGCCGTTCTTGTTGCTGCTTATACAACTAGACATTGGCGTTTTTTGTTCTCGATGCCATCAATCGTCTTGAATATTATTACACTTGCATTGCCATTTATTTGGTTTGCTGTCATGTCAAATAATAGCCCTCAATCGCAAGGGATGTTTGATGATATTTTATCTAAGCTGGTTGCTGATGGCGTATTAAATTACCTGCGCGAATTCGTAAGCTTTCCACTTCATGCTTTTACTCAATTTTTGCCAATTGCAGGTGTTGTTCTTTATGTTAGATACCGCAAGGAACTCATTATAGACTGGAGCGCACCTCTCACACAGGCGGCTGCCCTTATAGTTTTCATCAATTTTCTTCCCTACTGGCTTTCACCTCAGAGCGGTATGCGTTATATACTACCTTTATATGGGGTTTCTGCTATTTTTTTTGCAACTGTTTTAATTCACCATGAGAGCGCCTCGAAACTAGCATTGAAGTGGATTATTGCGGCAATCGCCGTAAAGTGGTTTTTTTCTTTGTGGGCATTTCCATTCTATACCGAACATAAACGCCCTAATATTGACGCTATTGCGACGGATATTTTATCTATCACTGGCGATTCGCCCTTATATGTACACAACGTAGCTTGGGCTGGAATCGCTGTTGTTGCCGACATTACTAAAAATACATTGCCTCGTTCCCCTCTGGTTTTCCCGCCATCCGGACTAGCATCAGGCTATCTCATTGATTATGCGGACACTCCCATTCCAGCAGGATGGACAACCGTAAAAACCTATCGTGAAGTTCGGCTACTTTGTACCGGTGACGCTTGCCACCCACATCAAGGAACATGATTTATGTGTTATTTAGAAATACGCCAACGCGCTAATGTGTTTGCTCAATGGATGATAGTCGCTTCGGGTATTGCCATTGCCTTACCAACGTTTTGGATCGGTTTGACGGAGGGGTTATTTCTTATTGCATGGTTGATTGGTGGTGATTATTCAAATAAATGGCGTCGCATTTGGAACAATCCCGTTGCGCGTATCAGTTTGATTCTGGCAATTTTTGGTATAGTTTCCATGGCTTGGTCGCCAGTAAACTTTGTGGCTGCGTTTGATGGCTTGGGGCATTACCGCGAGCTGCTATTGATTCCTTTAATGTTGTCGCTCATGGATGATCTGCGCTGGGCGATGCGTACTTTGTATGGATTTATCGCTGGATTAGGCTTTGCCTTGTTTTGGTCTTACCTGCAATGGTTTGGCTGGGTTCCTCTTTATGCGGGCATTGGTCATTATGGCGGATTTAGCGGGCATATTGGCTTTTCCACCATGCTTGCGTTTTTGGTGGTGGCTAGTTTCTGGCTTGCCTTGTACCAAAAAGAATATCGATGGTTATGGATTACTCTGGGTTTGCTAGCGCTTTTTAATTTATTCATTATTAACACGGGGCGCACAGGGCAATTGATTCTGTTTGCCCTCATTCCGCTGGCGCTGTTCCGAATTCTGCGCTGGCGCGGTTTTATTCTGGCAGGCGGATTGATGGCGGTGTTAGCTGTCGGTCTTTATACCTTAGCCCCTACGTTTAATGATCGCGTCCAAGCGGCCATTTCTGATCTTAATCAATACCAAGCGGGAAATTCCAATACGTCTTGGGGATTGCGGCTGGAGTTTTGGCGCAACACTTTGGCGCTTGCTAAAACCCATCCTTTGATGGGTGGCGGTACGGGGAGTATGCCTCACGAATATGCTCAACTGGCAGAAATTAAGGGACTGAGCGGAGAGCATGTGGCCGACAATCCTCATAACGAATACCTCATGATACTGACCCAGTGGGGTTTAGTCGGTCTTCTTTTGTTTATTGGCTTATTGTGGATACAGTGGCGCACAAGTACCCAGCTTTCTCCGCTCGAACGTCAATTAGCTGAAGCCCTGGTACTGACTATGGCGATAGGTTGTTTATTCAATTCTTTCCTATTGGATAATCTTGAAGGGCATTTTTATGCCCTATTGACGATCGCGCTTTGGTGGAATGTTCGCTCCAAATCTGTGCATTCCTCGTCATGATGCTCTCCGTTATCCTTATTACTCACAACGAAGCCGAGCGGCTGCGTGCCACGCTTGAGGCAGTATCTTTTGCAGATGAAATCATTGTGGTGGATTCGGGCAGTACCGATGGCACGTTGGAGATTGCGCGTGAGTTTACCGACAAGGTAATGGTGACCGAGGATTGGCCGGGCTTTGGGGTACAAAAAAATCGTGCGCTGGACATGGCGACGGGCGACTGGGTGTTGTCGATTGATGCTGATGAGCTTGTCACGCCTAAGCTTGCGCAGGAGATTCGCCAGAGCTTGCACGCGCCAAAAGCCGATGTGTATGCCATTCCGCGTTTGTCATCGTTTTTGGGTCGCCCGCTCAAGCATGGCGGCTGGTGGCCGGATGAAGTGCCGCGTTTGTTTCGGCGCGGTGCGGCGCGTTTTTCGGATGATGTGGTGCATGAGCGCCTGCTTTTTAGCACGCCGCTCGCCAAGCTCAACGCGCCGCTTGCGCACGAGAGCATTCGCAGCATCGAGCAAATGCTGGGCAAAATGAATCACTACACCACGGCAGGCGCAGAGCGTTTGCAGCACTCAGGGCGGCGCGCAAGCCTTGCGGCGGCGATTGGTCGCGGGCTGTGGGCGTTTGTGCGCGTGTATCTGCTCAAACGCGGCTTTTTGGATGGTGCCGAAGGTTTCATCATGGCGGTGTCCACGGCTGAAAGCGCATATTACAAGCATTTGAAACGGGTTTATCTGCCATGAGTGCCGCGCTGCGCTTTAGCGTGATCGTGGTGAATTACAACGGCGGGGCGATGCTGAGTGCTTGCGCGAGTTCTTTGGTCGCAAGCGGCGCAAGTCCTGCGCAGATTGTGGTGGTGGACAATGGCAGCCGTGATGATTCTTTGGCGCAGTTGGAGCTTGCCGTGCCGGGTTGTCAGGTGATTCGTATGGGCTGCAATGCTGGCTTTGCACGTGCTGTGAATCAGGGTTTACGCACGGTGTCCACCGAGTTTGCCTTGTTGTTCAACAATGATGCCCGCCTTGAAGCGGGCGCATTTGAGGCTCTGGCGGCGCATTTTGACACGCATCCACGCGCTGCATTGGTCGGTGGTCGCTTGCTGTATGAAGATGGTCGCCTGCAAAACGCCGTTGCGCCCTTGCCGCGCTTGTGGGATGAAGTTTTGCCCAAGTCCCTGATGCGTCGCCTGTATCCTGCGCGCTACCAGAGCCGTCCCACGGGCGATCAGCCGCTTGAGGTCGAGAGCCTGATTGGCGCGCTGTTTGCGGTGCGTATGGCGGCGGCGCGTGAGTTTGGGTTGCTGGATGAGGATTTTTTCTTTTTTCTGGAAGAAACCGAGTGGTGCCAGCGCGCCCAGACCTACGGCTGGCAGGTTTGGCATTTGCCCGATGCGCGGGCGATTCATGCCCAAGGCGGCACGGCAAAACGCTACAACGCCTTGGCACGCATCGAATATCAACGCTCGAAACGCCTGTATTACAAAAAGACGCTGCCCAAAATGTATCCGCTAGCCTCGGCGCTATTGCTGCTTAAAGCGGCGAGCAATGCGCTGTTCAATGGTGTGTTGTTTCTTCTGGGAGGTGGGTTATCGTCTCGCCATCGTGCGCGCACCGGCGTGTATTGGCGCGTGTTGGGCTGGTATCTTGCTGGTTGCCCCGCCCATGTTGGCCTGCCCGACAAGTGTCACTAACGAGCTAAACCATGCCCATTCCTATTTTGATGTACCACCAAATCGACACGCCCCCCGCACGCGGTACGCCAATGCGCGGCATGGTGGTTGCGCCCAAGCGCTTTGCGGCGCAGATGCGGCTATTGAAACTTTTAGGCTATCGCGGCCTGTCGATGAGCGAGCTTGTGCCTTATTTGCGCGGTGAAAAAGTCGGCAAGGTGGTAGGTCTTAGCTTTGATGATGGCTATTTGAATACGCTAGAGAATGCCGCGCCGGTGCTGCAAAAGCTCAATTTTTCAGCCACTTGCTACGCAGTCAGCCAGCGTTTGGGCGGCTTGAACGACTGGGATGCCGCCATGGGCGTGCCGCAAAAGCCTTTGATGAGTGCGGCGCAACTACGCGAATGGGTGGCGGCGGGCATGGAGGTGGGCGCTCACACGCGCAATCATGTTGACCTAACCGCCGTAGATGACGACACGGCGCGGATCGAGATCACGCGCTGCAAAACCGAGCTGGAAGAAGCCTGCGGTGCGGAAGTGAGGCATTTCTGCTATCCCTACGGGCGTTTTAGCCCCAGCCACATGCACTTTGTGCGCGAAGCGGGGTTTCATAGCGCCACCACCACGCAACGTGGGCGGGCGGCGATTCATGGCGATATGTTCGCCCTGCCGCGTGTGTTGGTCGCGCAGGCCACCACACTGCCGCAGTTTGCGCTCAAAATCCTCACGCGCTACGAAGATAAGCGAGGGCAACGGTGAAGCAACTACGCATTGCCATGATTACGCGCAACTTCGCCACCCACGGCGGCGGCGCGGAGCGTTATGCCGTGGCCATTGCCGAGCAACTGGCGACGCGGCACGAGCTGCATGTGTTCGCGCAAGCGATTGAGCATGATGATGCGCGTATCACCTACCATCGTTTACCCGCCATGCGTAAGCCGCGCTGGCTGAACCAATGGTTGTTTGCGCGCCGCGTTGCCCGTCTGACGGCAACGGGGTTTGATATTGTGCATTCGCATGAAAACGGCGCGGCGGGGCAGGTGCAGACCGTGCATGTGCGCCCGATGCGGCATAATCTTTTGCCAGCGGATAGCGGCTTGGCACGTCGCTTGGCGCAATGGTTGAAAATAGTCACCAGCCTGCGCTTGATGGTGTATTTACGCCTTGAAGCGGCACGCTTTAAGCCCTGCCCTGGGCGCGTGATTGGCGTGGTCTCAAGTACCCTGCGCGATGAAATGGCGGCGAGTTATCCGACAAGCCGCGCCTGTTTGCAGATTATTGCGCCGGGTGTCGTTGTGCCGACGCATCCGCCTGAAAAAAATGCGGCACGTGCAATGCTCGGCGTGCCGCAAGACGGCTTGATGCTGCTGTTTGTGGCCAATGATTATCGGCGCAAGGGTTTGGATACCCTATTGGATGCCATCTCTATCGTAGCCCGGATGGAGGCCGAAGGCTGGGAATCCGGGAAGCGCACTCCTGTTGACGAGCGTGGGGCGGTTGCTCCCGGATTGCGCTGCGCTTCATCCGGGCTACAGCCTTTAGCTCCCTCCCCCCTCGCGGGGGAAGGTTGGGGAGAGGGGGGGATTCGGCTCATCGTCGTCGGCAATCCTGCTCAGGCGCAGGAATATCAAGCCCATTGCCGCAGCTTGGGTCTTGCGGAGCAAGTGCATTTTCTAGGCTCGCAAAGCGACATGCAGCCCGTGTACGCCGCTGCCGATATGCTCGTTCACCCCACCCGGGAAGACAGCTTCGGCATGGTGGTGCTGGAGGCCATGGCACAAGGCGTGCCGGTGATTGTGAGTCGTGCGCCGTTTTGCGGCCTAAGTGCCGAATTAGCGGCAGACGAGGCGCTGCTGTTGCAAGACCCGTATTCGGCGGAGGAACTCGCCGCCGCCCTGCAAAGCCTGCTCGATGACGCGCCACGTCGCGCCGAACTTGCCGCAACGGGGCGCATCGTTGCGGCGCGTTATGACTGGGCAAAACAGGCGCAACGCTATGAACAACTCTATTTTCAGCTCCTAGCAAGGCCGTCCTGATGCACATTTTGCTGCTCAAAACCTCCTCGCTTGGCGACTTGGTGCACATGCTGCCCGCGCTGTCGGATGCGGCTAAAGCCATCCCCAACTTTCGCGTGGACTGGGTGGCGGAAGAGGGTTTTGCCGCCGTGCCCGCTTGGCATCCTGCTGTTAACAAAGTCATTCCCGTCGCCATGCGCCGTTGGCGAAAAAATGCTTTTCAATCATCAACATGGCAGGAGATCGGCGCAGCACGGCAGGCCACGCGCGCCACCCCCTACGATGCGGTGGTCGATGCGCAAGGCTTGCTTAAAAGCGCATGGATGGCGCGCTGGGCGGGTCACGCGGTGACGGGTTATGACAAGCATTCCATCCGCGAGCCGCTGGCCAGCCTGTTTTACACGCATCGCGTCGCGATTAGCCGCGAACTGCACGCGATTGAGCGCAATCGTCGCCTGCTTGCGGCGGCGCTGGGTTATGACATGCATGATTTGCCGCTGGATTATGGCTTGGCGGGTTTTCTCCCTCTCCCCTTGCGGGAGAGGGCTGGGGAGAAGGGGCAGGCCCCGTCACTTGATGCACGGGTTTTAGCTGTCGGCTCCACCCTCTCCCCAACCCTCCCCCATCAAGGGGGAGGGGGCGAAATCCAAGGATGTGACGTGGATCATTTCGTCCTCGCCCTGCACGGCACCAGCCGAGAAGACAAAGAATGGCCAGAAGCCGACTGGATTGCCGTCGGTCATGGTTTGGCCACGTATGGCCGCGCCCTTGTCCTGCCTTGGGGCAATGCACGTGAAAGGATACGCGCCGAGCGCATTGCCGCCGCCGTGCCGCAGGCGATAGTTTTGCCGCGCTTGGGGCTGGATGAACTTGCCAGAATCATTGCCCGCGCCGATGCAGTATTGGGCGTGGACACCGGCCTGATGCACGTTGCCGCCGCCCTGCGCAAACCTGGGTTAGCGCTGTTTCCGGCCACCCTGCCAGCACTTACCGGCGTGCGTTCCGAGCCGGATGCGCCGCAAATTGCCAGCCTAACCCCGCAGGATGATTTAAGCGCAAACGCGGTGTTCTCAAGGCTTGAGGCACTGCTGGCATGAGTTGGCGGCGCAGCCTGTACAGCGTGGCACTTAGCCTGCTTACCCCGCTGGCCTTTGCTCGTTTGTGGTGGAAGGGGCGCAGCAACCCTGATTACCGCGCCCGCTGGGATGAGCGTCTAGCCTTTATTCCAAGGTTCCCCGTGAAACCGCGCCTCTGGGTGCATGCGGTTTCCGTGGGCGAAGTGATTGCCGCCACCCCGCTGATTCGCGCTTGGCAAGCACAACACCCCAACTGGGCGGTATTGCTCACCACCACTACCCCCACCGGATCGGCGCAGGCGCAACGCAGCTTGGGCGAATCCGTGGAGCATGTTTACCTGCCCTATGACCTACCCAGCGCAGTACGGCGTTTTTATGCGCGCACCCAGCCAACACGCGGCGTGATTATAGAAACCGAACTCTGGCCGAATCTGTTTGCTGAAGCCAAAAGGCGCGGCATCCCGCTAATACTCGCCAATGCCCGCCTGTCCGAACGCTCCATGCGCGGCTACGCAAAATTGTGCGGCCTAGTGGCCGAAACACTGGCCTGCCTGAGCTTGATTGCGGCGCGGGATGCGAAGGATGTGGCGCGCTTTGTCGCCTTGGGCGCGCCCGCGAGCCACGTTGAGGCACTAGGCAATCTAAAGTTTGATCTTGAAATTGCGCCAGAAACACGCGAACGCGGAGCAAAATGGCGCGAAGTGTTCGGATTAGAGCGCAAAGTATGGATTGCCGCCAGCACCCACCCAGGCGAAGACGAACAGGTTTTAACCGCGCATCGCAAAGTGCTTGAACGGCATCCTGAAGCCTTGCTGCTACTCGCTCCGCGCCATCCCGAACGAGCCGATGAAATCGCCAAATTAGTCGAAGCCCAAGGTTTGAGGCTGTTGCTTCGCTCCACGTTGCCCATCGCGGGAGAGGGCGTTAACGACAGCATCATCCTTATCGATACCTTGGGCGAACTGCTCGACTTCTACGCCGCATCCGATGTGGCCTTTGTCGGTGGCAGCCTTGTACCGCACGGCGGTCACAACCCGCTGGAGCCTCTCGCGCTTGGTCTTCCTGTCCTAAGCGGCGAAGCCGTGTTTAATTTTGCCGAAATCTATGCCGCCATGCAGGCTGAAGGATTGGTGACGTGGGTCAGCGATGCAAAAAGCTTGGCAACTTATGTACTTGCTTCGCTTGATATACCCAAAACCTCACGCGGCTTGGACTTTTTGAAGCAACATCGCGGCGCACTGGGGAGGCTATCGGTGCGCATGGTCGGGGTTGAAACCCCTCCTACGGAATAAGGGAGTCGCTTTGCCCTTTGGGCTGTACTCTTGTGAAGACAGGATTTAATAATGAAACCGCAATTGAGCAATCAGCAACGCATTTCCTTCAATGCGGTACACCATACGGTGTTCATCGGTGATGCGGCGTGACCAAAATCCGGCGAGCGCGTGCTTGAGGGCTTCGGGCTTGCCGATGCCGGCGAAAGGCTCGCGCATGGTTGCTTGAATGAGCTTATTGATGCGCTCGACCATGCGTTTATCTTGCTTTTGCCAGTAAAGATAATCATCCCATGCCTCGGCGGCAAAAATCAGTTTCACTTGCTTAAGTTCACTGTGCCAGATTGCGCTCAACGCCTAGGCCAGCGTTGAGTTGCTCTACTGCCGAGAGCAGGCGCTGCGCATTCGCGGGAGTGCGCAATAGATAGGCGGTTTCTTCCAACGCCTTGAAATCTTCGAGCGAGATCATGACCACGGACTGCTCGCCGTTGCGCGTGATAATCAGAGCTTCGTGATCGTTGCACACCCGATTCATGGTGCTGGCAAGGTTGGCGCGAGCGGCGGTATAAGTCATGGCATCCATCATAGGCCTCCAAATGTGTACGCTTTAATGTACATCAAATGAAGTAATAATCAAGAAAACCGAAGATGAAATTTGAATTACTTCGGCCTTGCCAGCCTCGGCGCGGGCACGCGCCCTTGCAATAATGCGCCACCGTTCGGCGCGGCGGGCAAAAGATTGAGCGTATCGACTAAAGCCTGCGGTGCGCCGGGGCGGGCTTGCGCTTGGGCTTGCACACTCACGCCGCTGGCTGCGTCCCCTTGAATCTCGCCCTGCAACTGCACCATGCCTGCTGTATCGCGCAAGCTTGTCTTCAGCACGCCATTTTGTACTGCACCTTGGGCGGCAAACGAGCCGAGCAGCAAAGGCTCGCCCATCAGTAGCTTCAATTCACTCACATCCAACTGCGCACTTTCGACGTGGCGCAAACCACCCTGCCACAGCGCGGAGGCCGCATTAAAGCGCACCATGCCATCCAAGGGCACGGGCAGATACGCTGCAACCAGCGGGCTATTTAGGCGCGTGTCAATTTGTAAGTCCCGCACGCGCAGTGCGCCATTCCTAGCCAGCCCAACAACGCCTTGCGCCTGCACGCTGGCATCATCCACTTTGACTTTAGCCACCAGGGGCGTTGACCATGGCGCGCCCAAACCGATGCGCCAGTCGATTTTTTCAAGCGCAAACTTGGGCAAACGCAACTGCGCCGAACCTTGCCAAACGCTACCGCGCACATCCGCAAGCGGCAATTTAAGCCAGCCTGCAACGTGGACAGCGGGCAGGGTCATTACCAGTGCCGCAATGAAAAAAACCAAGCCTAGAACCACCCATCCCAAGACCATTCCCAGCCCGCCGCCTTTGGTTTTAGGCATGTTTTTAGGTGCCGCACTCATGGCGCATCGCTTTTCAGGCTAATCTGCGCATTCACGCGCCCAGGACTTACGGGGTCAATCTGCGCCGCGCTCACCTGCAAGCCTTGCTTAAGCGACAGGCTCTCAAGCATACGCAACAAGGCCTCTGCCGCCGCACCCTCGAACACCACGCGCACGCCATTGCCGCCCTCGGCTTCGCGGCGTTTGAGCGCGGCGATGAGCGCAAACTCACGCGCAGCGGCTTCCACCGCAGGCAAGGGCGCAAGGCGTTGCGCTTGGGGCACTCCCGCGCTTGCCGCTGGACGAGCGCGAACTTGCGCCGCCAACTGCCGCACTTCATCGAGCTGCTGCGCCATGGCGCGCTCGGCTTGTTGCGCTTTGCTTTGCGCACTACTTATCGGCTGCCAAATCGCCAAATACCCCAACATCGGCACCGCCAAAGCAAGACCCAGCAGTGCCACACCTTGGTCACGCGCCCCTAGGCTGCGCCACCATGTCATCACGTTTTGAAAAACAGCATTCATCCGCCCATCTCCTTGAGGCGCAAACGCGCTTCCGCCTGCCCCGCCTCGGCGCGTAGGCCGCTTAATTCGGCTTGTGTGCCACTCTGCGACTTTAATGCGGTTTGTATCGCATCCAATGCCGCCGCATCCGGCGCGCTCAGTTGCACGTCCAACATGCCGCTATTTTTCGCCGCCGCTGAACTTGATTTAGCCCCCAAAGGTGTGCCCGCCTGATAACGCAGATTGCCTAGGCGCACCGTAGGCTGGGCATCCATGGCAGGCGACAAGACCGCCAACAAGGGCAAAAACTCACCCGCTGCCGCTGATGCGCCGCCCCCGCTTTTGGACATTTGGCGCAACTGCGATAGCGGGTTCACCCAGCGCTTAACTTCCGGTGCGGCCTCGCGTGCCACGCGCTCAATCTCGGCCTGCATCTTTATGGTGTTTTGCTTGAGCTGATAGGTTTGCAGCACCATCAAACCAAACTGCGCAAGCAACACACTCGCCGCCAAGCCCATAGGCCACGCCCACGGCCGCAATGACGCGCTCCACGTCTTGCCGCGCCCTTGTCCTGCAAGAAAATCAATCGCTTCTTTCTCGCGCAAATGTTGATGCAACCACACCCATGCACCTTGTGGCGCAGGCTCACGACGAAGCGAACACCCTGCAGGAAGCATGGGCAACACGCGCTCAGCTTCGGGCACATCAATCAGGCGCACCGCGGCTTGATGGCTCAGCACATTGCCAAGCCAAGCGATATCTACACTCAGGGCTTCTTCGGCGGAGCGCACAAGAACAGCATCGGCCAAGGGCAACAACACCCAGCCATCATTAGGCGCAGGAATCGCATCCAGCTCACTAAAAATCGCATCCGGCTGCACACCGTGCGCCGCAAGCTCCACAAGCAGCGCATCCAAACGCGCCCGATTGACCACCCGCGCCTGCACCCGACCGTCCGCATCCCGCGTACCATGCGCAATGCGCACCTGCTCGATATCCTCGGCAAGCGACTCTTCCAGTGCAAACGGCAAGGCTTGAGCAATCAGGCGCGGGCTTTTGGCGCTGATCGCAACCTCGGTATGCGTAACCCAAGCGCCTGGCAGCAACAGGCGTACCCGCGTACCCGCATTGGGGCGAGGCATTTCTGCAAGCGTGCCCTGCCCCGACTGCGTGCCGCTTGCAGTGTGCAGCACCCAAGCTATCCTCGCATCACCCAGCGGGCGTATCGTCCATTGATTCATTGATGGCACTCTGATTTTTTTAGGGCTTACGCAAAGCCTTGGATTTAGCTCCCTCTCCCCTCGCGGGAGAGGGTTGGGGAGAGGGGGGCAATCTTAGCCAAAACATAGGCTTGCGCCAACTTCACCACCCTCTCCCCAGCCCTCCCCCATCAAGGGGGAGGGGGTAAAACCGCCATTCTGCGTAAGTCCTATTATAAGGATTCCTGAAACCTGCTCCATACTCGCACCAAACCCTGCTCATCGACCAGCAGGCGACTGTACCTGCGCAAGCGCGTTCTGCCCACTTGGGCTTCGGCCTCAAGCAAAAAGACTTTGGAATTGACCCCCAAACCTTGCGGATTCACTCGCCCTGCAAACGGCGGTTTGCCGAGCAGATCGTTCACATTTTTAAGCGGCGTTTCAGCGCGTTCACGCACAAAGCCTTCCCACAACGCCGGATCGCCCGACTCATCCAAACAGCTCAGCACCTCAAGCGGCGCGGTGTTCAGATTCAAGCCGGCACTTAAGGGCAACGCCTCCACCATCGGCAGCAATGCGCGCACCTGCTCTGCGGTAAAGCCCTGAATTAAAAGCAATTCCTTAGTGGCCTGGATAGGCTGGTTGCCTGCACGATAAGGCGTGGGGCGTGAGCGATACACTTCATCCTCCGCGCCTTGGGGACGCACTTCGCTATCTGCATCTTGCCAATCTGCCAGCGAATCCAGCGCCGTATCCGGCAACTCATTGCCTGCTTTGAGCAAAGCACAGCGTAAACGCTGCTGCATCATAGGCTCAAGCGTATTATCGGTTTTGAGCATGGTATTAAGGTTGAAGCGGCTTTGCAGGTCGATTAAACGCCCGCTAATTTGCCCGCCTTCCACCGGCACAGCAGGCATGGGAAACGCCCACGCCTCGCCCAAATGATCGACATCGCGCTTATCGCGTGACAAAACCACCCGCGCCCAATCCTCTGCGCCTTGCAGATACATTTTGGCTTGCGCGTGGTGCAACAGGTTTTCCGTGCGCCGCAAACTCATGGCGCTATCTTGTGCCAAGGCCGCCGCCAACACCACGGCCAGCGCCAGCACCAGCAAAGCGGTAATCAGTGCAATGCCAGATTGTGCGTGTTTCATGGTTGAGTTGCCTCTTGGGTCGGCGGCGTATTGTTTGAGCCTTCGGCTGGCGCAGCAGGCGGCGGCGGGACGGCATTCATCGCATCGCCCACGCCTGCATCGGGCAACAACATCACTTGAGTGAGCACGCGCCCATCCTTCAACCCAAGCTCAAGGCTTATGGCCTGCGGCAAGCTCATGTTTTCTGCATTCGGTGGCGGCCATGTTGCGCTTTCTTGTCCGTCTTCCAAAAAGCGGAAGCTTGCTTGGGTCACGTTGGACCATAGCGTCATCACCTGATCAGGTTCAAGCTGCGCCGCATCTGGCGGGTTCCACTCATCGCGCAAGAGTTTTTCATCCTCGAGGCGGTAACGAATGCGCGACATTGGCGCAGGGGCAAAGCCCTCGCGCACCCGAGAAGTGCGGGTGAACTCCAACAACGTCGAGCCATCGCGCCCGCTCATCAAAGCCAAATGCGGCGAACCCAAGCCATCGCGCACTGGGCGGTTGATAACCATGCTCAAATCATCGTCAAGTACGCGCAAGCCGCGCTGTGTTTCGGCCAAGCTCTCGCGTGCCTCGCGCGCGCCTTCAGAATTTTTAATCATCGCCGCCAAACCGCCATAAGCCATGATGCCGATAAAGGCAAAAATCGCCATGGCGACCAGCAATTCGAGCAGGGTAAAGCCGCGCTCGCTCACCGCACCCCCTCCGCGATGGATGAAGGACTCTAAACTCAGAGCTGCATCTGGCTGTTGTCCCCTCCCCCCCGGCGGGGGAGGGCTAGGGAGAGGGGGGGGCGGTATCCGCCTAAATAAGCGCTTGTGCCTATTTCTCCACCCTCTCCCCAACCCTCCCCCATCAAGGGGGAGGGAGTAAAACCCAAAGCCTTGAGCCAAATTTTGGCGCAAATTCAACAACTTTACAGCCATATTCATAACACGCGCGCCAAAAAGCCAATCATCCGCGCCTGCACGCCCGTATCACTTGGCACATCCGCAAGCCGCACATCGACAATCACGCGCTTCAAATCCGGGTCTGGCGTGTTTTCAAAGCGCGCCTGCCACGCCCAGCGCCGCCCGTCCTGTTCGAGCACATCTTTTTGCTCGCTGGCCTCAGGCCATTGTTTAGTCGCTTGCAGCCGGTGCAACTGATTTTTTGCCACCAAAAACGCCTGGGTGCGAGTTTCCAAATCGGATATCAGTAGCGCATGATCGCCCGCTGTTTTCAGCAACGCCCCCATAGATAGCGCCAAAATCACCAGCGCCACCAACACTTCCAGCAGGGTAAACCCAGCGGCGCGGCGCATCATGGGCGAGCCTCGGACGCATCCGGCAAAATCCGCGCCCCGTCCTGCTCAATAACGATGCGTTCGACACGCGGCGTGGCCGGGTTGCGCAAAATCAACACGCCTTGCGGCCAAAACATATCATTCGCCAGCGCCTGCACACGCGGCGCAAGTGCTTGGGTTGTACTGCTCGGCGCACGCAGGCTAGAGGCTGCATTCGCACGCGCCTCAAACTCAAGCTCCGTGCCAGGCGGCAAGGCGCGCACGCGAAACATGGCATCATCACTCAGCGGAATAAACTCCACATCGTCCTCCGCCTGCTCCTCATCGCGCTGTACGAAAAAATAACCATCATGATTCAGCACCAAACCCAAATCACGATCGCGCATCACCGCCTCCTCGCGTGCCAAATTCAGCAAAGCACTCAAACGCTTGGCCTCATCCCCCAGCGCCTCGCCCGCACGATCGCCCTTGAGCGACAACCCCACCGCCGTGACCAAAATGGCAATAATCACCATCACTACCATAACTTCAATCAGCGTAAAACCGCGCGAAATCATGCTCTTAGGTGGACGAGGCAAGGCTTTCATTAGTTTCATTTTTCTGCCAGCACAATGGCGCGCCGTGGCGCAGGGAAGCCCTCGGCGGTACGGCTTGGGTCATGCGGATCAAGAAAACTTGCCAAGGATTGATAACGCATCCAATCCGTTTGGCGCTGCTCCAACAGCGAGGTCGGCGATTCGTCCACAATACGCACATGTTTCAGCCCCGCCTGCACCAGCCAAGACTTGAGCATCAGCGCCGACGGCACGCACCACACATTACGCATCATGGCGTAACGCCCGCTGGGATTAGTCGCAGTATCGCTCGGATACAGCGCATCGTTTTCGCCGCCTTCAATCACTAAGCCCTCAAGCACCAACTGCCCGCCGGGGCGCAGGCACTCTAAAAGCTGCGCCAGATGCTGCTGCGGGTCGCGGCGATGGTAAATCACGCCCATCGAAAACACCGTGTCAAAACAAGGCAAACGCCCGCCCTCTGCGGGTTCAGGCAAATCTTCGAGGGTGAACGGCAACACATGGGTATGGCTCACGCCGCTCAAGGCACGCAAGGCCGCAAACTGCACCGTGAACAACACCGACGGCTCAATGCCCATGGCAAGCCGAGCGCCCGCACCACGCATCCGCAGCAAGTGATAGCCACTGCCGCAGCCGACATCCAAAACGCGCCGCCCAGCGAGCGGTGCAAGATGCGGCACGACCCGCGTCCATTTCCAATCCGAACGCCATTCGGTGTCGATATGAATACCAAACACCTCAAACGGCCCTTTGCGCCACGGCATTAGCCCGCGCAGGGCGTGCTCCATCGCTTCGCGGCTTGGGGTGTCAATTTCATCCGCCTGCCCGATGCGTACCGCGCCGCGCTGCAGATCAACATGCTGCGCCTGCACCTCGGGTAACCCCTCAAGCGCCTGCAAAAAACGCGGCAGGTTGCCATTACGCTCCGTATTCAACGCCTCGTCTAAGGCTTGCGGAAGCCAATCCAACCACACGGCAAGCGGGTCGTGTGCCAATTCCGTGCGCAGCGCCGCCAAATCAACCAAAGCAATGCTGGACATGGCTTACACCCGCGCCAAAAGCGAAACAAAGCGCGTGTGTTGCAACCACGCTTGCGATGCCACAAAACCCGCCGCCTGCAGGCGCTCTCGATGCACGGACAGGGTTTCGGGAATCAGCACGTTGTCCAGTGCTTGGCGTTTTTGCGCAATCTCAAGCTCCGAATAGCCTTGGGCGCGCTTAAAATCATGATGCAACTCGGTAATCAAATGCGCCAATGGCTCGTCTTCAATGGCGATTTTTTCCGACAACAGCAGCACGCCGCCCACTCGCATCCCGGCGCGAATGCGTTGCAATAGCTCAAGCCGCTGATTTTGCGGAATAAATTGTAAAGTAAAGTTCAATATCACCAAGGAGGCATTTTCAATCGCCACATCCAATACATCGGCGCATTGCAGCTCAATCGGCGTGGCGGCACGAAAGCCTGCAAGCCATTCTTCGGCACGCGCCAACATGGCGGCGGAGTTATCCACCGCGATAATGCGGCAGCCGGGCACATCATCCAAACCGTGACGCACCGCATGGCTACTCGCACCCAGCGAGCAGCCCAAGTCGTACACATTAGAATGCGGCTGCACCACCCGCGCCGCAAGCCAAGGCAAGGACTGCACAATTAGCTCATAGCCCGGCACCGAGCGGCGAATCATGTCCGGAAACACCGCCGCGACTCGCGCATCAAAGCAAAACGGCGGCACCACGTTTTCCTCCCCTCGCCCGCACGCGGGAGAGGGGCTGGGGGTGAGGGGAAGCACGGGTGTGGCGTAAATTTGATCGCGCTGAGTCATGCCCGCCTACCCTCCAGCATTTCCTGTTGACTTAGCCAATGCAGCACCTCCTCACGCTCGCCGCGAAACACGATGCGCTCCTGTTTGCGACTGATCTGGTAGTCATACATGGGGTCGTAATACTCCACTAAAAGCCGACGCACAAATTCGTGCAGCGTTGCCGCATCCCCTGCCGCATAGTCATGCAAGCCCGCCGTCAGGGTTTGCTTGAGTTCCTTATAAAGCGCCCCACCCAAACGGCGCTGAATACGATCCAAACTGGCGTGAACTTGCGCAAAATAGCGTGCAAAACCCTCGTCCGCGCAATACATGCCCAAAAACTCATGCAAACCATCCACCACATAATCCTTGAACGACTGCGCCACACGCGCCTCAAGCGAGGCTTCCAACACAATCAGCGGCGCACGGCTCATGGGCGTAAAAAGACCAAGCGGAATGTCACGGCCACCTACCGCGCGCCCCTCATCTTCCAGCAGCGTCATCGGCGCATGGGCAAGCTGCAACAGGCGTATTGCTAAGATGTTTTCAAAATTGATTTGTGTGGGCTGCGGCAGAGCATAACGCCCAAACGCCGAACCACGATGATGCGCAATGCCTTCAAGATCAAGCGCATTCGGCAACGTTTGCAGCAAATCGGTCTTGCCGCAGCCCGTGCGCCCGCCGAGTAAAAGCAGATTTTGCCGTGTTGCTTGCACATCCAGCGTGTCGATTAAAAAGCGGCGCATGGCCTTGTAGCCACCCGCCACACGCGGCACGACGATGCCCGCCTCCTCCGCCATCATCTGCTGCGTCAAACGCGAACGCAAACCGCCGCGAAAGCAGTACAACACGCCATCAGGATGCGCTTTCGCCCACGCCGCCCACGCCGCAATGCGATCCGCCTTGCTTTTGGCATCCACCAAGGCATAACCCAGCTCAATCGCCGCGTTCTGCCCCTGCTGTTTGTAACGGATACCCACCTTGTGGCGCTCATCGTCACTTAGCAGTGGCAAGTTGGTGCTGTGGGGAAACGCACCTTCGTTAAACTCGACCGGAGCGCGCACATCCAGCAAAGGGCGCTGCTCTAAAAATAGCGCCGCTAAATCATTGACGAGCGGCAGGGATGCGCTCACGCCAAGCTCACAAAAGGCGCATCTGCTGGCGTGCCCTGCGTGCGCTCCAGCAACTCGCCCAACGCCGTAAGCTCAAGGCCAAACGCCGTGGCGCGACGTAAAAACTCGGCCTCGCCTTCGGGCATAACGGCAATCAGCAAACCGCCGGAGGTCTGCGGGTCACAAAGAATCAGCTTTTGCGCGTCCGTCAGCGGACTGGCTTTGTGACCATAACTCGCAAAATTGCGATGCGTGCCACCAGGCGAGCAACCTAAAGCAGCATACTCACGCGCCGCGTCGATCACCGGAATAGCGTCAAGCCTAATGCGCGCATTAACACCACTTCCCTCGCACATTTCCAACAAATGCCCCAATAAACCAAAGCCCGTGACATCGGTCATGGCGACCACTTTGTCCATATCGCTGATTTCCGCGCCAAAGCGATTAGGCGTGACCATCCAATCGCGGGCGATATGGGCGTGTTCGGGCTTGAGCAGCTTGGATTTTTGCGCCGTCGTCATCAAGCCGATACCTAGGGGCTTGGTGAGATACAGCCGCGCCCCCGCGCGCGCCGTGTCGTTGCGCTTAAGATTATGCAAATCGACAAGCCCCGTCACCGCAAGGCCAAAAATCGGCTCCGGCGCATCGATGCTATGCCCACCGGCGAGCGGAATGCCCGCTAAGTGACAGGCCGCGCGCCCGCCATCAATCACCTGACGACCGACTTCAGCAGGCAATTTATCAATCGGCCAACCAAAAATCGCAATCGCCATCAAGGGTTTGCCGCCCATGGCATAAATATCCGAAATCGCGTTGGTGGCGGCAATGCGCCCAAAATCAAACGGGTCATCCACAATCGGCATAAAGAAATCGGTGGTGGAAATCGCCCCACGACCATCGCCCAAATCGTACACCGCCGCATCATCGCGCGAGGCATTGCCCACCAGCAAACGCTGGTCATGGAAGGCTTCAAGCTGCGAATGCAGCAGGCTATCGAGTACATTAGGCGCGATTTTGCAACCGCAACCTGCGCCGTGGCTGTATTCGGTCAGGCAGATCGTATCGTGCATGGCAGATTCTCTTAGGAAAATTTGTGCCGTGATTATAGGTAAAACGCGCACAAAAAACCCCGGCAAGTGCGAGCCTTGCCGGGGTGGATGACCAAAATGCAGCGGCGGAGTTACTCGACCGCGACACCCAAGGTCAAAAATAATGTAGCGACGATGACGGTTTTGAGGGTAATCAAACCGGCAATCGCGGCATGAACGATTTTCCACGGCGTGTGGGCATTGAAATCGCGTTGATCGTTGTGCATGAGATGCTCCTAAAGAATTTACTGATGAATGGACAAATAGATTCTATGGAAATTCTTGAGCATTGCAATAGGTCTTTTGTTGCAAAAAAATGTCAACGCCTGTTTTGCAGGTTTAATTGCAGCTCTCGTAGCCCGGATGTCAATCCGGGGGCAGGCTTGGCAACGGGCACGAATCTCCCCGGATTCTCGCTGCGCTTCATCCGGGCTACATTGTCGTCAGGGGTTTTTCTGCAGGCGCAATTGCAGCAGCGTGCCGGCCAAAATAATGGCAAATAAAACAAAGGCTAGCGCCGCAGCAAAGCCCATATTCCACCAGCGGAAGCCCTCTTGGTACATCAGCATCACCACCGATAACGTCGAGTTCGCAGGGCCGCCTTGGGTCATCACATACGGTTCAGCAAAAAGCTGCAGGTAGCCAATCATGGTCATCAGCGCGACAAATAAAAACGTCGGCGCAAGCTGTGGCAGGGTTACATAGCGAAATTGCGCCAAGCCGCCCGCGCCATCCAAGCGTGCGGCTTCGTACAAACGTTCGGGTATCGCTTGCAGCCCAGCGATAAAAATAATCATGTTGAAGCCAAAATTCTTCCACGCCGCCATGAGAATAAGCGCCGGCATGGCCCAATCGGGGTCACCCAGCCAGTCGATGGGGCTCATGCCAAACACGCCAAGAAACTGATTCAACAGCCCCGCATCCGGACTGTACAAGGCGCGCCAGACCACGGCGACGGCCACCAAGGTGCTGACCACCGGCAGAAAATAAATCGTACGAAACAGGGTTTTGCAGCAGGTGAGGCGCGCATTCAACAACAACGCCGCGCCCAAGCTCAAGCCGACCGACAGCGGCCCGCCTAGGATGACAAAATAAAACGTGTTGCCGAGCGCCGTCCAAAACAACGGGTGCTCGAACACCTGACGGTAATTGTCAAAGCCTATCCAGCGCAGGGCGCTTGGGTCGCCAATGGCGTAAATATCAAAATCGGTCAGCGACAAAAGCAAGGCCGCCGCAATGGGCAGCAGGAAAAATACAGCGATGAGGCCGAGTGCGGGAGCGAGGAACCAGAAGGCGGGGGGAAGTTTCATGGTGTTTTTATTTTAGCCAGCGAGGGCATGAAGACGGGTGTTCGTCCATGTTGTGTTGCGCGAACAAGCCCCCTCCCCCTTGATGGGGGAGGGTTGGGGAGAGGGTGGCAAACGTTGAATGTGGCGCAATGTTTGAAGCCTGCGCCCCCTCTCCCCAGCCCTCTCCCGCAAGGGGCGAGGGAGTAAAAGCCCGCTTAGAATACCAAGGCTCACGGCGCAGCCCTATCCAGCATCCAACGGCGTTTTTCCAACATGGCATCCGCCTCTTTGTCCATCGCCGCCAGCGCCTGCTCCTGATTCTCTAACCCACGTGCCACGCGCTCGGCGTGGCGCATGACGAGGCTTGCAAGGCGCTCCCACTCCGGTACGGGCGGCACGCCTTGCACCTGTTGTAATTGTTGCCAAAAAGCGTCGATACGCGGCGAATGTTGCAGATTGCCCATGACCCATGCACTCTTGCGCACGGGCAAATCGCCCGTTAAGCGATAAAACTCAAGCTGCTGCTTGGGCGCAGACAAAAACAGCAGCAACGCACGCGCGGCCTCAGGGTGGTGACTCGCGGCATTGATGGCAAGGCTTGCGCCGCCCGCAATCGAAATGCCGGGATACGCGGTTCCGGCGGGCACAGGCAGGGGCGCAGTGGCCCAAGCATCTTGCACAGCAGGCGGCATACGACGCTCGAACTCGCCCAAATTCCACGGCCCGCTCACCAACATACTCACCCGCCCATCGGCAAAGGCTTGGTAGAGATTGCCCACGCGCAACTCGCCGCCGACTTCAGCCAAGCCGTCTTGGAACAGGCGGATGTAAAACGCAAATGCCTCGCGAAAGGCGGGCTGGCTGAATGCGCCATACCGACCATCATCACGCAAAAGCGCGGCCTGTTGTTGCAGGCCAAGGGCTATCAGGGTTTGCCATTCGCTAAACGGCAAGACCAGCGGCGCAACCCCCGTATGCGCACGCAAGCGGCGCAGTGCATCCAGCCACTCATCCCACGATTGCGGTGGCCGCGCCACGCCCGCCTGCTGCAACACATCCGCGCGGTAAAACAGCAGGCGCGTGTCCACATACCAAGGCAGGGCATAGAGATGCCCGTGCAAGCGATTGGCCGCCAGTACGCCTTGGAAAATATCGGCCTGCGCCTCGGCGCTTAACAGCTCATCCAGCGGTGCGAGCGCGCGCAGAGCGACAAATTCCGGTAACCACGTATTGCCTAACAAAAACACATCCGGCAATGTGCTGCCGACATGCGCAGTCAGCAGTTTTTCATGCGCCGCGCTCCAAGGAATCGGCTGCACGCGCACCTTGATGCCGGGATGTTGTTGCTCGAAGGCGGGCAATAGCGCTTGCACTTGTTCGCCCTCGCTGCCCATCGCCCAGAAATCGAGGGTGATGGTTTTTTCACTAGTTTTTTCATTGGCTTTTTCTGTGGGCGGCGGCGCATTGCAACCGAGCAGCATGAGCAGTAGGAGTCCGTGAAGCCAGCATTTGCGTATCACGGATAAATCTCAGGCTCGCCCGCAGGCCGCGTTTTGAACAGCTTGAAACTCCACATGTACTGCGTGGGGTCACGCCGAATCATGCGCTCCAGCATGGCATTCATCTGCGTGGCCTCGGCAAGCGGCGTGCTTGCGCTCAAGATCTCCAGCGGCGGTTCGATGTGCACGTGATACACCCCCGTTGCGCCATCCAAGCGGGTAAACAAGGGCAAAACGGCGGCATTCCCTTGCCTAGATAGCCTTCCTAACAAGGGCAACGTGGCTTTTTGCACACCAAAAAACGGCGCAAATTCCGAATGTGCCGCGCCATGATCTTCATCAGGAATGTAATACGCGGCCTGGCGCGATTTCAGTGCCTTGAGCAAAGGGCGCAAGCCATCCTCGCGGGTCATCAGCCCACTGCCAAAGCGGGTACGCCCCCAGATGAGCCAGGCATCGACATAAGGCTGATGCGTTGGGTTGTACGGCCCTACGCCACCGCCGCAGGCCACCGTCATGGCGGCTGCACCCATATCCAAACCCACCACATGCCCCGTGACAAACAGCGGCGCACGCCCAGCGGCCAGCACCGCATCCAGATGCTCACGCCCATGCACCTGCCAGCGCCGGATAATGGCGGCATTGCTGCGCAACCAAAGCACACTCAAATCCAACAACGCCTGCCCAGCGCGCTCGGCTGAGGCCAAGGCTAAAGCCTCGCGTGCGGCCTCATCTTTATCGGGAAAGCACAAAGCCAAATTGATCTGCACAATCCGCCGCCGCTTGGCATTGCGCTTGAGCATTTGCCGCCCAAGCCACGCGCCCAAGCCCATGCGCCAAGACACCGGCAACCACGCAATGCCCCATAAAAGCAGCACGGCAAGCCAAAGCCCCCAATAGCGCGGATGCCAAAGCGCACGATTTTTCAGCGGCGCGGGCAGGCTCATACTTTCATCCCGACCAAGGCGGCAAGGGCGCGGCGGCCTTGGGTTAAATCGCCACACAAGCTATCTTCGCGGTAAACCAAGAGCCGCAGCGGCTGGCAAAGCTCTCGCAACTCATTCGGCGCAAGCAAAAATTCAGGATTCGACGGCGTGCTCACATCAGTCACACGCTCCGAGGTAAAGGTTTGATAAAACAACACACCGCCAGGGCGCAAGGCAGTAAGCAGCGCCGGAAACAACTCGCGCTCTAAAAAATGCGCCACCACAATCACATCGAAACTCGCGGGCAAGGGCGGCACGTTGAGCACATCCCGTACCGAGGCATTGACGCTCAGCTTGCGTGTCGTTGCTTCTGCTTGCAGACGCTCAATCGCCACCGATGAGACATCCCACGCGCTCACCGCAAGCCCGCGTTCAGCCAAAAACAAAGCGTTCGCCCCCAATCCACACGCCAAATCCAACGCCTGCCCACGAGCAGGCAAAAGATGCGCATACTCACGCAACACCCATGCAGCCTCACCGCGTGGTGCTGATGCGTAGCGTGTGTTCCATTTTTCAGTCACCGACATCAATACCCACCCTTAACAACCATGTTGACGATCACGCTGACTGGCGCAATACCATGTTCTCGTAGCCCGGGTGTCAACCCGGGGCTGGCCTAACCACCGGCGCGTCTGCTCCCGGACTCGGCTTGCGCTTCATCCGGCCTACAGCGTGTAAGTAAGCTCTAACGCCGCCAAAAAGCCGGCGTGAACAACACCAACAAAGTAAAAATCTCCAAGCGCCCCAAAATCATCGCCAAACAGCCCATCCACTTGGCGGCATCGGGTGCAGAAGCAAAGGTTGAAGACACCGTCCCCAAACCCGGCCCCAAATTAGTGAGCGTCGCCACCGCCGCGCCAAACGAGGAGACTTCATCCAAACCGACCGCCTGCATAAACAAAACCAGCAGCAACAAAATCACCACATAGGCCGAAAAAAAGCCCCACACCGCCTGAATCACCCGTGGCGGCACCACATGCCCGTTCAGCTTGATTAGCAACTCGCCCTGCGGGTGAATCAGCTGTTTAAGCTCGCGCAGACTTTGCTTCACAATCAACACCACGCGCATCACCTTCATGCCGCCTGCCGTCGAGCCGGTGCTACCGCCGATAATCGCCAAAAACATCAGCAACACCGGCAAAAACACTGGCCATAGCGTAATGTCCGCCGTAGCAAAACCGGTGGTGGTGGCATACGACACCACGTTGAATGAGGCAAAACGCAGCGCATCCAACAGGCTGTCATAGGTTTGATTGCCCCACAGAATTAAGGTGTAGAGCACAATCATCGACAATATAATGAGCGCGAAAGCACGGAATTCGGAATCGTGTAAATAGCCGCGCAGACTACGCTGATTCCACGCGACAAAGTGCAAAGTGAAATTCACCGCAGCCACCAGCATAAAAATTGTGGCCATCGCATCCAGCCATGCCGAGTTATAAAAACCAAAACCTGCATCGTGCGTTGAAAAGCCGCCAATCGACACGGTTGAAAACGCGTGTCCCACCGCATCAAACCAAGTCATCCCGCCCAAGCGAAAGGCCAAGGTTGCCACCACCGTGAGGCCCACATAAATAAACCACAGGGTCTTGGCCGTGTCGGCAATGCGCGCGGTGAGCTTGTTGTCTTTCATAGGCCCTGGCGTTTCCGCCTTAAAAAGCTGCATCCCGCCAATGCCGAGCAGCGGCAGAATCGCCACCGCCAACACCACAATCCCCATGCCGCCTAGCCATTGCAGCTCTTGGCGGTAAAACTTGATGCTGTGCGGCAGTGCATCGATATTGGTGAGCACCGTCGCACCCGTGGTGGTCAGCCCCGACACGGCTTCAAACACCGAGTCGGTGAGCGACATTTGCGGATTATCTGAGAAATAAAACGGCACTGCGCCCGAGAGGCTCAGCACCGTCCAAAACATCACCACAATCAGAAAACCATCGCGCAGCTTCAAATCTTTTTTGAAATGGCGCACCGGCCAAAAAATCAGCGCCCCCAGCGAAAAAAGCCAGAAAAAGCCCTGAATAAAGGGCATCACCTCGCCATCGCCGTAATGCCAACCCACCAGCGCAGGCGGCAGCATCGACAAGCTGAAAATCATCAGCAAAAGACCAAGAACACGCTGAACGGCGGAAAGCTGCATATCTAAAGCCTTAAATCAAAGCGCCATGGCGGGCACGAAAGCTGGAAAGAACACCCGTTTAACCAAAAAAGCTAAAGCCCACCTGGAACAACTGTTCCACCTCGCGCACCAAACGCTTGTCGGTCAAAAACAGAATCACATGATCGTCGCTTGCAATTAGCGTGTCGTGATGCGAAATAATCACTTCGTCCTCGCCGCGCACAATGGCGCCGACACTCACGCCTTCGGGTAACTTAAGCTCACCCACGCGCCGCCCAACCACCCTTGAGGTGAGCTTGTCGCCCACCGCAATGATTTCCAACGCCTCTGCCGCACCGCGCCGCAAAGAATGCGCAGCAATCACCGAGCCACGGCGCAAATGCGCCAGCAAGGCGCTCACCGTAATCAACTGCGGCGCAATCACTACGTCAATCGACATCGACTCAATTAAATCGACGTAGGCTGTGCGGTTCACAATCGCCATGGCTTTGCGCGCACCCAAACGCTTGGCCAACATGGCAGAGAGGATGTTGTTTTCGTCATCATTGGTCACGGCGAGGAATAAATCCATGTCCTCGATATTTTCTTCGCGCAACAAGTCTTCATCCGTGGCATCGCCGCCGAGCACCACCGCTTGATTCAATTCTTCGGCCAAACGCTGCGCATTGATCGGATTATGCTCGATGACTTTGACATTGGCCTCGCCTTCAAGCGCGCGCGCCAAGCCGCGACCAATGTTGCCGCCGCCGGCAATCATGATGTTGCGATAGGGGCGCTCCAAGCGTCCCAATTCAGCCATCACGGTGCGGATGTTCTCGTGGGCGGCGATAAAAAACACCTCATCGTCCTCTTCAATGCGCGTATCACCCGAAGGTTCTATGGCGAGGCCACGGCGGAAAATCGCAGCCACTCGCGCATCAATGGCGGGCATATGCGTTTTGATATCACGAATCGGATGCCCGACTAAATGGCCGCCACGCTTGGCGCGCACGGCGACCAGCCCCACCCGGCCTTCGGCAAAGTCCAGCACTTGCAAAGCCCCCGGCAGGGCAACGAGGCGCGCAATATGCTCTTGAATTAGATTTTCCGGACTAATCACCACGTCGATTTTGAAATAGCCTTCGCTAAAAATCGTCGGGCTGTCTTTGTATTCTTTGGCGCGCAGGCGAGCGATTTTCATCGGCGTATGAAACAGCTTCCAAGCCAATTGGCAGGCGACCATGTTCACTTCGTCGCTATTGGTCACGGCAAGCAGCATGTCGGCATGTTCCACCCCGGCACGCTCCAATACGGCGGGATGCGAGGCCAAGCCCACCACGGTGCGTATATCCAGCTTTTCTTGCAAGTCATGCAAGATGGAAGCGTTGGTGTCCACCAAGGTAATGTCGCGCCCCGGCTCGCTGGCCAAGAGTCCCGCCAGTGTTGTACCGACCTGACCTGCGCCGAGGATAACGATTTTCATAGGGGCTTACTCATCATGGTTATACTCACCCTGGCTTCATTCATCTGAGTCATCACGCTGGAAGGTGTCCTTGACCCCCAACATTTTCAGCTTGCGATAAAGATTGGTACGCTCCATCCCCGCGCGGCGCGCCAATTCAGTCATGCTCCCTCGGCTATGGCGCAGTTGAGCCTCCAGATAGGCGCGCTCAAACGCATCCCGCGCATCGCGCAGGGGCAAGTCCATGTCCACATCCACACTCAACCAGCCGTCACGCTCCGAAACGCGCGTTTCGCGGCTTTCGCGCCCGCCCAAGGCTTGTTGCACTTCGGCAAGGCCAATCACACCGCCTTGGCTGAGCATGACTAAACGTTGCACCACGTTTTTGAGCTCACCGACCTGCCCAGGCCAAGGGTAGGCGCACAATTTGGCCATGGCCTCGGCATCCAGGCTACACAACGGCGCACCGTCATGTTCGTGGGCGCGGCGTAAGGCATGATTCAGTAAAAGCGGCACGTCTTCCGCATGGGCGCATAGCGGGGGAATCACCAAGCCTTGGGCGCTGATGTGTTGGAATAAATCATCACGGAAGCGGCCGGCATTGACTTCCTCACGCAAATCCAGCGCACTGGCCGCCATCACGCGCACATCCACTTTGACAGGCTGCGTGCCGCCGTTGCGGGTAAAACTGCCCCCCGTTAAAAGATGCAGCAATTCGGTTTGTTCACGCTTGTCCAGCTCGGCAAGCTCGGCGATAAACAACGTGCCACCGTGGGCTTGCTCCAATAAGCCATAGCGCACGCGCCGCCGCTCTGCGCCTTGTTCGGGCGCATCAGGCGTTTTGGGCGGCACAATATCTTCCTGACCGAGCAGCAGCGAGCCAGGAGTATGCCGTTGCGCCGTCGCCGCATTGACCACGACAAACGGCTGATGCCGCCGCGTACTGTGATGGTGGATATAACGCGCAAAAGTCTGGCGACCTGAACCGGGTTCGCCGCGCAGCAAAAGCCAAGCATCGTTTTCGGCAAGCGCCCGCGCTTGCGTTTTAAGCGCCTGCATCAAGGCACTCGTGCCCAAAGGCTCGCTAGGGTAGCTGTTTTCACGGCGCAGACGCAGATTTTCCTGTGCCAAACGCTGGGTTTGCAGCGCGTTCTCGACGTTAAGCAGCAACTTATCGAGCGAGAGCGGCTTTTCGATAAAGTCATACGCGCCCAGCCGAATGGCCTCTACGGCGGTTTCTAGCGTGCCATGCCCGGACATCATCACCACCGGCGCAGGCAGCTCGCCCGCCACGCTATGCCAATGCCGCAGCAAAGCCAGCCCGTCCATGCCCGGCATCCAGACATCCAGCAAAATCAAATCCGCCCGCCGCGTTTGCAGTTGGGCTTGCGCGACAGTCGCATCTTCTGCCAAGGCCACACTGTAGCCCTCGTCTTGCAGAATATCACTTACCGCAGCGCGGATATCCGGCTCATCATCGACGATTAAAATATGTGCATTCGGCATCGTGTTTCCATCGTATTTAATTAAAGCGCAGTCTACTGATTGGACGGATTCACAAGTTTATCCACCCTATCACCATGCTCCAAATCACCTCTAAGCGCAGGGAAAATTAACAGCACCCGCGCGCCGCCTTCAGGCGCATTAAACACGCGCACTTTGCCCGCGTGTTCTTCCACCACTTTCTTCACAATCGCAAGCCCCAAACCCGTACCCTTGGGGCGGGTGGTGACATACGGCTCAAAAATTTGCCCCAACATCTCCGGCGGGAAGCCTACGCCATTATCCGCCACCAAGAGCTCAACCTGATGGGTTTCGTCCCGCAGGCTCAGACTCACCTCCACCTCCGGCGCAAGCAGCGGCGGATTGGCCTCTTGCAAGGCCTCGGCGGCATTTTTGAGCACATTGTGCAATAGCTGACGTAAGCGCAGCGCATCGCCCTCAATCCAAATCGGACGCGCATCCGCTTTTAAGCGCATCGGCACCACGCCACCACGGTACAAGTCCAGCACTTCGCGTGCCAAAGCGGTCAAATTCAGCGCCACCATGCTGGATTGCGGCATACGCGCATATTCAGCAAAGTCATTGACCATATGCTTCATCGCTTCGACTTGCTGCACGATGGTATGCGTAGCACGCTCAAGCACCTGCGCATCCGCCTCATTCAGCACCGAACCAAGTTTGCGCCGCAAACGTTCTGCCGACAACTGAATCGGCGTGAGCGGATTTTTGATTTCATGCGCCAAGCGCCGCGCCACCTCGCTCCACGCTGCATCGCGCTGGCCTTGGATAATCGCCGTAATATCATCAAGCACCAAAACCAAACCGCCTTCTTCGCTTTTTTCATTTTCTTGTGCCCAATCGTGCGCCAAGGCCGCGCCGCGCACCATCAGAATGCTGCGCTCACCCTCATTGACTAAGCGCACTTCGCACAGCAGCTCGCTTGCGCCATCTTGACGCAGCCAGCCCTCCAGCGCCTCACACAGCGGACTCAAATGCACAAAATGCTCACACAGTGCAGGCAAGCGCACCTCCTGCAATTCACCAAGTGGCACGCCCAGCAAACTCGCCGCCGCCGCATTGGCATGGCGCACCTGACCATCATCACTCAAGGTCAATACGCCAGAGGAGAGATGCTGTAGCACTGTTTCCAGATAATCGCGCGTCGCCTCGGCCTCGTCTTTGAGGCGATGTGTCTCTTCTGCGCTTTCGGCAATGCGTGCGGTCATGGTGTTGAACGAGCGCATCAACAAGCCCAAATCGTCCATGCGTTGCACTGGCAGCCGACGGCTGTAATCGCCCTCGGCCACCGCGCGCGTGCCCAGCACCAAATCACGAATCGGCTCGGTTAAGCGCGTCGCCGCCAAAAACGCCAGCCACACGGCGGTCAACACCGAAAGCAACAAGGCCAGCCCCAGCGCCATGACAAAATTTTGCTTCAGGCCATGGCGCAAATAAATCAGCTCACGGTACTGGTGAAACGCGCTTTGCACGCTATCTGCAAGCGTGGCGAGGCGCGCATCCACCAAAAATATCGCCTGCAACAAACGATGATCCGAAGATGCAGCGTAGCGATCCAAGGGAATGACCACCCGCACCGCCAGCGACTCTTTTGGCAGATTGTCGTTGGAGTCCGCCGCTGCAGAACTCTTCTCACTTGCGCTCATCTCACTGGCATCCACCCCGCCCGTGGGCATTCCGGGGCGGGTGGGCGTACTCAAAGGCTCCAGCGCCAAATAATGATTGCCCTGACGCACATGCGCCAAAATGGACTCGCCGGGGCGCTCCGGCACCAAGCCACGCGAACCATCCGCCGCCGAAGCGATAATCCGCCCGCCCGCGCCAAATAAGCTCATTTCCAAGGCATCGGTTTCGCGGCGCAGACTATCCAACGCCACCACCGCCAGCTCATCCCAGGCACGCTCACTGGGTATCTGTCGCTGCTCCAGCCCTTGCTCGCTCCCAAGCCCACTTTGCACAGGCAAGCCTGGCAAACTCCCGCCGGATGGCGCGAACTGCTCCAATCCCTGCTGCAAACTCGGCATAGCATTCAGGCTGCTGCGTGCATCCAGCGTGCCCATGCCCGTGCTCTCAGAAAGCTGCTCGGCGGCACGTCGCGTAAGACGCAAGGCATCCCGCATCCGCACCTCCAACGAAGCCCGCGAAAGCTCCAGCGCATCATTGAGCGCCTGTTCAATGCGCACATCAAACCAGCTATCAATGCCGCGTTGAATAAAGTTCATGGAAAAGAAAAACACAATCGCTGCCGGCGCAAGCCCAAGCAGCACATACGCCCGCAAGAGTCGCATGGTAAGGCGCGAGCCGGGCACATGCGCGCGCACGCTCAACCAAAGCCGCCACACATTCGCCAGCACCACCACCAGCAAAAACAGCACCCCGCCGACGTTGATACCCAACAACCAAACATACAACGACTCGTAGCGCGTCGAGTTTTGCAGCGCATCGGTGAGCAAATACAACGAGCCCATCAACACCAGCACCACAAGGGCGCTCACCCAAGGCACAAGCGGCTGAATACGCTCAAGATAAAAACTACGCATATAGCGCGTCGTGCTGGGCTGCGTCTCTTTGGACGGTGCCTTTAGAACGCCCATAAATACCACTCGCTCGACAACTGCCAGCTACTCGCAAAAAACGCGCGCGGGCGAATCGGCAACGGCAGGCTGTCATGCACCAAGCGCAAGCGCGCTCGCCCCCTGTACGAGCCGGGCAGCTGTAGCACCGAAGCAGGCGCAAGCCACAACCCGCGTGGGTGGCTGATGTTATCCACCGCCGCAGCAAGGCTGGCAAAGCTGTCCGTATCCAAGCTTTCGCTGCCCGCAGAAAACCACTGCACGCGATAAAGCTGGCTTAGTGCGTGATACTCAATACGTACACGCCAAGCATCGACGTTAATATCCCGTGCACCCCACCAGCCACGATCTTGCTCAATGCCCACATCCCAAGCAAACACCAGCGCCACACCGTTTTGCAGCGCATCGGCCTGATCTTTGAACAGCTCAAGCTGGGCGTCGGCATCAAACCACAGCGCCCCATCGCGCACCTCGGTGATGGCACGGGTGACGCTTACACCACCCGCTTGCGCAAGATTAATGGCTGCGGGCAGACCAACAAGCGCCACTGCACCCAACACAAGACGCTTGAGCACACGGCGGCGGGTAAGCAGCTTGGGCGTGTTCACGCGGGCTTTTCCAGCAAGGCGTAGTAAAAACCATCCATCCCATCCTCCCCCGGCAGAATTTGCCGACCATGCCCACTGGCGCGCCCCCATGTCGCCCCTGCAAGCGAGATTTCGTTCACCGAGCCTGCAGGCATGGCCGCCAGAAACGCCGCCACCCGCGCATCGTTTTCCTCACGCAACACCGAACAGGTCATGTACAACAAACGACCGCCCGGCGCGAGCAAAGGCCACAGCGCCAAAAGCAGCCTATCCTGCTCGGCGGCAAGCTTGGCGATATCTTCCGCACGGCGCAGACGCTTAATATCCGGATGACGGCGAATCACCCCCGTAGCCGAACAGGGCGCATCAAGCACAATCAAATCAAAGGCTTGCCCATCCCACCAAGCCTGCGGCATCCCCGCATCCCCCGCCACGGTCTTGGCTACAAGCCCCGCGCGCGCCAGATTCTCATCCACACGCTGCAAACGCTCGGCATCATCATCCAACGCCAGCATGTTAAGTGCAGGCTGCCGTTCAAGTAACGCCAAGGTCTTGCCCCCCGGCGCAGCGCACGCATCCAAAACGCGTATTCCGGCACGTAAACCGCCATGCTCAAGCAGCACATCGGCACACAACTGCGCCGCCTCATCCTGCACCGACACATCGCCTTGGGCAAAGCCGGGCAGCCGCTCTACCGCCACGGCCTGCAGCAAACGCACCGCGTTCGAGGCATGCTGCGCAGGTTCCGCCGCCAATTCAGCCTCGTGCAAACGCGCAAGATAAGCCTCACGCGAACCATGCGCCGCATTCACGCGCAAGCTCATCGGCGCATGTTGGTGCAGGGCTTGCGCCACGCTTTGCGCATCGTGCGACCAATCTTTTTGGATGCGCGTCCACAACCAGCGCGGCAAAGCGTGTTGCACCGAAGGTTCTGCCTCTGCAAGCATGGCAAGACGCTTGTCTTTTTCACGCATGAAATTACGCAATACGCCGTTAATCAAGCCGCCCAGGCGTTGCGCTTTGAGTACCGCCGCCGCCTCCACCGTGGCGTGCACCGCCGCATGCTCAGGCACGCGGGTGTACAAAAGCTGATACAGCCCAACCAGAATCAGCGCGAACACCTCGTTTTGCTTGGGGCGCGCTTTAAGCAAACCATCCGCCAAAAAAGCCAGCGGCTCGAACTCACGCAACACGCCATAGGCGATTTCCTGCGCCAAAGCGCGATCACGCACAGCCAAGGGCTGCAACAAAGGTGGCAAGGCATCACTTAACGAGCGCCCCGACAACACCGCCGCCACGGCACGCGCCGCACTCGCACGCGTCTTAGCCATTAGACTGCGCCCCCACAGATCGACTCGCCGCCCAAAACATCACCCAACATGGTGTGCGAATTCAAAAAATCGCCTGCAAACAAAGGCTTACCCCCCGGACGCTGCAACTGCTGAATGCGCAACACCCCCTCACCCGTCGCCACATCCACACCCTCGCGGCTCGTGGCAATCACAAGCCCCGGCGTTTCACCCCCCCCTTTAATAAAGGGGGGCTGGGGGGGATTTCCGCGCTCAATCGCTTGCGCACGCCAAACACGCAAAGTTTCACCCTTCCAAAGGGTTTCAGCCACCGGCCAAGGGTTAAACGCCATCACGCGCCGCGCCAAGACCTGTGCAGGCAGCGACCAATCCAGCACCGCCTCAGCCTTGTCCAGTTTTTTGGCATAAGTCACATCAGCTTCATCCTGCACCGCGCCCTTGAGCGTGCCCGCAAACAAGGCGGGCAAATGCTGCATCAACAACGTAGCACCCATCGTCGCGAGGCGATCATGCAAAACCTGCGCCGTGTCGTCGGTGCCTATCGGGCAGACTGATTTAGCCAGCATATCGCCAGTATCCAGCCCCACATCCATCTGCATCAAGGTGATGCCCGTTTCTGCATCGCCGCTTTCAATCGCACGCTGAATCGGTGCTGCCCCGCGCCAACGCGGCAACAAAGAGGCATGTAAATTCACGCAGCCATGTGCCGGCAGATCCAACACCGCTTTAGGCAGCAGCAAACCATACGCCGCCACCACCATCAAATCCGGCGCAAGCGCAGCCAGTTCAGCCTGTGCCTCCGCATTGCGCAGGCTTTGTGGCTGAAACACCGCAAGATTCGCATCCAACGCCGCCTGCTTGACTGGGCTTGCGGTCAATTTACGCCCACGACCCGCCGGACGATCCGGCTGGGTGTACACCGCAACCACGTTATCACCCGCAGCTAACAAGGCGCGCAAAGCGGGAACAGCAAATTCCGGTGTACCGGCGTAAATAATGCGGGGTTTGCTCATGCTCGTTCTCAAAAAATGCAAAGGCTGGGGAAAACAAAAATTAGCCACAGAGGGCACAGAGACAAAAACGTAGCCCGGATTGATCGCGAAGCGAGAATCCGGGAGTCGCCGTGCCCGTTGCGACGCCTGCCCCGGATTGACATCCTGGCTACAAATCTAGCCGCGCTTCTGCAGTTTGGCGTATTTTTTCAATGCGCGCTCGCGTTTGAGCGGGGATATGTGGTCAATAAACAACCGTCCGTGCAAATGATCCAACTCATGTTGAATACACACTGCAAGCAATCCATCGGTTTCAAGCACACACTCTTCGCCGTCAAGGTCTTGATAGCGCACCCGCACCCACTCCTTGCGCGTCACTTTTTCATTGATTTGCGGAATGGAAAGACAGCCTTCCTCCATCTCCTCAAAGCCTTCGGAGGCGAGAATTTCCGCATTCACCAACACCAAGGGCTGATTTTTGTCTTCGGACACATCAATCACCGCAAGCTGCTGATGAATATCCACCTGCGTCGCCGCAAGACCAATGCCTGGCGCGGCGTACATGGTTTCAAACATATCGCTTGCCAATCGGCGCAAATTCTCATCAAAAACATCCACCCGCTGCGCCACTTTGCGTAAGTTAGGGTGCGGGTAAAGCAAAATGGGCAAACAGGCCATAGACGAAAAACAACCTCAACAAAAATAAAATCAGACCAAAAACGCACGATGTACATTATCGCAGCGTTGTTTCAAAGTCTGTGCATTGTCACTCAAATAGAGAATATGGTTTAAAGTTATCAGGTAATTTGCATAAAACTTACGTACAGCAACATGCCAAACGCAGGTTTATATGCTATCAATTTTACGAACACACCTGCGCCAGATGGAAATCCTTATGCACATGAAGACCCGCCGCCCGATGAAACTCAAGGCCACAACCATCCAATGGAGCCTTGCATTGGCCGTGCCATTATTTCTTTCGGCCTGCGCCAACATGCAGGATACGCCCACAGAACCAACCGCCACTGCAAGCTCCGCGCAGACTGCGCCCGCGCCTATCGCTAAGCCCATCGCCGAGAGGCCGTTCCGCAAACAAGCACCGATGACCTACACCGTGCAAAAAGGCGACACCCTGTGGGGCTTGGCGCAAAAATTTCTCAACAACCCGGCCGATTGGCGCAAAATTTGGCATGCCAACCCTCAGGTGCGCAATCCAAACCTGATTTTCCCCGGCGATGTGCTTGAAATCGTGACCATCAACGGCCAGCAGCGCCTTACCAAGCGCCTCAGTCCGCAGGTGCGCATTTCACCGCTTGATAAGGCCATTCCGACCCTGCCTTTTGACATGCTCAAAGGCTTCCTGTCGTATCCACAAATCATCGAAGTCCCCGTGCTGAACGATGCGCCGCGCATTGTCGGCTCGCCCTCAGATCGTTTGGTGCTGGGTGCAGGCGATCGTTTTTATGCCTATGGCTCGGCGTTGAAGCCCGACGAATTGCTGGCCGTCGTGCGCCCCAAGAGCACCCTGTATGATCCGGTCAACGGCGAAGTGCTGGGCTATGAAACCGATGCTCTGGGTACGGCGCGGGTCATTGTCAACGATGATCCCGCCACGCTTTTGTTAGTTAAGGCCAACTTGCAAGTGGGAACCAACGACCGTCTCGTCGCCATGCCGCCGGTGCTAACGCGCGATTTAACCTTATTGCCGCCGCGTGATGATCTGCAAGCCGTGGTCATTTCACTGCCCGAACAACTCACGCGCATTGGTCAATGGCAGATTGCCGCGATAAACGCCGGCAAGCGCGAAGGTGTCGAGCCGGGGCAGGTGTTGCGCATTTCACGCCCGGGCACCGAAGGCTCTGTTGACACCACACCGATTGTCGATATGCGCGCCGTGCAAGATGCCTCCCCGTTCCCGCCGAACGAAGGCAAGCCGCCAGTTGTCGAATTGCCCAGCAGCGCGAGCTTCCCCTTGCCCGCTAAGCCCTTGGGTGATGCGGTGGTGTTTCTCACTTATGAGCGCGTAAGCTACGTGCTAATTACCCAAACCACCCGCCCAGTGCGCGTGGGCGACTGCATGGGCTCCTCTGCCAAAATGTGCCATTAAGCCACCTTAGCGGACGATACCGGAGCGCCTTTGGGTGTTAAACACTGCAGCGGCGAGCGCATGGCTCGCCCTTATTCATACGCCGGGTCTGGGTTCCCGGCGTTTTTTGCGTTTATGGGAAAAACTGCCGGATGCGGTAAGCATTCTCAATGCGCCTGCTTCGTTATGGCGAGACGCAGGACTAAGCGCCGCCAGCATTGCCGCCCTGCAAAAGCCTGATCAGGCGCGTATCGACACCAGCCTTGCGTGGCTTGCCGAGCCGAACCGCGCCCTGATTGCCTATGACGATCCGCGCTACCCAGAGACTTTGCGTGCAATGAGTGACCCGCCCTTGGCGCTGTTTGTGATGGGCAACACCGAGTTGCTGCATTACCCCAGCCTTGCCATGGTCGGCACGCGCCACCCCACGCCCGGCGGCGCACAGAATGCGCGGGCGTTTGCGCGTGATTTGGCGGGGCGCGGCGTATGTATTGCCAGCGGCTTGGCGCAGGGCATTGATGCCGAAGCCCATCAAGGCGCGCTGGATGCGCAAGGCTACACGCTGGCGGTCATCGGTACAGGCATTGACCGAGTTTACCCTGCGCAGCATCGTGCATTAGCCCATGCCATTGTGAACCACGCAGGCTTAATGGTGAGCGAATTAAGCCTCGGCACGCCGCCGCATCCCGGGCATTTTCCTCGCCGCAACCGCATTTTGGCGGCACTTAGCCTTGGCACGCTGGTGGTTGAAGCCGCACCGCAAAGCGGTTCGCTCATTACCGCTCGGCTCGCGAGTGAAATGGGGCGCGAGGTGTTTGCGATTCCTGGCTCGATTCACAACCCGATGGCACGCGGCTGTCATCGCCTCATTCGTCAGGGCGCGAAGCTGGTCGAATCCAGCGCCGACATTCTCGAAGAACTGGCCGCGCAGCTAAAAACCTACACGCTGCATCCGAGCATTGCGCCCGTAAAACCGCCCGCCGGTGCGACTGAAGCTCGCCCAAGCAACTTACCTGCCGAACATGCGCGCCTGCTCGATGCGATGGGGTTTGATCCTATAAGCATCGACACTTTGGTTGAGCGCAGCGGATTGACCGCAGCGGAGGTTTCCTCCATCCTCTTAATAATGCAACTTCAAGGGCACATTAGCCCGCTCGCGGGTGGCTTGTATGCCCGTTTACCACCACCTACCTAAGATTGACTCCTCAAACATGAAAGAAAACGTCCTTGATGTCCTGCTGTACCTGTTTGAGTACTACATGGCCGACAACCCAGGCCAGCCCTTGGACTCCGACCGCGACACCCTCGAAACCCGCTTGGTGGAAGCCGGCTTTACCACCGCAGAAATCCGTAAAGCCTTTGGTTGGATGGACACCCTATGGCAACGCCGCAGCCTAGCCCCCTCGGCGTTGCAGCATGGACGCAATCCAGCTCCGC
>JBFXGB010000006.1:0-53551 GCA_050178405.1 Halothiobacillaceae bacterium
TTCGCCATATCGGCGGCGGTCACAAGCAGCAGTATCGTATTGTTGACTTCAAGCGTGACAAAGACGGCATTCCAGCCGTGATTGAGCGTGTTGAGCATGATCCTAACCGCTCGGCGCATATTGCATTGTTGAAGTATGCGGATGGCGAGCGTCGTTACATCCTAGCGCCCAAGGGTAGCCAGGTCGGTGATGCCGTGCATTCGGGTACGGATTCACCGATTAAGCCGGGCAACTGCATGCCATTGCGCAATATCCCTGTCGGTTCAACCATTCATGCGATTGAGTTGAAGCCAGGGCGTGGTGCGCAAATGGTGCGCAGCGCAGGGACGTCAGCTCAGTTAGTTGCGCGTGAAGGCGCGTATGCCACCGTGCGTTTGCGTTCCGGTGAGATGCGTAAGGTTCATGTGGATTGCCGCGCCACTTTGGGCGAGGTTAGCAACCATGAACACAACTTGCGTAACTACGGTAAGGCAGGTGCGAAGCGTTGGTTGGGTATTCGCCCAACTGTACGTGGTGTGGTGATGAACCCAGTCGATCACCCGCATGGTGGTGGTGAAGGTCGTACCTCAGGCGGTCGTCATCCAGTGACACCGTGGGGTATCCCGACCAAGGGTTACAAAACACGTAACAACAAGCGTACTGATCAATTCATCGTGCGTCGCCGCACGAAGTAATCGAGGGAATTTAAGGTGCCACGTTCATTGAAAAAAGGTCCATTCGTGGATCACCATCTTTTCAAGAAGGTTGAGGACGCAGTTCAGGCGGGCAATAAGCGTCCCATTAAAACCTGGTCACGTCGCTCTATGATTCTGCCAAATATGGTAGGTCTGACCTTCGCTGTACATAACGGCAAGCAACATGTGCCAGTCTTGGTGACTGAGCAAATGGTGGGTCATAAGCTTGGCGAATTTTCCCCTACGCGCACCTTCAAAGGTCACGTAGCGGACAAGAAAGCCAAGCGCTAAGGAGTGATGTGATGCAAGCTGTAGCTAGTCATAAAAACGCACATATTTCACCGCAAAAGGTTCGTCTGGTGGCGGATCTTGTTCGTGGTAAGCATGTGGCTGATGCCCTTCAAATCCTCAAGTTCACCAATAAAAAGGCCGCTGGTCTGGTGAGTAAGGTGATTCAGTCGGCCATTGCCAATGCCGAACACAATGCAGGTGCCGATATCGACGCATTGCATGTCGCAATCATTCACGTGGACGAAGGTCCCGTAATGAAGCGTCTGCATGCGCGCGCTAAAGGTCGTGCAAACCGCATCGTGAAGCGCACAAGTCACATTAATGTGACTGTCGCTGAGAAATAAGGGAACATTCACATGGGTCATAAAGTACATCCAGTAGGTTTCCGCCTCGGTGTCTCAACTGATTGGAATTCCACTTGGTTCGCAGATAGTAAGACGTATGCCAAGTACCTGAATAATGACATTCAGGTGCGTAATTAATTGAAGAAGAAACTTGCTCACGCCTCAGTCAGCAAGATTCGTATCGAGCGCCCCGCGCGCTCCGCCTTTATTACCATTCATACGGCGCGTCCGGGTATTGTGATTGGTAAAAAGGGTGAGGATATTGAGCGCATTCGCGCCGAAGTCGCGCCGATGTTGGGTCTTGATGTGGCAAACATCAAAGTGAATGTCGAAGAAATTCGCAAGCCAGAGCTTGATGCCCAACTGATTGCTGAAAGCATTACTCAGCAATTGGAAAAGCGCATTATGTTCCGCCGCGCAATGAAGCGCTCTGTGCAGAACACCATGCGTGCGGGTGCTCAAGGGGTCAAAATCACCATGTCGGGTCGCCTTGGCGGCGCTGAAATTGCTCGCGTTGAGTGGGTGCGTGAAGGCCGTGTGCCTTTGCATACCTTGCGTGCGGATATTGATTTTGGTTTTGCTGAAGCTGCAACCACGTACGGTATTATCGGCGTGAAAGTTCTGGTCTACAAAGGCGAAGTCTTTGGTGTGCCGGATGCTGCGGCAAAAAAGGCTAAGGTCTGAGGTCTAAACCATGTTATTGCCAAAAAGAACCAAATTTCGTAAGCAATTTAGAGGTAAAAACCGAGGCCTTGCTCAAGTCGGTAACGAAGTGAGTTTTGGTGAATTCGGTTTAAAAACTCTGGAGCGAGGCGAGTTGACGTCGCGTCAAATCGAGTCTGCGCGTCGTGCGATTACCCGTAAAGTGCGTCGTGGTGGTAAGTTGTGGATTCGTATTTTCCCTGATACGCCGATCACCACTAAGCCACTTGAAGTACGTATGGGTAAAGGCAAGGGTAGTGTTGAGTACTGGGTGGCCAAGGTTCAGCCAGGAAAAATGCTTTATGAAATCGAAGGGGTTTCCGAAGAAATCGCACGTGAGGCCTTTAGTTTGGCTTCGGCGAAGCTTCCGGTGAAGACTTCCTTTGTGACCCGGACGATCATGTAATGAACATTCAAGAACTTCGTGGCAAGTCGAACGACGAGCTAAATCAGGAGCTGCTTGCCTTGCGCAAGGAGCAATTTAACTTACGTATGCAGGCGGGTTTGTCTCAGCCTGTTAAGCCCCATCAAGTTCGTCTTGTGCGCCGTCAAATCGCGCGTATCAAGATGGTACTTGGTGAGAAGGCGGAGGGTTGATCATGACCGAACAAACTAAAAGTACTGTCATGGGCACTGTTGTGAGCGACAAAATGAACAAGTCGATTACCGTGTTGATTGAACGTCGCGTCAAGCACCCGGTATATGGCAAGTACATGACCCGCTCAAGCAAGCTGCATGTGCATGATGAAAACAATGAGTCCCGTGCTGGGGATAAGGTGGAGATCGTCGAATGTCGTCCGATGTCCAAGACCAAGGCATGGAATTTGGTGCGCGTTGTTCAACGCGCCACTGCTGATTGAGGGATAATCCATGATTCAGATGCAATCCGTGCTGGATGCTGCTGATAACAGCGGTGCCAAAAAAGTGCAATGTATCAAAGTGTTGGGCGGTTCGCACCGTCGTTACGCGGGCGTTGGCGATGTTATTAAGGTCAGCATTAAAGATGCAATCCCGCGTGGCAAAGTCAAAAAAGGTGACGTTTACAACGCTGTTGTTGTGCGTACTGCGAAAGGAATTCGTCGTGCTGACGGTTCAGTCATCCGTTTTGATGGCAATGCAGCCGTGATTTTGAATAACAAACTCGAGCCTATCGGCACGCGTATTTTTGGACCAGTGACCCGCGAATTGCGCGGCGAAAAGTTCATGAAGATCGTGTCGCTTGCGCCCGAAGTGCTCTAAGGTTGGGGTGCTAATTCATGCGTAAAATTCGTAAAGGCGACGAGATCGTCGTAATTACCGGCAAGGATAAGGGGCGTCGTGGCTCCGTCCTGAAGGTTGGAGCCGATAACCGCATTGTGGTTCAGGGGATTAATTTGGTCAAAAAGCACCAAAAACCTAACCCAATGGCAGGTGTGGCAGGTGGCATCATTACTAAGGAAATGCCTGTACAGGTTTCTAACGTAATGTTGTTTAATCCCGCGACCCAGAAAGGGGATCGCGTTGGCTTTCGCACGTTGGAAGATGGACGCAAAGTGCGTTTCTTCAAATCCAACGGCGAAGTCGTTGACGCCTAAGGTGCGGTAATGGCAAGACTACAAGATTTTTATCGTCAAACCGTTGTTAAGCAGCTTCAAGATAAGCTGGGAATTAGCAACGTCATGGCCGTCCCGCGTTTGGAGAAAATTACTCTGAATATGGGTTTAGGTGATTCTGCTCGTGACAAGAAAGTGATTGAAAATGCGGTGGCTGAAATGGCAGCCATTAGCGGTCAAAAGCCTATTGTCACTTATGCACGTAAATCCATTGCGGGATTCAAACTGCGTGATGGTATGCCGCTGGGTGTGAAGGTAACTTTGCGTCGTCAGCAGATGTATGAGTTTTTTGATCGCCTCATCAATATTACGACACCGCGTATCCGTGACTTTCGTGGTTTGAACCCGAAGTCATTTGATGGCCGTGGTAATTACAGCATGGGTGTGCGTGAGCAAATCATTTTCCCTGAAATTGATTATGACAAAATCGACATGCTGCGTGGTATGGATATCACTATTACAACTTCTGCAAGCTCGGACGATCATGCCCGCGCCTTGTTAGAAGCGTTTGACTTTCCATTCCGTCGCTGAGGGTATAGAGATGGCAAAAACATCCATGCTGATGCGCGAAGTAAAGCGCGAAAAGCTCGTGGCAAAGTACGCAAATAAGCGTGCTGAGTTGAAAAAAACTATCCTTGCGGCAGACATTTCTTTTGAAGAGTTGTTGTTGGCCAACGCTAAGTTGAGCAAACTTCCACGCGATTCAAGCAAGTGTCGTCTGCGTAATCGTTGCGCAATCACAGGTCGTCCCAAGGGCGTGTACAGCAAGTTCGGTCTTGGCCGTAACAAGTTGCGTGAACACACCATGCAGGGTGATGTACCTGGTTTGCGTAAGGCCAGCTGGTAAGCTTGAGGTAATGTTATGAGTATGAGTGATCCCATTGCCGATATGCTGACCCGTGTGCGTAACGGTCAGATGGCAGGTAAGACTGAAGTGTCCATGCCATCTTCAAAACTGAAGGTATCTATTTGCCAGGTTTTGAAAGATGAAGGCTATATTAGTGATTTCATTATCGTTGGGGATATTCGCCCGGTAATGACGGTCAAGCTGAAATACTTCGAAGGCCGTCCGGTCATCGAAAAAATCCAGCGCGTAAGCCGACCTGGTTTGCGTATTTTCCGTGGTTCGTCTGAGCTTCCAAAAGTTCAAAATGGCTTGGGTGTGGCGATTGTTTCCACATCTCAAGGTGTGATGACGGACCGCCAAGCCCGCGCTGCGGGTCATGGTGGTGAAGTGCTCTGCACGGTTAGCTAATTTTTTAAGGTAATTAAAATGTCTCGAGTTGCTAAACAGCCAATCACAGTACCTAAAGGCGTCGAAGCGGTGCTGGATGGTGAATTCCTTCGGGTTAAAGGCCCGAAGGGTGCACAGAATTTGCGTATTCATGCGCAAGTGAATGTGAAGATCACAGACGGTGTGATCCACTTTGAACCTAATCAAGAAATTCAATCCGCCGATGCGCTCGCTGGAACGATGCGTGCCGTGGCCAATAATATGGTGACTGGCGTGACGACGGGTTTTGAGCGTCGCTTGCAGCTTGTTGGTGTGGGTTATCGTGCACAGGCACAAGGTGCCGTGGTTAACCTCTCTCTTGGTTACTCTCATCCAATCAACTATGCACTTCCGGATGGTGTTTCTGCGGAAACCCCAACCCAGACTGAAATCGTCCTCAAGGGTGTCGATAAGCAGTTGGTTGGTCAGGTTGCGGCTGAGATTCGTGGCTACCGTCCACCTGAGCCCTACAAAGGCAAGGGCGTGAAATATGCGGGCGAAAACATCGTTCGTAAGGAAGCTAAGAAGAAGTAAGGCTTAGTCGAGTTAAGGCCAATAGAGCAAGGGTTACAGTATGAATCTCAAGAAACAACAGCGCTTACGTCGCTCGTTAAAGAGCCGCGCAAAAATGAGCGAGCTTAATATGGCTCGTCTGTGTGTTAATCGCACACCGCGTCATATTTACGCACAAATCATTTCACCCGATGGTTCGAATGTCGTTGCAAGTGCATCTACGTTGATGGCTGAGATGCGCTCAACATTGAGTAGCACCGGCAATACCGATGCTGCGGTTGCTGTGGGGCGTGTTATTGCTGAGCGTGCAAAAGCCGCTGGCATTGAAGTGGTTGCATTTGATCGTTCTGGCTTCAAGTATCATGGTCGAATCAAGGCGTTAGCTGATTCCGCGCGTGAACACGGGCTTAAATTCTAAAGGGTGTCATGATGAAGGTTGAAGCCAATAACGTAATTAGTGACGGCATGATCGAAAAGCTTGTTTCGGTTGGTCGTGTTTCGAAAACAGTGAAGGGTGGACGTATCTTTTCGTTCACTGCCTTGACCGTGGTGGGTGATGGCAATGGCCGTGTGGGTTTTGGTTATGGCAAGGCGCGAGAAGTGCCCGTTGCTGTGCAAAAATCCATGGAGAAAGCACGTCGCAATATGTTCGACGTTGCAATCAATGGCGGAACGTTGCAATACGATGTTAAAGGTCGTCATGGTGCGGCGCATGTGTTCATGAAGCCTGCGAGTGAAGGTACCGGTTTGATTGCTGGTGGTGCGATGCGTGCAGTATTTGAGGCCGCAGGCGTGCGTAATGTACTTGCCAAATGCAACGGCACCCGCAATCAGATGAATATGATTCGTGCAACCATCAATGGTCTGCGTGATATGAGTTCACCCGAGCGCGTTGCCGCGAAGCGTGGCAAGCGCGTCGAAGATATTCTGGGGTAATAACATGTCAGAAGTAGCAAAAATTAAGGTGATGCTGGTTAAGAGCCCCGCACACCGCTTGCAGGCGCACAAGGCGTGTGTGCGTGGTCTTGGTCTGCGCCGTATCAACCATACTGTCGAAGTGTTTGATACCCCGGAAAACCGGGGCATGATTAACAAGGTACATTACCTATTGAAAGTGGTAGGCGCTTAATTATGAATCTAAATGATCTAAAACCCGCTGAAGGCAGCAAGTTCGCTCGTCGTCGTTTGGGGCGCGGCATTGGTTCGGGTTTGGGTAAAACCAGCGGTCGCGGCCACAAAGGTCAACACTCGCGTGCCGGTCACTTCAAAGTTGGTTTTGAAGGCGGTCAAATGCCTATGCAGCGTCGCTTGCCCAAGTTCGGCTTTGTGACCAAGAAATCTCTTATCAGTGCTGAGGTTCCGCTTTCTGCACTGAATAACGTCGATGGCGTAGTTAATTTAGCTAGCCTTAAAGATGCAGGTCTGATTCGTCATGATGTGCGTTTTGTTAAGGTGGTGTTGTCCGGTGAAATTAACAAAGCAGTCGTGGTGAATGGAATGCGTGTCACCAAGGGTGCGACAGCGGCCATTGTCCAAGCTGGCGGTCGAGTGGAGTAATCGCGTGTCATCCCAAGCAACTCTTTCAGGCCTCGCGGGTTCCGGCAAGTTCACGGAACTTCGCCAGCGCCTTTTGTTTGTTGTTGGTGCGCTGATTGTTTACAGAATAGGGACGTTCATCTCGTTGCCTGGGATTGATCTCAATGTCATGCAGGCATTGTTCGATCAGTCCCGCGGTTCCATTCTGGAAATGTTTAACATGTTTTCGGGTGGCGCGTTATCGCGGATGTCTATTTTTGCCCTAGGGGTTATGCCCTATATTTCGGCATCCATTATCGTCCAATTACTTACTGTGGTTGTTCCTAAATTTGAACAACTTAAGAAAGAAGGCGATGCGGGAAAACGCAAAATTACCCAATACACGCGTTATGGCACTTTGGTGCTGGCGTTATTTCAGGCGATAGGCGTGGCAATTGCCCTGCAAAGCCAGCAGGTGGGAGCCAATCCTTTGGTGATTAACCCTGGCATGGCATTTTTGTTTACGGCGACGTTGTCGTTAGTTACGGGAACCATGCTGTTGGTTTGGCTGGGTGAGCAAATCACTGAGCGCGGAATTGGCAACGGTATTTCATTGATTATCTTTGCTGGTATTGTTGCAGGCTTGCCTGCGGCTTTCGCAGGGACATTTGAGTTGGTGCGTACCGACCAAATGAGCATTCTCGTGCTGTTGCTTCTGCTTGTTCTTGCCATTGCAGTGATTGGCTTTGTGGTGTTTGTTGAGCGTGGTCAGCGTCGCATTACGGTGAATTACGCCAAGCGTCAACATGGCGGGCAAATGTCTGGTGGACAGGCATCGTTTTTGCCGTTGAAGTTGAATATGTCTGGAGTTATTCCGCCCATTTTCGCGTCCAGTATCATCTTGTTCCCAGCGACGATTGCAGATGTATTTGGCCGCTCGGAAAACATGGCTTGGCTCAAGGATATTTCCACGACTATTTCACCTGGTCAGCCGCTTTATCTTGTGTTGTACGCTTCGGCGATTGTTTTCTTCGCGTTCTTTTATACCGCGCTGGTTTTCAATTCGCGTGAAACAGCGGATAACCTAAAGCGTTCAGGTGCTTTTATTCCTGGTATTCGTCCGGGTGAACATACAGCTCGCTATGTCGATGGGGTATTAACCCGCCTGACCTTCTGGGGGGCGATTTATATCACTGCAGTGTGTTTGTTGCCTGAGTTCTTGATTCTGTATTGGAATGTGCCGTTTTACTTCGGTGGCACTTCATTGCTGATTATTGTTGTCGTTATTATGGACTTTATTGCTCAAGTTCAATCACACCTCATGTCTCATCAGTACGATGGTTTGATGCGTAAAGCACATTTGCGTGGCTTGGGTACTCGCTAAGCTGTTCTATTGGGTGTTGTATTGATTTGAATCATGCTGGGGTGTATTATCCCCGGCTTTCCGTTTTAGTTGGGGGAGTTATGGCGCGTATCGCTGGTGTAAACATTCCGGTGAATAAGCATGTCGTGATTGCGCTTTCCGCGATCTACGGCATTGGGGCTACTCGTGCAAAGTCAATTTGTGCGAATGCCAATGTTCGTCCTGAGTCAAAAGTTAAAGATCTCGTGGAAAGCGAAGTTGAGGCGTTACGCGCTGAAGTAGCTAAGTTTTCTGTCGAAGGTGATCTCCGTCGCGAAGTATCCATGAGCATCAAGCGTTTGATGGACATGGGTTGCTATCGTGGTTTGCGTCATCGTCGTGGGCTGCCTGTGCGCGGTCAACGTACGAAGACTAACGCGCGTACTCGCAAGGGTCCGCGCCGCCCAATCAAGCGTTAATTAGTTTGGCGTTTATTCGCACGTTCTAATGAGTACGCGTTGATTTCGGGCTTAATGCTTCTGTTAACAGAGTAGGATTCAATGGCAAAACCATCCGCGCAAACGCGCAAAAAAGTTAAAAAAGTTGTAACGGACGGCCTTGCGCACGTTCACGCTTCTTTCAATAACACCATCGTCACCATTACCGATCGTCAGGGAAATGCACTTTCTTGGGCGACATCGGGTGGTTCAGGCTTCCGTGGTTCACGTAAGAGTACCCCGTTTGCAGCACAAGTTGCGGCTGAACGTGCGGGGGAAGCTGCTAAGGCTTACGGCTTGAAGAATCTTGATGTTCATGTCAAAGGCCCGGGCCCCGGTCGTGAATCTGCGATTCGTGCGCTGAACAACATCGGTTACAAAGTTAACAATATTGTTGATGTGACCCCGATCCCCCATAACGGATGCCGCCCTCCCAAGCGTCGTCGTGTGTGATGGAGAATTAAGAAATGGCACGTTATATCGGTCCTAAATGTAAGTTAAGCCGTCGCGAAGGAACGGATCTTTTCTTGAAGTCTGGCGTTCGTGCGCTTGACTCTAAATGCAAGCTTGAGCGTCCTCCCGGCATGCATGGTGCCTCTGGGCGTCGCCCGAAGATTTCTGACTATGCGTTGCAGCTGCGCGAAAAGCAGAAGCTGCGTCGTATCTATGGTGTTTTGGAACGTCAGTTTCATAACTACTACACCAAGGCAAGCTCATTGAAGGGTTCAACGGGTGAAAACTTGCTGCGTCTTTTGGAGTCCCGCTTGGACAACGTGGTTTACCGTATGGGCTTTGCCATGACGCGTGCTGAGGCTCGCCAATTGGTGTCTCATAAGTCAATCATCGTCAATGGTCAATCGGTGAATATTCCGTCGTACCAGGTTCAGCCTGAAGATGTGGTGGCGGTACGTGAGAAGTCGCGTCAGCAAAAGCGCATCAAAGAATCTTTGGATTTTTCAGTGAATCGCACCGAGATCTCTTGGATCGCGGTGGAAGCATCCAAGTTTGAAGGCGTTTTCAAGCGCTTGCCTGACCGTGCTGATTTACCAGCAGACATCAACGAATCGCTCGTTGTTGAACTTTACTCGAAGTAATTCAGGGGTTCCCTTTTGATGCAGGACAATATCAGTGAGCTGTTGAGCCCACGTTCAATTCAGGTTCGCTCGCATAACACTCGTCAGGCGCGTGTGGTGCTTGAGCCGTTGGAGCGTGGATTTGGCCACACCTTGGGGAATGCGCTGCGTCGGATTCTGTTGTCATCCATTCCGGGTGCGGCGGTGGTTGAGGCCGAAATTGAAGGCGTGGTGCATGAGTACACCGCCATTGAGGGCGTGCAAGAAGATGTCATTGAGATTCTGTTGAATCTTAAAGGTCTTTCGCTTGCTCTGCATGGTCGTGCTTCATCCACGCTTAACCTTCGCAAGAAGGGACCTTGTGTGGTGACTGCGGCGGATTTGAGCGGTGATCCATCGGTTGAAGTCCTTAACCCTGAGCATGTGATTGCCCACCTGAATAAAGAAGGTGAGCTAAACATGAGCTTGAAGGTGGAAATTGGTCGTGGCTACGTGCCCGCATCGACACGCCGAGAAGGTGTTGAAGAAACTTCAGCCGTGGGTCGTTTGCGCCTTGATGCGTCTTTTTCGCCTGTAAGCAAAGTGTCTTACGCGGTTGAGCGAGCGCGCGTTGAACAACGCACCGACTTGGACTCGCTCGTGCTTGAAATCGAAACCAATGGCTCGATTTCTCCGGAAAATGCGATTCGTAATGCGGCGGCTATTCTGCGTGACCAGTTGGCGGTGTTTGTTGATCTGAACACCGAGTCGATGGATCGTCCTGTAGTGCGTGAGAGTGGGGTTGCTCCTATTCTTCTGCGTCCTGTGGATGATCTGGAATTGACGGTTCGCTCAGCCAATTGTCTTAAGGCGGAGAACATTTATTTCATTGGTGACTTGGTGCAGCGTTCAGAGATGGAGTTGCTCAAAACTCCGAACCTCGGTAAGAAATCGTTGACTGAAATCAAAGATGTGTTGGCTAAACATGGTCTGTCACTCGGCATTGCGCTCGAGAGCTGGCCGCCCGTTGAACTTCAAAATTTGTCAGACAAGTCCGCCTAATTAGCATGGTCTAATGGGGCTGGATAAGTTTTAGGAACTTTTACTTATGCGTCATCGTAATATCGGTCGTCAGCTGAGTCGTGATAGCTCACATCGCAAGCTTATGCTGCGGAATATGACTAACTCGCTTTTTTTGCACGAAATTATTCGTACCACCGTCCCTAAAGCTAAGGAGCTGCGTCGCCTCGCCGAGCCGCTCATTACTTTAGGCAAAGACGATAGCGTGGCTCATCGTCGTTCGGCTTTTGCCCAAACGCGTGACAACGCAATTGTTGCCAAGTTGTTTACCGACTTGGGGCCACGCTTCAAAACCCGTCCCGGTGGCTATATTCGCATTATGCGTTGTGGTTTCCGTCTTGGGGATAATGCGCCGATGGCGTATGTTGAGCTGGTGGATCGTCCCAATGCACCGGATGTGGTTGCTGCGGAATAATTCGTTGCTCCTCCATTGATGGGGGATGTCAGATTGATTAAAAAAACCGGGTTTATCCCGGTTTTTTTGTGCCTGTTATTGATATGTGAATCATTCGCTACCCGGTTTGGATGCCTCTTCGCATGGCTCGGAGTACATGGGTAATTTGGGGTCATCCGCACGGATGGTGGTGAGTCGCCCGCCCCATAAGCAACCGGAGTCCATTGCAAGTGCCTCAACGGCATTTGTGGGTAAGCGAATTTGGCCTAAAGTGGACCAATGACCAAAAAAAATGCGCGCCCCTAAGGGTTTTTTACGGGGCATATCGAACCAAGGCTTTAAGTGCGCAGGAGCTTGATTGGGGTTGCCTTTGTTTTTGAACTCCATGCGCCCATCTGTCTTGAAATAGCGCATACGTGTGAAGGCGTTGATGCTGTAAATCATACGCTCGGATTGTGTGAGCCTTTCGTGCCATAGCTCAGGCTGGTCGCTGTACATGATGCTTAGAAGCTCAGTCACATGGTCGCTGCGCAAAGCCTGTTCGACTTCATGGGCGTGCGCGAGGCTCTGTGCGATGTCCCATACGGGCGGGATGCCTGCGTGAACGAGAACCGCACCAAGTTGGGCATCATGGTGAACGAGTGGGCGCTTGCGCAACCAGTCGAGCAGTTCATCTCGGTCGGGGGCTTTTAGGATGCTCTCTAGGGTATCTTTGCCCTTGCTTTTTTTGCCAGTGTAGGCGACGGCAAGCAAGTGCAAGTCATGATTGCCGAGCACGGTGATGGAGGATTTTTCGAGCTCACGCACAAAGCGCAAAGTTTCTAAGGACTGCGAGCCGCGATTCACAATATCGCCGACAAACCAGAGTGTGTCTTTGGAGTCGTCGAAGCGAATTTGATCAAGCAGGCGTTTGAGTGGGTCGAGGCAGCCTTGCAGGTCGCCGATCACATAGGTGGACATGGGGTTATCCGTTGGGGTCTTTGTGCAGAACGATATGACGAAACCAGCCACGCATGAGCGCGGGTTGGTCGTGGATGATTTTAAGGCCAGCAGATGGCGCGAGTATGTCTTCAAACACCACGTCGGTGCGGGTGGCAAGATTGCGTGTGAGGATATTGAGAGCCCGTCGCAGAGGAGCTTTTTGATTAGGGCGCAAAAACTTGTCCAAAATAAGAATCTCCCCACCCGGCTTGAGCACGCGCACCGCCTCGTTAAAAGCGCGTTCTGGACTTGGGACAACCGCAAGAATCAGGTGCAGGATGATCCTATCGAATACTTCATCGGCAAAGTCGAGCAGCATGGCATTGCCGGGCAAAAGCTCGATGGGTGTGCCGCATTGTTGTGCACAATGACGCGCTCGCGCCAACATGGCGGGGGTGATGTCGATGCCGGTGTAGTGCGCGCCACTGGGTAGGATAGGTATGTCGAGCCCCGTGCCAATGCCGACGACAAGCACTTTTTTGCCTGTCCATTCGCTCAATAATGCGATGCTACGACTTCGTGCTTTGGATATGGCCGAGGCACCGAGCAGCAGATCGTAAAACGGTGCCCATAGGGTGTAGGCATAACGTAAGGCTTTGCCGCTCATGTTTGCTTCGATGGTGGATTGAGAACGACGCATGGTGCGGGCTAATGCAGAACGCGCGGGATCGACAGGGTGAACGCTGGAATGGGTACGCTAAAGCGTTCGCCATTGGTGCGCACGAACAGGTAGTCCCCGTGCATGGTGCCAACCGGTGTAGGAATGACTGCGCCGCTTGCATAGGTAAAGCTTTCGCCGGGCTGGAGTAGGGGTTGCTCGCCCACCACGCCAGGACCGCGCACGACTTCGGTTTGGCCATCGGCATGGGTAATGATCCAGTGGCGTTCGAGCAGGCGAGCAGGCTCTAGGCCACGATTGTGTAGGGTGATGGTGTAGGCAAATACGTAGCGATTATCCTGGGCGCTGGAGTGTTCGGCCAAATAGCTTGGGACGGCGTTGACTTCGATGTCAGAAGATTGCTCAGGGGTGTCGGTTGGTTGGTCGTTCATAAGGCTGGTGCAGAGGGTTGGGTTGAGATTGCGGCGTGGTCAATATGCCATTCAAGTTCGGCTTGGCGTTGCAGTCGGGCGATGGGGAGTTGTGACGCTGCGTTGTTCAGTACCTCGTGCAAGGTGGCGCGCTTATCTTCGCCAGTGACGAGGACGATGCGGTGGCGCGCGGCGGCAATCGCCCTTCGTCCGATTGAAATGCGCCAGCTTTGTAATTTTTCAACCCACACGGGAAGTACGAGGGTTTCGCGGTCTTCAAGGGCGGTGGTGCCGGGAAAGAGTGAGGCAAAATGACCATCTGCACCCATGCCGAGGAGCACTAGATCAAAACAGGGTGGCGCGTAGGGTTCATCTTCGGTGAGGCGCTCACGCAATAATTGAGCGTAATGCGCGGCATCTTGCTCGGGCTGTTCGGGGCGTTTGACCATGGGGAAAAATAACGGCAGCTGCGTCAGTTGGGTGAGTAGGGTGGTTTGAATCATCAGGGCATTGCTGTCAGGGTGAACAGCGGGGACGCAGCGTTCGTCACCAAGATACAGCTCGGTCTGCGCCCATGGCATACGCATCCGCCAATCTGCACTTGCGAGCAAGGCGTACAACGCGCGCGGCGTACGCCCGCCGGAGAGTGCAACTGTAAAGCGCCCGCGTTCTGCAATCGCAGCTTCAGCTAAAGTCAGCCAACGCTGGGCAATGGCGGCGGTGAGTGCGGGAATGTCGGGGTGGATGTGCAGTTGTGACATAGGATCAGCCTTGATTTAGTCAGGCTTGGCTTGCCTACTCAATGTGGCGAATTCGTGCAAACTCAAGGTTTCTGCTCGGCGAATAGGGTCGATGCCTGCGGCTGCAAATCCTGCATCATCCACGAGGCCTTTAAGTCCATTGCGCAGGGTTTTGCGGCGCATATTGAAAGCACGCGCAACCATAAGCGTGAATAGGGCGTGATCACCGACATCGACGGGCGGCACGGTGTAGGGCGTGATGCGCACAATGCCAGATTCCACTTTGGGCGGTGGGTCAAAGGCTTCGGGGGCGACGTGGAATAAAAACTCAATGTCGGCATGGTACTGCGCCATGATGGACAAACGGCCGTAGTGCTCGGTATTGGGCGCGGCGGCGAGGCGCTCGCAGACTTCGAGTTGCAACATGAAAGTCATGTCGCGGATGAAGGGCTCTTTACCTTGGCGCTGTTCAAATAAGTGGAACATAAGCGGCGTGGAGATGTTGTAGGGCAGGTTGCCGATAATGCGTAATTTTTCGCCATCTTTTGCGAGGCTTGCGAAGTCAAATTGCAGCGCATCCGCTTGGTGCAGAATAATTTCGCCCATGCCTTGCGTGCGGGCAAGTAAGTGGGGGATGACATCGCGATCCAGCTCCACGACATCAAGCGTATGACAGCGCTCCAAGACTGGGAGGGTTAATGCACCCAAACCTGGGCCGATTTCAACCAAGCGCTCGCCGCTGATGCTCATGGGTTGTGGGGCGATTGCATCCACAATGTGCGCAATCACGCCTTGATCGTGCAGAAAATGCTGGCCAAAGCGTTTGCGGGGAATGTGCGTTTGGCTTGGGTGCATTGAGGCGTTCATGTGGGGGTGTGCGTCGCCATGGTGTGCGCCATAAGCACGGCGTGGTGCAGGCTGCCGACATGGGCGCGGCCTGTTCCGGCGAGTTCAAGGGCGGTGCCATGATCCACGGAGGTGCGAATTAACGGCAAGCCGAGGGTGATGTTGACCGCCTCACCAAAGCCTGCGTATTTGAGCACCGGTAAACCTTGGTCGTGATACATCGCAAGTACTGCGTCGGCGTGTTGCAGGCGCTCACGGGTAAACAAAGTGTCCGCGGGAAGGGGGCCGACAAGATTTAAGCCTCGGGCGCGCAGGCCGTTCAGGACGGGTTCGATAATTTCGATTTCTTCGCGCCCAAGATGTCCGCCTTCGCCTGCATGGGGGTTGAGGCCGGTAACCAAAATACGTGGTTTAGCAATTCCAAAACGGGTGCGCAAATCGTGTTCGAGGATGAGGATGGTGCGAGTCAAGAGTGGCGAGGTGATGGCATCGCTCACTTTACGCAAGGGAAGGTGCGTGGTAGCGAGCGCCACGCGTAAGTTGCCTGCGACCAGCATCATCACGGGATGTGCTTCACAAAGTTCAGCAAGGAACTCGGTGTGACCGCTAAAGGGAATACCGGCTTCATTGATAATGCCCTTATGTATGGGCCCTGTGACCAGCGCCGCCATGTTTCCAGCAAGGCAAGCGTGCGTAGCTGCCATCAGCGTTTCGAGAACATAGTCCGCATTTGCGACGTTGAGCTCTCCGGGTTTAGCCGGCGCACGCAAGGGCACGGGGTAGATGCTGAGTTCACCCGCATTCGGCAGGCGAGCTGCACGGTCTGGGTCATGCTCAATCAGATGCAACGGCAAGCCAAGCTGTGCGGCACGCGCAGTCAATAGGTCTGGATCCGCAAAGGCAACCAGTTCAACCGGGAGCGCCTGTTGCGCCAGTTGGATGGCTAAATCTGGCCCGATGCCTGCAGGCTCGCCTGGGGTCAGCGCCATTTTAAGCGCTTGCGTTGCACTCATGGCTGGGCTTGGGCGTGCGCAGTACCCAGCAGAATCTCGATATAGGCCTCGTCACGAATGCGACGCTGCCAACGGTCGAGCTCTTCTTCGGCACGGCGACGGGTCAAACCTTCGCGGGTTTGTTGGCGCAGAAACTCGATATTGCCGCTGGCATCACGGGTTTCGAGTACTTCGAGAATATGCCAGCCGAATTGAGTACGAAACGGGGCACTGACTTGGCCTTTGGGCGTGGTGTTCATTACGCGCTCAAATTCTTCCACCATCATGCCGGGGCGCGCCCAGTCCAAGTCACCACCGCGTTCTGCCGAGCCTTTGTCGTTGGAATAGGTTTTGGCTAAAACGGCGAAATCTTCACCTTTGGCAAGGCGCTGACGAATATCTTCTAGGCGGCGGCGGGCTTCATCGTCGTTCACGATCTCGCTAGTCTGAATCAGGATATGGCGTGCATGGATTTCGATGAGTTTGACATCTTGTGTGTTGGCAGGATTGATAGTTTGGCCGCGTGTCTCTTCGAGTTTCACAATATGAAAACCACTCGGACTACGAATCAGCTCGGAGGTTTGACCGGGCTGCATGGCGAGGATGGCTTCAGTGTAAATGCTGGGCAGGTTGTCGGCGCTGCGCCAGCCGAGGTCGCCTCCTTCAAGCGCATCGCGTGCGTTGGATACGCTGGCGGCGAGGGCTGCGAAATCGCCACCTTCACGCAGCGCTTGCAGGGTGTTTTCGGCTTTGCTGCGTGCTTTGGCAATGTCTTCGGGGCTGGCTGATTCGGGCAGGGCAATCAAAATCTGGCGCACGCGGTATTCCATATTGGCTTGCCCCTTGTTTTGTTGGCCGCGTTTGACATTGAGCGCATCGTCAATTTCTTTGTCGGAAATTTGAATCCGATCAATCACTTCACGTTTTTGCACGCGGTTGATAATGATTTCACGCCGAATCTGCTCGCGGAAGTCCGCCCAAGACGTGCCTTCTTTGGCGAGAGCTTCGCGGAATTGTTCTATGTTCATGCCATTGTCGTTAGCAATGCCGCGCAAGGTGTTGTCCAAGGTTAAGTCATCCACCGTAATGCCCGCGCGCGCAGCAAGCTGAACTTCGGTCAGCTGGGTGACCATTTGATCGAGCACCTGCGGCAAAAGCACGTCCGTGGGCGGCATGGGGCGATTGTTGGCGCGTAGTTGGTTGCTAATGAGCGCCATTTGGCGAAGTAGCTCGCGCTCGGTGATGACATCGTCGTTAACGATGGCGACGATGCGATCCAAGGCCACCGGTGCAGCGCTTGCAGGAGTGATTGTTTCCGCAGATGCGGTTGAGTTTATCGTCTTGCTCGGCGCTTTGGCGGACATTGTACCCGGCTCTGCTGCAAAGCTAGGGCTGCTTGCAAGGCTCAAAAGCAAGGTGGTGATGCTAAGGCTTAAATAAGGCTTGTAACGAGGCATGTGGGCGAGACCGTCAAAGTAAAAATGAAATGCTGCAGAGTGAGCTCGCGCAGGGGTAATTCTGCATGATGCACAACTCCGAATTAAAAACGGGTCGGACTATCCGGCTGATAGCCAAGAATAGCACGTTCAAAGCGTCGGTCAGCTTGTGAGCCGGCACTGCCTAAACCCTTGAGTTCAAATTGCAATAGCGCCGAAGTGGAGTATTCCACAATGTCGGGGTTCGGGTTACTGATCGCAAAATATTCGGCACCGAATTTAATTCGCCAGCAGCAGCTCTCATAGGCAAGGCCTGCGAGGAGCTGGACGGGTTTTTGCGCATCAAGGTCTTGGGCGACGTTTCCAAGGATTTGCCATTGGCGACTGAGCGGCCAGACCCATGAGAGGCCGACTTGATTGAGTTTAGGTAGGTTAGGTGTGTCGGCTTGGTTGCCGTAGTACAGGTTAATGGCACGCTGTTGGTTGAAGTGCTCCTCGGCTGCTTTCAAGGTGCGCGGGCGGAAGCTTAATACCGCGTAGGTTTGGCTTTCGGAGGCCGTCATGCGCGTGCTCCATTCGCGGTTGATGCCGACATTGAGTTCGCCAATGGCTTCGCCCGCGCCGCGTTGATTGATTGCATCGTTAGGGTTGAGGGTGACGCGCTCGTCGCTAAAGCGATATTGCTGACCGATACCAAAACTCAAACGCTCGTAACCTTCTTTGGCATCTAAGGCGCGCCAGGTCATGGCGTAACTTAGAGCATTGGCATCGCCTTGGCGGTCGCGACCAATAAAGCGGTTAGATGTAAACAAGCGCGATAGACTGGGAAGCGGCAAGTCGGTGTCGAACAATGGCGCGTTTTGTTCGCGGTAGGGCACATAAAGATAGTACAGGCGCGGTTCGAGCTGTTGGTTAAAACGTTCGCCATAACGGTCGAAGAAAAAACGCGCATCCACGCTGCTGACGGGGATGTTTTGCGACGACACATGCGGAGTGTCGATTTGGTATTGCAAGCTGGTGAGGCCGACGCTCGGAGTGATGCGATACCATTTCTCGCCAAGCGGCAGGGAAAGGGTTGGGATCAAGGCGTAGCGCTCGCCTTCTGGGTTGTTGGCATACTCGCTTTGAAAACGCACGGCTTCGGTCAAAAGGTTAAGGCGTAGTGGGCCAAGAGCCTGTTCGCCGGACAGCAGCACTTGCGGCATCCGTTTGTAAGGCAGGTTTGCATCGTTCACGCTGAAGCTTAAATTTTGGTATTCCTGCGCCAAAAGCAAGAGATTCCATTGTCCGGGCTGGTCGTTGAATGCGGTATTAAAATGGCGATTGGCGCGGAAGTGTGATTCAAGATACGCCGTGTTACTGAGCGTGGAGTCGCTGCCAAAATCTCGCAAATAATCAATGTCGGAGACGCGACGCACGGCAAGCGAACTATCCCAAGCATCAAGGCGCTGTTGCGCTTGGATATCATAGAGATAGCGCGATTCGCCAGTGTCGTTGTCATAGGGCAACCATTCGCCGCGCAAACTACCGCGCCCCTCTTGCCACAACTGGCGGTATTCGCCGCCGAGCATCACGCCGCGCTGAGTCATGGGGCGCAGGGTGATTGTGGCATCGCGGTCGGGGGCGATATTCCAGTAGTAGGGCACGGTGACACTGGCACCGACTTGGCTGTTGTAGTTGACGCTGGGATACAGAAAGCCCGTGGCGCGGCGATCATCCAGCGGAAAATCAAAATAGGGCGCGTACACAAGCGGCACGCCTTTGAAGTTCAGCCATGCATCGCGTGCCACGCCGCGCCCGGTGGCATGGTTGAGATCAACCTGCTTGGCGTTAAGCGTCCAGTCGCGCACCTTGCCTGCTTGGGGTTCGGGGCAGCTACTTAAACTGACCTCTTTGAGCTGGTCTTGCTGAGCATTGATGCGGGTGACGTGTGTGCTTGTTCCCGAAAGATGCGGCGCGGGCAGCCAAAAGCGCACGTTTTCGGCCTCGCCTTGCTCTAGCTTCGGTTGGAATGCGCCACGTTCGGCAAACAGGATGCGCGTACTGTCCCAATACCGCAGTGCGCCTTGGGCGGTGATGTTTTCTGGGTTGAGGGTGTAGTCCATGCGCTCGGCAAGTAAGCGTTGGTCGGCGTATTGCACCTTTGCTGCGCCGATCAGTGTGGCGAGATTGCCATCATAGCGCCCACTTTCGGCGCTCGCCTGTACTGGCGTGTTGGCCTCAAGTGCAGGCAGGTTGGGCAGTTCGGGTAAAAAAGGCGGGCAGAGGGCGTAAGTGTCCGCGCCCCAGGCAGGGAATAAGGGCAGCAGAAAAAAGGCTGCTGTGCGCAGTGAAATGCGGAAGAAGTTAGCCACAGAGGTCACAGAGAAAAAACAAGGAATACACCTCACCGCTCGGCGTTGAGGATTCATGTGCAAAAGACCTCCGCATGGATTTCAAACTCTGTGCCCTCTGTGTTCTTGGGTGGCTAAAACTGGCTGCTTAGTATGTAGCCCGGATGTCAATCCGGGGCAGTCGTGCCCTTTGCGAAGCCTGCCCCGGATTGACATCCGGGCTACGGGAGTTCTTCGGCAAAGGCTTTAAGCTGTTCTGTGTTCTTGGGTGGCTAAAACTGGCTGCTTAGGCTTTCAGTGGATCAAGAATGGCGCAGAAATCATTAAAAATCACATCCATCGCGCGCTGGCCGTCGATGCGGTGCAGTTTGCCGGCTTGGGTGTAAAACTCAACCAGCGGTGCGGTTTGGGTTTCAAAGGTATGCAGGCGCTTGGCGACGGTGTCTTCATTGTCATCGGCGCGCTGAATTAAGGGTTCGCCGGATACATCGCAAATACCTTCTTGCTTGGGTGGGTTGGTATAGATGTTGTAAATCATGCCACTTTGCACGGCGGTGCGGCGACCGGTGAGGCGGCGCATTAAGTCATCAAAGGGTACATCGAGCAGTATGGCGGCTTGCAGCGGCTTGCCAATGTCGTTGAGCATAGCGTCCAAGGCTTTAGCCTGCGGGATGTTGCGTGGAAAACCATCGAGAATAAAGCCCTTTTGCGCATCGGCATCACCCAAGCGCTCGCGAATCATGCCAAGCACGATGTCATCGCTCACTAACTGCCCGTTATCCATGGCTTTTTTGGCCTCAAGACCAAGCGCAGTGCCTAGACTGACTTGGGCGCGCAGTAAGTCGCCGGTGGAGATTTGCGGGATGTTGTAACGCTCAACCAGGAACTTGGATTGAGTGCCTTTGCCTGAGCCGGGAGCGCCAAGAAGGACGATGCGCATGATTTTCTCCTAAGGATATGGGCGGGCTAAGAGTGAACCGCCGCCTAAAACGATTATGATACACGCTCCATCATTCTTAACGAGGTTTACGCGATGCTGCTTGACAATATCCCCGCTGGGAAAAGTTTGCCTGATGATATTAACGTGGTGATTGAAATTCCGGCGCAGGGTGCGCCAGTGAAGTATGAAATCGACAAAGACAGCGGCGCGCTGGTGGTCGATCGCTTTATGGCCACCGCCATGTTTTACCCATGCAATTATGGTTTTATTCCGCATACCTTGTCGGATGATGGCGATCCGGTTGATGTGTTGGTGGTGACTCCCACGCCGTTGCAACCCGGTGCGGTGATTCGCTGCCGTCCAGTGGGCATGTTGCGCATGAGTGATGAAGCGGGATTTGATGCCAAGCTCGTGGCGGTGCCGTTTGGCAAGCTGACCCCGCTGTATGACCATGTGCAGGAAGTGACGGATTTGCCGGAGTTGTTGCGCGCACAAATTGCGCACTTCTTTGAGCAGTACAAGGCATTGGAAAAAGGCAAGTGGGTCAAAGTCGATGGCTGGGCGGATGCAGCGGCGGCGCGTGCCGAAATCGTGGCCTCGGTCGAGCGACTGCACGCGAGCATGGCGGATTAAGTTGCTCCCAAATACTCGGCAGGTTAGGGCGTGAAGCGGATTTGGAAAGAGGCCAAGAGCGCTTCCGGATCGGTGGAGGATGAGACGCGTGTGCGTCGCATCCTTTTGCGGCGTGTCCTGCTTGCTGGGTTGGTGTGTTTTTTTGTGCTTGCTGGGGTCGTGGCGCGGGTGGTCTGGTTGCAGGTCACGGCGCATGAGCATTTCACTGAGCTTGCAGAAAAAAACCGCACCCGATCAGAACCCATCCCACCCTCTCGCGGGCTGATTTTTGATCGCAATGGGGTGTTGCTTGCGGATAACACGCCATCGTTCCAAGTGGAGCTGGTGCCGGAGCAGGTCAAGGATATGGAGGCGACTCTGGCTCTCTTGAGCGAGATTTTGGCGCTGGATGAGGATGATTTGGAGCGCTTTCGCAAGGCGCAAAAAAATGGGCGCTCGTTTGACAGTATTCCGCTTAAATTTAATCTCACTGAACTCGATATTGCGCGTCTTGCGATCGAGCGTCCGCGTTTGCCCGGCGTGGAGGTGCAAGCTCGCCTAACGCGCATTTACCCGCAGGCGGCGCTCACGGCGCATACGGTGGGGTATGTCGGGCGCATTAGTGAGCGTGAGATGGAAAGCATCGATCAGGATGCCTATGCGGGCACATCGCATATCGGCAAAACTGGGCTGGAGCGTTTTTACGAGGACAAGCTGCGTGGCAAGGTCGGCTCGCGCAAGCTGGAGGTGGATGCGCATGGGCGCAGTTTGCGCGTGTTGGAGGAAATTCCTGCCACACCTGGCGAGGATATTCATCTGACTCTGGATGTGCGTTTGCAGGCCGTGGCCGAGGCCGCATTGGGTGATTTTTTGGGCGCGATTGTGGCGATTGACCCTCGCAATGGCGAGGTGCTGGCCTTTGTAAGCAAGCCGAGTTTTGATCCTAATTTGTTTGTCAACGGCATCCGCAGCAAGGATTATCGTGCCTTGATGGATAACCCCGACCGCCCGCTGTTTAATCGTGCGCTGAATGCAGCCTACCCGCCGGGCTCGACCATTAAACCTGTGATGGGCTTGGCCGGACTGGAGTTGGGTTTGATTACGCCGGAATTTCGCATGTTTGCTGGACCCTATTATCAGTTGCCGAATGATGATCACCGTTACCGCGATTGGCGCAAGGGTGGGCATGGTTGGGTGGACTTGGATCATGCCATCGCACAATCCTGCGACGTGTATTTTTACGATTTGGCCTATCGCATGGGGATTGATCGTCTGCACGATTTTGCTCTGAGTTTCGGTTTGGGGCGGGTAACGGGGGTGGATATGCCCGGTGAGGCGGCGGGTCTTGTTCCGTCCAAAGACTGGAAACGCAAAACTAAAAATCAGGTGTGGTTTCCGGGGGAAACGGTAATTGCCGGGATTGGTCAAGGTTATATGCTCTCAACACCCTTGCAGTTGGCGCAGATGACGGCGGTTTTGGCGCAACGCGGCGCGGCGTTCCGTCCGCATCTATGGCGCGATAGCCCGCCCGAAGCTCTGCCGCCGATTCAATTGGCCAAGGACAGTTTTTGGGATGCGGCGCTCGGCGGTATGGAGCATGTGGTGCAGGCAAGCTATGGCACGGCAAACAAATACATTGGCAAGACCGCGCCGTATCGCATTGCGGGTAAATCAGGTACGGCGCAGGTGTTTACGGTCAAGCAGACCGAGACGTATAGCGCCAAGAGCTTGAACAAAAAGCTGCTCGATCATGCGGTGTTTGTCGCTTTTGCGCCTGCGGAGGCTCCGCGTATTGCGGTGGCGGCGTTTGTGGAGCATGGCAGTAGCGGCTCCGGCGTGGCCGCGCCGATGGTGCGCAAGGTGATGGATGCGTGGCTGCTGGGGGATGTACTCAATAAAGAGGCCGTCACGCTGGATGCCGTGGGCGCGGGGGAGCGGGAATGAGTGCCTGGCGGGAAACAATGGGCAGTGCGTTTTCCACTCTGCGTGTGGACGAGGGGGCGGTGCTGCGTTGGTTGCGGCTTGATCCTTGGTTGGTGTTCGCGCTGTTGCTGCTGCTTGGGGTGAGTGCGGTCACGGTGTACAGCGCATCGCATCAAAATATGGCGCAGATGACCAGTTTGGGTGTGCGTATTGGCATGGGCTTGGTGTTGATGTTGTTGATGGCGCGTATTCCGCCAAGCGTGTATCAGTTCTGGTCACCTTGGTTGTTCGCTGCAGGCGTGTTGCTGCTTTTGGCGGTTGAGTTGTTCGGGCATGTGGGCAAGGGTGCGCAGCGTTGGTTAGACCTTGGCTTTATGCGCTTTCAGCCATCGGAAATTCTCAAACTCGCGGTGCCGATGATGGCGGCGTGGTATTTATCGTTGCGCCCTTTGCCGCCTAGACCTCTGGATATTCTGGTCGCTTTGTTGATTATCGCCGTGCCCGTGGTGTTGATTATGTTGCAGCCGGATTTGGGGACGTCCATTCTGGTGGCGGCAGCGGGGATGTTTGTGCTGTTTTTAGCCGGGTTGTCGTGGAAATATATTGCAGGTTTTGTGCTGGCGCTGGGGGCGTTGATTCCTTTGTTGTGGCAATACGCTTTGCATGATTATCAGCGTCAGCGTGTAATGACCTTGCTCAACCCCGAGGCGGATCCTCTGGGCACGGGGTATCACATCATTCAGTCGAAAATTGCGATTGGTTCGGGTGGGGTGTCGGGTAAAGGTTGGTTGAACAGTACACAGTCAAACTTAGATTTTTTGCCCGAGGGGCATACCGACTTTATTTTTGCGGTATTTTCCGAGGAGTTCGGCTTGGTGGGGGTGGTGGTTTTGCTATTGCTTTACCTTTTTATCATCCTGCGCGGACTGTACATCGCGCTGCGGGCGCCGACGGTGTATGGCCGTTTGGTGGCGGGGAGTTTGAGTTTAAGTTTTTTTATGTATGTTTTTGTGAATACGGGGATGGTCACGGGCTTGCTGCCGGTGGTCGGCGTGCCTCTGCCCTTGGTGAGCTATGGTGGAACGGCCATGGTGACCCTGATGGTGGGTTTCGGTATGCTCATGTCCATTCACACTCACAGACCTTTTATGGCGGCCTCCAAATGAAACCATCTATCTTACTTCGACGTGCGGCGCTTATTAGCTTGATGTTCGCATTAAGTCCGCTTCATATGGCTTGTGCGTCCACGGGAGGGGCAGGATTTGCCGAGCGTGACGATGTGCGTGCTTTTGCGCGTGAGGTGAGCGAGCGCAATGGGCTGGATGAGGCTGAGGTTTTGGCGATACTTGGGCGGGCGCAGATTCAGAATTCGATTATTCAGGCGATGGAGCGTCCCGCGGAGAGTAAGGCCTGGTATCAGTACCGCCCTATTTTTATCAATGAAAAACGCATTGCCGATGGCGCGGTGTTTATGCGTGAGCACGCGGCACGTCTGGCCGAGCTAGAAAAACAGTACGGAGTGCCCGCCGAAGTTTTGGTGGCCATTGTTGGCGTGGAAACTGGCTATGGGCGTAATGTGGGCAAATACAATGTGTTGGATGCCTTGGCAACGCTGACGTTTGAATATCCAAGGCGTGCGCCTTATTTTCGCAAGGAGTTAGAGCAGTTTTTGCTGCTGGCGCGTGAAGAGCAAGTGCCGGTGGACGCGGTCAAAGGCTCGTATGCCGGGGCGATGGGTTTGCCGCAGTTTATGCCCACCAGCTACCGCACTTGGGCGGTGGATGGCAATGCGGACGGCAAGCGAGATTTGTGGGGCAGTACCGATGATGTGCTGGCAAGTGTGGCGAACTACTTTGTGCAACATGGCTGGCAACGTGGGGGCAGTGTGATTGTGCCGGTTAATCTGCCCGAAACCTTGCTGGACGCGCCGGATAAGCTTGAACCGATGCTCAATCGTGGGCGTGATCTTGCCGCCAAAACCACCTTAGGTGAGTTGCGCGCCCTTGGGGTGGATGTGCCCATTGCCCAAGGGCAAGATGATTTGAAGCTGATGCTGATTCCTTTGCAGGAAGATGGCAGTGTGCGCTACTTGCTGGGTTTGCCGAATTTCTTTGTGATTACGCGCTACAACCATAGCGCGCATTATGCCTTGGCGGTATGGGAGCTTGCGCAAGCAATTCGTTTGCGGGCGAAGACGGCAACATGATGAAACTTAAGCTCATGTGGCGTTCATTGGCGCTGCCCACGATGGTCTTGGGCATTGCATTGGGTGCTGCATGGCTTGTCGGCTGCTCGTCCACACCCAAACCTCCGCCCAAGGGCGCGGATGGTTACAGCAAATACGGCAACCCGAATAGTTACGAAGTCTTGGGTAAGCGCTATGCGGTCATGCGCGACAACCGGGGGTACAAGGAAACCGGTATTGCCTCGTGGTATGGGCCGGGCTTTCATGGCAAGCGTGCTTCGGCGGGTGAAACTTACGATCAAAACGCCATGACGGCGGCGCACAAAACCTTGCGCATTCCGTGCTATGTCGAAGTGACTAATTTGCAAAATGGGCGCAAAGCCGTGTTGCGGGTGAATGATCGCGGGCCGTTTCATGAGAACCGGATTATTGACCTTTCCAAAGCCGCCGCCGAAAAACTCGGCGTGATTGCTACCGGCACAGCGATGGTGGAGGTGCGACATATTGATGACGATAGGCCGACAGAATCGTTGGACAACCCCTTGCTCGCCATGGCGCAGCCTACACCGCCTGTGCCGCGTGCCGCTCCCTTGGTACCGCCTCGCGCGATTTTCAATGAGTCGGCTCAACCCACGCCCGAATGGGGGCGCAATGTGTATGTACAAATCGGCGCGTTTAGCCTGCGCCCCAATGCCGAACAATTGCAGGGTAAATTAGAATCGGCTAATATACGCGGCGCTCATGTAGTGCAAAAGAGCGATGGGCTGTTTCGTGTGCGCATAGGTCCCCTAGCTTCGGTGGATGACGCAGATGCTTTAGCGGCTGAGCTCGATGCGGCAGGTGTGGGCAATCGTCATATGGTGGTTGAGTAGGTTTTGGGCGAGTGCAGAAGCGGGTTTTCACTCCATCGCCTGTAAGAGACTGTTCACGATCTATGTAGCCCGGATGAAGCGAAGCGGGAATCCGGGGCAGTCGTGCTCGTAGCAAAGCCTGTCCCGGGTTGACACCCGGGCTACAATGCTACTTGATGGATGGCGCGCTTGAATGTGTTCTGCAATTTTTGGAATCAATATGAAGCATGATGTTTTGTCGCGGTTTAAGCCACGCGTGTTGCTAGTGAGTTCGTTGCTCGCTGTTTTGGCGGCGGGCGCAGCGCAGGCGGACGCAGTACAGCGCTTAGATTTTCCAGCCTGTGTTGCGCGGGCTTTGGCGCAAAATCCGGATATGGAAATAACTCAGGCGCAAATTGAGCAAGCCTCTTCTGCAGTACGCGAGGCTGAAGCAGGCTGGATGCCGCGTCTAAATCTTTCGATGACTGGAACCTACTCCAATGATGCCTTGAATGTTTTTGGTATGAAGCTCAATCAGCGCCAAGCGACGTTTGGGGATTTTGGCTTTGGTCAGTTTGATGCAACGAATCCGAATATCTTGACCCTTACGCCGAACGATTTGAATAATCCGGGCGGGACGGGGAATGTGAACTCACGTATTGAGTTCTTGGTTCCGGTGTATAACGGCGGGCTGGTTGCAAGCTATGTTGAAAAGGCGCGTGCGCAGGTGCGGGCGGCGCAAGAAGGCGACGCGGCGGCGCGGCAGGCTTTAGTGAAGCAGGTGCTCATGGCGTATGAGGGCATTCATGCGGCGCGGGCGTTTGTCAAAGTCGGCGAGCAAGCGCGTTTGGCCTCGCAGGAATATGTGCGTATTAGCGAGAAAATGCTGGCGCAGGGCGTGTCGCTTAAAAGTGATTATTTAATGGCGCAGGTGCGTTTGGATGATGTGCAAGTGCAGTTGGCGCAGGCGCGGAATCAAGAGGCGGTGGCGCTCGATCAGCTGCATATGTTGCTTGGGATGTCGCTGGATAGTCCTGTGCAGATTGGAGATTCAATCGTTATTCCGCCAGTGGACGGCTCGCCCGAGGCTCTGCAAAGTGAGGCGCTTGCAAATAATCCTCAACTCAATGCAGTACGGCACCAGCTAACAGGTGTAAGTGCCGGAGTGGATGCAGCGCGGGCGGCGGGCTTGCCGCAGGTGAATTTGATGGCGCGGCAGGACTGGAATGACCCGAGCTTGGAGTTTTCTTCATCGTCCTACACTGTCGCCGGTGTGCTGAGTTGGAATGCCTTTGATGGTGGCGCGACAGCAGCTGCGGTCGATCGTGCGCAAGCGGCGCGGATTGAAATGCAGGCCAAGTTACGCCAAGCGGAAGATGGCTTGCGTTTGCAAGTGCGCGATGCGGCGCGTAAGGCGAAGGAAATTGATGATCGCCTTGTGGCGCGTGCGCGGGCGCTCACGCAGGCCGAAGAAGCAGTGCGCCTGATGAAAAAGCGTTATGAAAATGGCTTGGCCACCATGCTGGAATTACTGACTGCGCAAGCACAACAAGATAAAGCCAATGCGGATTTGATTTCGGCACGCTATGAACAGGTGGTGCAACGCGCGGAGTGGATGCGTCTGTTGGGACGCTTAACGCCGGAAAAGTTGGGAGCGAGCGGTTAAGTTCAGCGCTGTAGCCCGGATGGAGCGCAAGCCCGAATCCTAGGGAATCCGTGCCCGTTGCAGAGCCTGCCCCGGGTTGACACCCGGGCTACATAAGTTATCCGAGCGATGAGAGTCATTGAAAGGCAAAGGCTCGCTAGAAAAACGCGTAGGTGCGAATTTATTCGCACAAAAAATGCCATTTGCAAAAGCCCTATGAATATGAAGTTGAGGAATTTGAGATGAATACACTTAGTCTGAAGCCGATGGTATGGATGGGCTTGTTGCTCGGTTTGGGCTTGAGTGCGTGTTCGCATGAAACGCCATCTACCCGTGCGCCCGAGTCCGCACGCGAGGTGCGCGCGCAAGTCGTGATGGCAGAGGAGGTGGCTTTGCCGAGCACCTTTCCGGTGGCGGGTGTGATTGAGGCGGTAGATAGCGTGCAGCTGAGTTCGCGGGTCATGGGGTATATCCGTGATTTGAACGTGGTGCAGGGGCAGGAGGTCAAAAAAGGCCAGCTGTTGTTTGAAATTGATCCGGTCGATACCCAAGGGGCGGTGGATTTGGCTAAACAGAGTCTGGTGCAGGCTGAAGCCGCTTTGCGCGATGCGAAGCTTGATTATGAGCGTTTCAAAAGCCTGTATGCGGACGAGGCGGTTAATAAACAGCAATTAGAAAAAATGCGCATGAATTACGAGGTAAGCCTAAGCCGAGTGGCGCAAGCCAAGGCGGGTTTGACGGTGGCGCGTGGGCAAATCAGCTACACCCGCATTACTGCGCCGATGGATGCCATCGTGACGGCGAAATTAGCCAATGAAGGTGATATGGCGAACCCTGGGCATCCGGTGTTGGTGTTGGAGGATACGGCGCATTTGCGCGTGCGCGCCGCCGTGCCGGAGCAGGTTTTCCGTGCGCTCAAGTTGGGCGATACGGTTCAAGTTGAGGTGGATGGTCAAACGCAGCCTTTGATAGCAACTGTCTCGCGCATGACTCCGACCGCGGATAGTTTGGCGCATACTTATCCGGTCACTTTGGATATTGCTGCGCCTGGCCTGAAAAGTGGGGCGTTTGCGCGTGTGCTTTTCCCGCTGGGCGAACGCAAGAGCTTGCTGATTCCACAGGCGGCGGTGCTTGAGCGTGCGGGGATTACGGGTGTTTTTGTTCTCAATCAGGACAATGTGGCGCAATACCGCATGGTGCGTACGGGGACTGTTCAGGGCGAGGGGCAAATTGAGATTTTAGCGGGGCTTGTGGTCGGCGAGCGCGTGCTGCTCCCTGCTTCGGGTGTCGTGCTGCAAAACGGTGACAAGGTGGTGGAGTAAGTCATGCACAACAGCACTCACGACAGCAGCCCAAAACATGTCGATACACATCATGACGCATCAGCGGCGCAAGCCTTAAATATCGCGGGCAAATTGGCGCAAGCCTTTATTCATTCCAAAATCACCCTGCTGCTTATTATCGCCATAACCTTGGTGGGCTTGCTTGCGTTGGTGCTCACGCCGCGTGAGTACAATCCGAAAATCGTCGTGCCTGCGGCGAATATTATTGTCGCCAAGCCCGGGGCAACCGCTTCGGAAGTGCGCGATTTGGTGGTACGCCCGCTGGAGGCGATTATGCGGGCGCAGTCTGGGGTCGATCATACCTTTGGCTACGCGGCGGACGATGTGGGCGTGGTCACGGTGCAGTTTAAGGTCGGGCAGAGCCAAGAAGATAGCCTAGTCAAGCTCTATAACCAGTTGATGCAGAACATGGATCGCTTGCCACCGGGGGCGATGCAGCCGATCGTCAAGCCGATCAATGTGGATGATGTGCCGATTATGACGATTGCGCTCGCCGCAGCGGATATTCAGGCCGTTGATGAGCAAAAATTGCGCGAAGTCGGTTTGTTGTTGATGGAACACCTGCGCAATGTGCCGGGGGTGTCCTTGACCGAGGTGGTCGGCGGGAGCTCGCAGGCGGTGAATGTGTGGCTTGACCCGCTGCGGATGCAGTCGCGTGGGGTGAGTCTCGAACAAGTAAGCCAGATGCTTTTGGCGAGCAATGTCAGCGCGCCTTTGGGCGAGATGGTGGCGCAGAATCAAGAAATTCCTTTGCGCCTGAGCGGAACGCTGCTTAGCGCCGCGGATGTCGGCGATGTGATTGTCGGCGTGTCGCCGCCCGCGCAGGGGGGCGCAGCTCAAGGCAAGGCTATTTACCTGCGGGATATTGCGCGTATCGAGGCTGGCGTGCGCGAGGCTGAGAGTGTCAGTCGGCTAGGTTTTGGTGCGGCGGCAGAAACCCCGCTTTTTCGCGGGGAGGAGCCTGCGGTGACTCTTGTGCTGGCCAAGCAGGCCGGTACCAATGCGGTGGTGGTGGCGGATGCGGTATTAAGTAAGCTCGATGAGCTGAAAAAACTCGCCCTGCCCGAAGGCATTGCCGTGGTGGTGACGCGCAATGACGGTGCTAAAGCCAACGAGGCGGTAAACACGTTGTTTGAGCATTTAGCGATTGCCGTGGGCTCGGTGGCGTTGATTTTGATTTTTTTCCTTGGTTGGCGTGAAGCGGGCATTGTGATTCTGACCGTACCGCTGATTTTGTTTGTGGTGCTGGCAACGGGGCTGTTGTTTGGGCAGACGATTAACCGCATTACCCTGTTTGCGCTGATTTTGTCTTTGGGTTTGTTGGTCGATGCGGCGATTGTGGTGATCGAAAACATCCATCGCCACATGCACCATCATACTGGGGGCGATTTTGGCAAAATGCTGGTGAACGCGACCAATGAGATTGGCAACCCAACCAATGTGGCGACGATTGCTGTGATTTTGGCGTTTATTCCCATGGCCTTTGTCAGCGGCATGATGGGGCCGTTTATGCGCCCGATTCCTTTGAATGTGCCGGTGGCCATGCTCGCCTCTTTGGTGGTGGCGTACATTGTTGTGCCTTGGGCAGCGCGCATTTGGCTATCCAATAAGGCGGCGGCGCAAGCCTTACATAACTCGCGCTCGCTTGATGAGCGCGGTCAGGATAAAAAAGACCTGCTGCATCGTGCGTATGTGGCGGTGATGGAGCCTTTGTTGCGCACGCGCTGGATGCGTTGGATGACGATCGTTCTGGTACTTGTGATGCTTGTGGCGGCGATGCTGATGCCCGCGTGGCAATTCATTCGTCCGGCCGGTGTGGGCGGCCCCCTCTCGCCTTTGGGTGTGGAGCTAAAAATGCTGCCCAATGACAACACCAATACTTTCTTGCTGCAATTGGATATGCCACAAGGGACGGCTTTGGCCGAAACCGACCGCGTGGTGCGCGCGGTGGGCGAGGTGTTGGCTGCGCAGCCGCAGGTATTGGATTACAGCAGTTTCAGCGGCATGACCGCGCCGATAGACTTTGCGGCGCTGGTGCGTGGCGATTTGGTCAAGCGCGGCTCGCATATCGCGCAAATTCGGGTGAATTTGCAGGATAAACATGCGCGTAGCATCAGCTCGCATGAAATTGCCGAGCAGATTGACGCGGCGCTTGCGCCATTGCGTGCCGCCTTCCCACAGGCGAAGCTGAAAATCTACGAAACACCGCCAGGACCGCCGGTGCAGTCGCAAATTCTCGCTGAGTTGTACGGCCCCGATTACGATGTGCTGCGCCAATCGGCGGGCTTTGTCGGGCAGGCATTCCGTGACACCTACGGCATGATTAATGTCGATGATTCGGTAGGCGCAGATAGCGTGACTTATCGCTTAGTACTGGACAAAGAAAAAGCCATGCTTTCCGGCGTGGCGGCTGGACAGGTAGCTAAGTTGTTGCGCGATGCCGTGAACGGCTTACCCGCCGGTACCTTGCACGCACTGGGCGCGGATAATCAAGCGCGTGAGCCTGTGGAAATCATTTTGCGCTTGCCCAAAGAGAATCGCGCTCTGCCGGATGACTTATTGAGCATGGGGATTAAAAATGCTCAAGGCGTGTTCATTCCATTATCGTCGGTGGCGACACTGGAGCAGGTACCGAGTAACAAACCGTTTATGGATCGCGATCAACATCCCATGGTGCTGGTCGGCGGCGAGTTAATCCGCTCAAGCCCGGTATACGCGGTGCTGGCGCTGGATAAGGCGCTAGATGGGCAAACCCTACCCAATGGCGTGCGCTTTACCACGGGTAATCTCGGTTTTGCGCAGGCCGAGCCGAAGGATATTGTCGATTACACCCTGCTGTGGGGTGGTGAGATGCGCCTGACTTTGGATGTGTTCCGCGACTTGGGGTCGGCGTTTATTGTGGCGATTATTCTTATTTATCTGATGCTGGTGGCTTATTACAAATCCTTTATGCTGCCATTGATTGTGATGGGGGCGATTCCGCTGACTCTAGTCGGTATCTTCCCCGGTCATTGGCTTACAGAGCAGGCGTTTACCGCCACCTCAATGATTGGGGTGATTGCGCTTGCCGGGGTGGTGGTGCGTAACTCATTGTTGCTTATCGACTTTATTCTTGATTATCGCAGACAGGGTTACAGCTTGGAGCAGGCCGTGATTGAGGCGGGTGCGGTGCGTTTTCGGCCTATTTTGCTGACTGCGCTCGCGATTATGCTCGGCTCAGTGATTATGGTGTCTGATCCGGTGTTTGGCGGGCTTGCGGTGTCGCTGATTTTTGGCACGTTAGCCTCTACGCTCTTGACCTTGGTGGTGATTCCGCTGGTTTACTGGCGTTGGCAGCGCAATCAAGTCAGCACATAAAGGATTTTTGGGTGAAATGACGCATGTTCTTATAAAATAGTTGAATAGCGGTTAGAATGGTTAAGCGAATTCTAATAAGGAACTAGACATGGCTGATCGCAGACTCAAGGTTTTCTACACCGTGGCACGTTTGTTGAGCTTTACCAAGGCCGCTGAGTCCTTGCATATGACTCAGCCTGCGGTAACGTTTCAGGTGCGCCAGCTCGAAGAGCATTTCGATACACGCTTGTTTGATCGCACGCATAACCGCGTGACCCTTACGGATGTGGGCGTGGTGGTGTACGAAGTCGCCGAGCGCATTTTTGAGCATTACGACGAGATGGAGCGTCGGGTACGCGAGATGACCGGCGAAATGGGTGGCTCGCTGAATATCGGCGCGAGCATGACCGTGGCGGAGAATATGTTGCCTGCACTGCTTGGTCAGTTCAGAAAGAAACACCCTGATCTGAATGTGCGCCTTAAAGTCGGTAATAGCGAATCCATCGTGTCGATGGTTGAGCATAACGTGATTGACCTAGCGATTGTCGAAGGCAGTATCAGCAATAAAAACCTGTTGGTCGAAGCCTGCCGCGACGATGAATTGGTGGTTATTATGCCGCCCGATCATCCCTTGGCGAAAAGCGAAACATTAACGATCGATCATTTGATGCCCTATCAGTTTATTTGCCGTGAAGAAGGCTCCGGCACGCGTGAGGCCATTTTTAACTACTTGATTGAACAAGGTTATCCCGATGGCTGGACGGTGTGCATGGAATTGGGCAGCCCCGAAGCGATCAAGGGTGCGGTTGAGGCGGGCATGGGCTTGTCGGTGATGTCCAAGTCGGGCATTGCCAAAGAGCTCAAGCTTGGTATGTTGGCAAGCGTGCCGCTTGATCCACCCTTGCTGCGCGGCTTCTCTTTTGTGCGCCAACGTCACAAGTTCCGTTTGCCGGCGATGGAAGCGCTGCTGACATTTGCACGGGCGTTTTGCTCTAAGCAAAGTTGATAGTGTTTGGTTTTTAGCAGGTGCAATCAAGGCGACTTCGGTCGCCTTTGTTTTTGCTGAATGTATTTAGGCCTTACGCAGAAAGGCGGATTTAGCCCCTGTAGCCCGGATGAAGCGTAGCGTGAATCCGGGGCAGCCGTGCTACGTGTCAAGTCTGCCCCGGGTTGACACCCGGGCTACAAGAGCAATGAAGTCGCTTGTTGCGGCGATTCGCGACATTGAGTTGGCTATTATTTTTCCAGCAGGCGCGGCATGAGTTCGACCATATTGCAGGGCTGGGTGCGATAGTCGAGTTGCGCTTGGATGAGCTTATCCCAACCATCTTTGCACGCGCCCGACGAACCGGGCAGAACAAAAATGTAGGTTCCATTGGCCACACCCGCCGTGGCGCGTGATTGCAGGCTGGATGTACCAATGTCTTGAAACGAGAGCACGCGAAATAGCTCGCCAAAACCTTCGATTTCTTTGTCAAGTAAAGGGCGAATAGCTTCAGGTGTGCCGTCGCGCCCAGTTAGCCCCGTGCCACCGGTGCTGATAATGACTTGCACATTAGGGTCTTCAATCCACCCTGAAACCACCGCGCGAATGGCGTATTTGTCGTCTTTAACAATGCGACGGGCATGAACTCGGTGACCCGCAGCCTCAACGCGATCGACTAGGGTTTGCCCCGAGGTGTCATCGGCGAGCTGCCGGGTATCAGATACGGTGAGGACGGCGATATTGAGGGGGATGAAATTGCGTTCGATTGTCATAGGTGGTGCTTTGTTCAGAGATGAGTAAAACTTAGAGGATTTAGACGCTGTTCAAAGTTGTAGCCCGGATGAAGCGAAGCGAGAATCCGGGGAAGATGCCGATGCTCAAGCCTTCCCCAGGCCTTCCCCGGGTTGACACCCGGGCTACGAGAGCATTGAGGTTGTTTTTTGAGTCGCTCTTGAGCTGCGAGGATGGTCGCCCGTCGAGACGGCCTCCCACGACAAAATCATACTCATCAATCCCCGTGGCTTGAGCGTGAACGAGACGGTCTTGCGTAAGCCCTACAAGATTAATTGTCGACGAGCTTGCCCCACAAGTCATGCTCACCAAATTCGGTGATTTCAACCTCGACAAACTGCCCGGGCTTAAGCTTGGTTGCGCCGTCAATAAACACGTTGCCGTCGATTTCGGGCGCATCGGCATACGAGCGTGCGATTGCCCCTTCGCTGTCGATTTCGTCCACAAGAACCGTCATGCGCTGGCCGAGTTTGTCTTCAAGAATTGAGGTGCTGACTTCGGTTTGGCGCGCCATAAAACGATGCCAGCGTTCTTCTTTAACTTCGTCAGGCACTGCGCCGGGTAAGTCGTTGGCGGGTGCGCCATCGACCGGGGAGTATTTGAAACAACCGGCGCGGTCGATTTTGGCCTCATCAATAAATTCAAGCAGTTGCTCAAAGTCGTCTTCAGTTTCGCCGGGGAAGCCGACGATAAAGGTGGAGCGAATCGCCAATTCGGGGCAAATCTCACGCCAGGCTTTGATGCGCGCCAGTGCATTTTCGCTGGAGGCCGGACGCTTCATCGCCTTGAGAATGCGTTGGCTGCCATGCTGAAAAGGAATGTCAAGATAGGGCAGGATTTTGCCCTCGGCCATCAGCGGAATCACATCATCCACATGCGGGTAGGGGTAAACGTAGTGCATACGCACCCATACGCCAAGTTCGCCGAGTGCTTGGGCTAGGTCATAGAACTTGGTTTTGAGCGGGCGGCCACCCCAAAAATCGGTTTTGTATTTCAAATCCAAGCCGTAGGCGCTGGTGTCTTGGGAGACGACGAGTAGTTCTTTTACGCCGGCTTTAACCAGGTTTTCGGCCTCAAGCATGACTTCGCCAATCGGGCGGCTGACTAAATCGCCGCGCAACTGCGGGATGATGCAAAAGCTGCAACGGTGGTTGCAGCCTTCGGAAATTTTTAGGTAAGCGTAATGCGCTGGGGTGAGCTTGATGCCTTGTGCGGGAATCAGGTCTAAAAACGGGTCGTGCAGAGGTGGCAAATGTTCGTGGACCGCGTGCATGACTTCTTCATAAGCATGCGGGCCAGTAATGGCGAGGACGCTAGGGTGAGCCTGCCGTACCAGCGCGCCGTCTTCGCGAGCGCCCAAGCAACCGGTGACGATGACTTTGCCGTTTTCGGCGAGCGCCTCGCCTATCGTGTCGAGCGATTCTTCGGTGGCGGAGTCGATAAAACCGCAGGTGTTGACCACGACAAGGTCAGCATCTTGATAGCTTGGGGAAATGGCGTAGCCTTCGGCGCGTAATTGGGTCAGGATGCGTTCAGAGTCCACCAGTGCCTTGGGGCAGCCGAGGCTGACGAAGCCGACTTTGGGTGTTGCCATGGTTTTAGAGATCATCAAGGGCAACTTCGGTCATCACTCCATCAGCGGTTTGGCGATGGGCTTTAAGGTTGTTGGCACGAGCAAAACCCAAGATTTGCTCGTACATGGCGGGCGCTTCGTTTTTAAGTGTCGGCTCAATCGCCAAGCATTTTTCGCCCTGAATATTGACCGGATGCAGGCGCTCGGAGAACACGAGGCGGTGTTGCGCGAAGGTGGCATCCCAGCTTGATAGGCGATCAATCCAGTCGCTGGGGCGGAAACGTTTGCCATCGGTGGTCACGCTTTCGATAATGTAACGGAAGGGCTGAGCCTGTTCCATGGATATACTCTGTCGTTTGGTAAAAATTGAGCGCTATTCTATGCGAAATGAGCAGCCCTCGCCTAAGAAATGATGCGTAAAACAACAACAGCTTAAGGACGTAAGAAGGATTCATGCAGATATTGGTGTTGAATACCGGCGGCACACTGAACAAGCGCTACGATCCCATTCGTGGAGAGCTGTTTGTGCCGCAGGATAATTGGGCGGTTGAGTCGATTTTGGCGGTGTTGCAGGGCAATCTGGCGTGTCGGATTGAAGGTCTGTTGTACAAAGACAGCCTTGAAATGAATGACGATGACCGCGCCTGCATTGCAAAGAGTGTTCAGCGCGCGCTAGAAACACGGGTGATGCTGGTGCATGGCACCGATACGATGCACCTTTCTGCTGCGTATTTGGCCAAAACATGCCCGCAAAAGCGGATTGTTTTGACGGGTGCAATGTTGCCGTATGCCTTGGGCGTGCAAGAGGCGGCGATGAATGTGGCCTTGAGTTTGGGATTCTTACTCGCGGATGATGCGCCGGGCGTTTATATTGGGATGCACGGCTTGGTTTTGCCCTATACACACATCGCCAAAGACCGTCAGAAGGGAATTTTTAGAGCCTGTTGATGAATCTTTACGTCCGTGTAGCCCGGATGAAGCGAAGCGAGAATCCGTGCTAGTCGTGCCGGTTGCGATGCCTGCCCCGGGTTGACACCCGGGCTACATAAGTCGAAATCGTAAACGGGCTTTTTGGTCAATTTAAGTTTTTTGGAGTATTGCATGAGTATCAAATCCGATCATTGGATTCGGCGTATGGCCGAGCAGCAGGGCATGATTGAGCCATTTGAGCCGGGGCAGGTGCGCGAGGCCGCAGGGCAACGCATTATTTCGTATGGCACTTCGAGCTACGGCTACGATGTGCGTTGCGCGGATGAGTTTCGGATTTTTACCAATATCAATAGCACGATTGTTGACCCGAAAAATTTTGATGAAAAAAGCTTTGTTTCAGTTAAATCAGACGTGTGCATTATTCCGCCCAATTCGTTTGCCTTGGCGCGCACGGTCGAATATTTCCGCATTCCGCGCTCGGTATTGACGATTTGCCTGGGTAAAAGCACCTACGCACGTTGCGGCATTATTGTGAATGTGACCCCACTGGAGCCAGAATGGGAGGGACATGTGACGCTGGAGTTTTCCAACACTACGCCGCTGCCCGCCAAAATTTACGCCAACGAGGGCGTGGCGCAGATGTTGTTCCTTGAGTCGGATGAAATCTGCGATGTGTCGTACAAAGATCGCGGCGGCAAATACATGGGGCAGACGGGCGTGACTTTGCCTAAGGCTTGAGTTTATGTAGGTGCGAATTCATTCGCACAATACGTCTGCAATGTGCGAATGAATTCGCACCTACGGCGTTTCAACGCAATGAAATATGCGGCCAGCCGCGTTTTTCGGCTTCGGCGGCAAGTACGGGGTCGGCATCGACCGCCACAGGATGGGTGACTTGCTCAAGTAGCGGCAAATCATTGCGTGAGTCGCTATAAAACCATGTCTTTGCAATAGGTTGAGCTTGCTTTTGCGTCCAGTCATGCAGGGCTTGGACTTTGCCTTGTTGTATCGTGGGCGTGCCAGGTTAGCGCCCTGTATAACGCCCGTTCTGCATGTCGGGCAATGTGGCCAGAATGTCCTTGACCCCAAGGCGCTTGGCGATAGGCTCGGTGACAAAGGCATTTGTGGCGGTAATGATAAGTAAATGATCGCCGCGCGCGCGGTGTTGTGCAATCAAATCAAGCGCTTGTGGCAGGATAATCGGCTCGATGCACTCGCGCATGAATTCGTCGTGCCATGCGGCAAGTTGCTCCGCGCTATATTGGGCAAGTGGGGCGAGTGAAAAACGCAGAAACGCATCAATATCCAGCGTGCCTTGTTTGTAGGCCTCATAAAAACCTTGGTTGGCGGCTTCGTATTGCGCAGCATCCACAATGCCGCGTGCGCAGAGAAAGCGCCCCCATAGATAGTCGGAGTCGCCCGCAAGGAGGGTGTTGTCAAGATCAAATATGGCTAGATTCATGCTTAGGTCGTGCGTTGAATGAGGAGGTATTCATTGTAAACGCATCAAGCTTTTTTGCGCCCGTGCAACACATGTGGAACAATCTCTTTCAATTATCAAAACATTGTGTTTACCCATGATCGACTCAGAAGGTTATCGCCCCAATGTGGGCATTATTCTGGTGAATGCGGACGGTCGGGTTTTTTGGGCGCGCCGCCTTGGGCATGACTCGTGGCAGTTTCCGCAAGGCGGGATTCACTGCGAGGAGTCGCCAATGGAGGCGATGTTCAGAGAGTTGCGAGAAGAGACCGGGCTTTTGCCGGAGCATGTGCGTTTGCTTGGTTGTACGCGGGATTGGCTGCGTTATCGCTTGCCGGGAAATTTGGTGCGCAAGCGTGCGTTTCCCGTGTGCATTGGGCAGAAACAAAAGTGGTTTTTACTGCGTATGGTGGCGGAGGATCACAGCGTGCATTTGACGGCAACCCCCCATCCAGAATTTGATGCCTGGCGTTGGGTGGATTTTTGGCATCCGCTGCGTGAGGTGGTGCCATTCAAGCGAGAGGTGTATCGCCGCGCTATGCACGAGCTTGCGCCCTTGGTTGTGGGGCAGGGAATGCAGACCTTTTCGCCCTTGGACGCGCGTGCTTTGGCGCGTTTGGGGGAGGCATGATTCTCGATACCCTGCGTCATGTTGTTGGACAGGTTGGGCAGGCACGTGATCTGAATGCGGCGTTAAATGCCATTGTGCTTGGCGTGCGCGATGCTTTGGATGTGGCGGTCAGTTCGGTGTATTTATTGCCGCGTGCTGAGCGGGCCAAGGCGGATGCGCGCTTGGTATTGATGGCGAACCAAGGCCTTGCCGCCGACGCGGTGGGGCGGGTTTCCATGACGCTAAACGAGGGTTTGGTTGGGCTGGTGGCGCAGCGCGCCGAGCCACTGAATCTTGCGGATGCGCCGCGACACCCGCGATACAAGCACATTGCCAATATCGGTGAGGAGCCATACCACGCCTTTTTGGGTGCGCCGATTTTGCTGCGCGGTGAGGTCTTAGGTGTGTTGGTGGTGCAGGACCGTGAGCCACGCCATTTTTCCGACGATCAGGAATCCTTCCTTGTGACTTTGGCGGCGCAGCTTGCCAGCAGCATCGTGCAAGCTGAAATTAGCGAAACGGTGATGGACGCGCCTGCCGCATCGAACTGTCCGGTGTCTCTTGATTCCGAGCCCTTGCGCGGTGTGCCGGGAGCCAGCGGCGTGGCATTTGGTGTGGCGGTGGTGGTGTATCCCTTGGCGGATTTGGAGGGTGTGCCAGATCGCGTGTGCAGTGACCCGCAGCAGGAGCTTCAACGTTTGCGCCAAGCACGTGAGGCGGTGCGCGTCGATTTCGCGCGGCTACGCCAGAACATGGCCTCGCGGGTGAGCGAGGAAGAATGCGCGCTGTTTGATGCGTTTGCCATGATGCTCAATAGCGAGAGCTTGTTGCAGGGCATTGAGCGCCGCATTCTTGAGGGGCAATGGGCTCCTTCGGCCTTGCGTGACACAGTGCGCGAATATGCGGCAGTGTTTGCGGGCATGGATGATGACTACCTGCGCCAGCGCGGCGACGATGTGCGTGATTTGGGCAGCCGCATTCTGGAACATTTGCAGGATGTGGATGGCTTGGCGCGTGACTACCCGCCGCAGACGATTTTGGTGGGGCGCGAAATTACCGTGACCCATTTGGCGAGTGTTCCGGAAGGTCGCTTGGCGGGGATTGTGTCGGCGCGTGGCTCCAGTTCATCGCATGTGGCGCTCCTTGCGCGAGCTTTAGGTGTGCCGGCCATTATGGGGGCGGTGGATCTGCCGGTTGAGCGCCTGGATGGACGCGAGCTTTTTCTTGATGGTTATCGCGGTGCGGTGTACGTCGAGCCCAAGGGCGTATTGCGCGAGGCGCTGGAGCGTTTGGCGGGCGAGGAGGCCGAACTTTCGGCGGAGCTTGCAAGCCTACGCGATGAGCCTGCGATCACGCCGGATGGGCGTAGTGTGCATTTGTATGTCAATGTCGGTCTGCTTGCCGATATGGCGCCTGCGGATAACGTGGGCGCAGAGGGGATTGGGCTGTATCGCACCGAGATCCCTTTTCAGGTGCGCGAGAATTTTCCAGGCGAAGATGAGCAGGCGCGGGTGTACCGCGAGGTGTTGGCGGCTTATGCGCCGCGTCCGGCGGTGTTGCGCACCTTGGATGTGGGTGGCGACAAGCCTTTGAATTATTTTCCGATTGTTGAGGATAATCCTTTTCTTGGTTGGCGCGGAATGCGTTTAACGCTCGATCACCCAGATATTTTTCTGACCCAAGTGCGCGCCATGCTTACGGCGAATGTGGGTTTGGATAACCTGCAAATTTTGTTGCCGATGATTAGCGGTGTCGGCGAGTTGGATGAGGCGCTGGAGTTGATTGCGCGTGCGCGTGCGGAGCTTTGCGAGGAAGGTTTACCCATCAATCGCGTGCCCTTAGGTGTGATGATTGAAGTGCCCTCTGCGGTGTATCAAATTGATGCGCTGGCCAAGCGGGTGGATTTCCTTTCCGTGGGCACCAACGATTTGACGCAGTATTTGCTGGCGGTGGATCGCAATAATGCACGTGTCGCGCCGCTGTACGACAGCCTGCACCCTGCGGTGTTGCGTGCGATTGCCGAAATTGTCGCAGGGGGACAGCGTGCATCTCGCCCGGTGAGCGTGTGTGGTGAGCTGGCGGGCGATCCTCTAGGTGCTTTGGTGCTGCTAGGTTTCGGCATTGATTCGTTGAGCATGAGCGCAGGCAGCTTGCCGCGTATCAAGCGCGTGATTCGCAGCGTGCCGCTTGAGCATGCGCAGCGTTTAATGCGTGAAGCGTTGGAGTGCGAGCGCGGCGAGGATGTACGCCAGCTTTTGCGCGAAGCCCTGCGCGGCTATGGCTTGGGCAGCTTGGTGCGCAGCGATGCGGATATTTGAGGTGGGACTTACGCACAATAACGGCTTTTCTCCCTCCCCCTTGATGGGGGAGGGTTGGGGAGAGGGTGGGGACGTTGGGCATAAGCCTATGTTTTAGCTGACGCTCTCGCCCCCTCTCCCCAGCCCTCTCCCGCGAGGGGAGAGGGAGTCAAATCCTGATTACTCGACCGCTTTGATCCGCTCTTTTAACGCGTCGCACACCGTGTTCAAAACCTGTAACCGACCATAGTTTTTGTCCTCGTTGGCCACGACATGCCAACGGGCGTATTCGGTGTTGTTGCGCAATAAGAGTTCATTCACGGCGAGCTCATATTCGGGGCGTTTTTCGCGGTTGCGCCAGTCGTCCGGGGTGATTTTGTAGTTTTTCCATGGCGTGTTTTGCCGATCTTCAAAGCGGCGGAGTTGCTCTTCAGGCGAGATGTGCAGCCAGAATTTGAGCAATAGATTTTTGCCATTCACGAGCTGTTTCTCGAAGTCATTGATTTCGTGATACGCACGTTGCCATTCAGCGGGCGGACAGAGATTTTCGACGCGCTCAACCAACACGCGCCCGTACCATGAGCGATCAAAAATGGCGATGCGACCGGCGCGCGGCACTTGTCGCCAGAAGCGCCAGAGATAATGATGTTGCAATTCGTGCGAGCTGGGCGCGCCATAGGGAATAACGCGGTAAAGCCGTGCATCCATGCCGGCGGTGAGACGACGGATCGTGCCGCCCTTGCCAGCGGCGTCCCAGCCTTCAAAGACTAAATAGGTGCTAATGCCCAAAGCGTAGGCTTTCCAAGTCAGCTCGCGGAGTTCGGCTTGGCGTTTTTGGATGGCATCATCATATTCAGCTTTGTCGATGCGGGCATGCAAATCCACATGGTCGAGCAGTGTCACGCGGGCGCTGCTTGCATGGGGAAGCGCGGGTTCATGCGGGGGCAGTTGGGTGCTGCGTTGATTTTTTTGCTCTAGAAGGCGTTTCTCGCAGGCGGCAAGCAGGCTGTAACCGGTAGTCAGGTCACGATAACGCGTATCTTCGGCTTCAATTAGAAACCATGGCGCATGCGCCATGTCGGTATTGCGCAAAATGCGTTCTGCCCAGAGTGTGAGGCTTGCACGTCCCTTGAGAGCCTCTTTGGTACTGGAGTAGCGGTCGTCGGGGGTGGATTTTTCGATTTTGAGCCGTTCTTCCTGCGCTTTTTCGGTGAGGTGGTACCAAAACTTGAGAATCAAGGTACGGTCATAAGCCAGCAGGTGCTCAATGTCATTGACGGGCGTGAGGCGTGCATCAAGATTGTTTTCCTTGATATTGCCGCCAATGGCATCGGTAAGGATGTCGCGGTACCAACCACCGAGAAAAATAGCGATTTCGCCCGCTGCGGGCATTTCGCGCCAATAACGCCAGTAGGCCGGACGCTCCCGCTCTTCGTCCGAGGGTTTCCAAAAGGTGTGCGTCTGGATGCCGCGTGGATCCAACCATTCATGCAGTTTGTTGACCACTTGGGCGCGACCCGAGCCGTCCATACCCTCAATGATAATGAGCACGCTAATCCCTGCCGCTAGCAAGGCACGCTGCGCTTCAAGCAAGCGAGAGCGCAATTCGGGCAGTTCTTTTTTGTAATCTTCTTTGCTGACTTTGCGGCCTAGTTCGAGAGTGTTGAGCATGAACGTGTTCTCTTTTTCTTTAATAGGTAAATGATGCGCTGCACGTTGCTGAAGTCAATGCAGGGCAATGATGTGTGTTGCGCTTCTGTATGGGAATCATTATCATTTTCTACATTCGCCTTGCATTGTGCTCGACGAAACCTAACCCTTGAGGCTGCACCATGAAACTTTCCTGCTTGCATTGTGGCGAATCCGCATCCATCACCTGCGTTGAAGGCGATGCGTGTTTGGTGCGCCGCTTGCATGCCTTGGGCGTGCACCCTGGGCGGCCTGTGAATGTGGTGCGGCGTGCAGCGTTTAATGGCCCGCTGCATTTGCGCGTGGGTTCGACGGAGTTTTTCCTGCGCAGGCGCGAGGCGGATGCTATTTCGGTGCAGAGCGGCGCAGCCTAAGAACCTATTTCCGGCCGCGCAGATCGGCACAATGTGGTATCAAATGCTCATGTAGCCCGGGTGTTAACCCGGGGCAGGCTGTGCTCCAGGCGCGGTCTCCCCGGATTCTCGCTGCGCTTCATCCGGGCTACATGGTATTGAAAGATCGTGAATAGGTTTTAATTTTTCCCCAGACGGTACATCCCTTGCCCAAGCGCATTGCTCTCGTCGGTATGCCCAATACGGGCAAATCCACGCTATTTAATCGACTGACCGGGGCGCAGGCGCGCACCGGTAATTGGCCTGGGCTGACGGTGGAATTGCTGGCCGCCAAATTGCCGCTGGGGGCGGATTTGGTCGAGTTGGTGGATTTGCCGGGTATTTATGATTTGCATGGCATGACGGAAGACGAGCATGTGGTGCGGCGTTTTTTGGAGCGTGTTCCGCTTGATCTCTTAATTGTGGTGCTGAATGCGGCGCAAATCGACCGTCAAATCAATCTGTTATTGCAGGCCAAAGCTCTAGGCGTGCCGATGCTTGCCGTGCTCAATATGAGCGATGAGGCCAAGCGTTTTGGGGTGACGATTGATGCGGCGCGTTTAAGTCGGTCACTCGGTTTTGCGGTGGTCGAAATTAGCGCGCGGCGTGCCGAGGGCTTGGATGCCTTGCGTTTGGCCATGATTGAAGGTTTGCGCGTGGAGAACACGGTGTCTTTGGCGGCTCTGGCGCAGCGTCTTGCGCCGGAACAGGCAGTGCAGGAGGAGGCGGATGCGCTGTTGCGCTTGGCAGTCAAAACGCCGCGTGAGCTGTCCGATGGTTTGAGCGCACGGCTGGATCGGGTGTTGCTGCATCCGCTGTGGGGCTTGCCGATTTTTTTCTTAAGCCTGTTCCTGCTGTTTCAATTCATTTTTACGGTGGGCGCGCCGCTGCAAGATGCGGTGGCCTATTTGCTCGATGCCTTGCGCGAGGTGATTGTGCAGCCCGTGGCGCATGTGTTGCCGCCATTTGGCGAGGGTTTGCTGGTCGGCGGTGTGTACGATGGCATTGCCACAGTGGCGAGCTTTTTGCCGATTATTGCGCTGTTTTTTATTGTGATGTCGGCGGTGGAAGATTCAGGCTATTTGGCGCGTGCGGCGTTTTTGGTCGATGGTTTTATGGCGTGCATTGGGTTGGATGGTCGCGGCTTTGTGCTGCATTTGTTCGGCATGGGTTGCAATGTGCCGGCGGTGATGGGCACTCGGGTAATGCGTTCGCCCGCGTTGCGTGCCTTAACCATGCTGGTGTTGCCGTTTGCCTTGTGTGCGGCGCGTTTGCAGGTGTTTATTTTTTTGATTGCTGCGCTGTTTGCTCCGGCGCAGGCGGCTTTGGTGCTGTTTAGTTTGTATGTGTTGAGCTTGCTTGCGGCGGTGTTGACTGCGGTGGTGTTCAAGCGGCGCTATCGTTCGCTGGAGCCGGTGATTTTGGAGTTGCCACCCTATCGCCTGCCGCAAGTGGCGACGATGTTAAAGGCGGCTTGGGGTGAGATTGCGGGCTTTTTGCAGCGGGCGACCAAGTTCATTGTGCTCGGTGTGGTGGCCATTTGGTTGCTCACGCATTTGCCTTGGGGTGTAGAAGCCGCAAGTCCGGAGAGTTTTGCTGGGCAATTAAGCGCGGCGGTGGGCTTTATTTTCGCGCCGCTGGGTTTTGATGCTTTGCTTGGCGTTGCATTGTTGTTTGGTTTTATCGCCAAAGAAATTGTGCTGGGTGGTTTGGCGGTGTTGTACAGTGTGCCGGAAGATGGGCTAACAAGCGCGGTGCAGCAGCACATGGATTGGGTGCAGGCGTATAGCTTTATGCTGTTTACTTTGATCTACACGCCGTGCGTGTCCACCCTGGCGGCGATTCAGGCGGAAGGCAAAAGCTGGCGTTTAACCATGACCAGCGTGCTCTGGTCGGTGGGCTTAGCCTATGCAGTGAGTTTTGCGTTTTATCAGACGGCGCGTTGGTTGGGGTATTAAGCCGAATTTAGCCACAGAGGGCACAGAGTACACAGAGGAGAGTCATGGAAATTTTTGAAGTTACCGGTATCGACTTTGCGAGCGCAGCGAAGTAATCCTGAGCTCGTTGTTTTATCAGTGCTTTTTGGGGTTGTCGCTTCGTTTCTCGCAAAGACGGTTTTTTAGAAATCCCCTAAATGCAGCGACTTCTCTCGGTGTTCTCTGTGGCAAAAATTAGTTTTTCCCCAACATGCCTTCAATCAAGCCCTTAACCTTATTCAAATCAAAAACACCAATTTTTTGATAGACCACTTGGCCTTTTGCATCGAGCAGGAAGGTGGTCGGCGTGAGGCGCACCGTACCCATAGCGGCGCTGACTTTGCCCTCTTTATCCAAGGCTAGAGGGTAGGCGACCTGCACGCGATCACGCAATGCGCGTACTTGGGCTTCTGGGTCGTAACTCATTGCAACTCCAATGACTTGCAAGCCGCGTGCGCCAAAGGTTTGGTGTAGCTCATTGAGCAGCGGGATTTCTTCGATGCAGCCGGGGCAGGAGGTCGCCCAAAATGTTAGCAGCACGGGCTTGCCGCGTAGGGCGGCGAGACTGCTTGCGGGGGCATCCAGCATGAGTAGTGGTGCATCTGGCGCACTATTTTGGGCGCTGCACGCGGTGAGTAAGGCAGGCGCAGCGACCAGCGATAGCGTTAAAAATTGGCGGCGTGTGAGCATTTTTCCGAGTTCCATGCGTTTTGACGTTGAATACTAAGCAAGATATACGGGTATGATTCAATGGTTGCAAACACTTTGGCAAGAGGAGCTTACACATGATTCGCGTGGGTATCGTGGGCGGTACGGGTTATACGGGTGTGGAGTTGCTGCGTTTATTGGCGCTGCATCCAGAAGTTGAGCTGGCGGCGATTACTTCGCGCGGCAATGTCGGCGAGAAGGTGGCGGATATGTTTCCCAACTTGCGCGGTTATGTCGAGCTTGAGTTTAGTGACCCCGCGACGGCGAATTTGAAGTCCTGCGACGTGGTGTTTTTTGCCACGCCGAACGGTATTGCTATGAGTGCGGCGCGTGAGCTTTTGGATGCTGGGGTGCGGGTGGTCGATTTGGCTGCCGATTTTCGCATTCAGGATTTGGATGTGTGGGCCAAATGGTACGGCATGACGCATGCCAGCCCTGATTTGGTGCGTGAGGCGGTGTATGGTCTGCCCGAATTGAACCGCGAGGCGATACGCGGTGCGCGTTTGCTGGCCAATCCGGGGTGCCATGTGACGGCGGTGACCTTAGGTTTACTGCCGCTGGTCAAAGCAGGTTGGGTGGATGCGTCCACGCTTATTGCGGATTCTAAATCGGGCACGAGCGGCGCAGGGCGCAAGGCAGAAATTCCAACCTTGATGGCTGAAGCAGGTGAGAGTTTCCGTGCGTATGCCGTGGGCGGGCATCGCCATCATCCGGAAATTTGCCAGACCTTGAATCTGGTATCGGAGCAGGCCGTCGGTTTGACCTTTGTGCCGCATCTCGTGCCCATGGTGCGCGGCATTGAGGCCACGCTGTATGCCCGCTTAAATAACAATGCTGGCGATGTTCAAGCATTGTTTGAACAAGCCTATGTCAACGAGCCATTTGTCGATGTTATGCCGCAAGGCAGTATGCCGGAAACGCGCAGCGTGCGCGGAAATAATATGTGCCGCATGGCGGTGTACCGCCCGCAAGGTGGCGATACCGTGGTGGTGTCGTCGGTGATTGATAATCTGGTCAAGGGCGCATCGGGGCAGGCGGTACAGAATATGAATCTAATGTTTGGCTTGCCGGAAGATATGGGTTTGCAACTTGTGGGCTTGTTGCCTTAAAGATCACCCTAATGTTTGGCGCGCTTAATGCTTAACAATTTAATCGTGGAGAAACAAAATGACGACAGAATTTGAACAACCCTTGGTTTTTACCGATAGCGCGGCGGCCAAGGTGCGTCAGTTGATTGATGAAGAGGGCAACGAGGCGCTTAAACTGCGCGTGTTTATCACCGGTGGCGGCTGCTCCGGTTTTCAGTACGGCTTCACGTTTGATGAAAACGAGCAGGAAGGCGACACGCGCATGGAAAAAGCCGGTGTGGCCTTGTTGATTGACCCGATGAGCTTGCAATATCTTACCGGCGCGACCATCGACTACACCGAAGGTTTGGAAGGGGCGCAGTTTGTGATTCGCAATCCCAATGCCACGACAACCTGCGGTTGCGGTTCGTCGTTCTCGGTTTAACTTGAAGGATTTGTTATGAGTACAGAAAGCCTCGCCTATATTCCGGGTCTGCAAAATGTGCCCGCCACGCGCTCGGCCATTTCATTTCTTGATGGGCAAAAAGGGATTTTGACCTATCGAGGTTATCCGATCGTCGAATTAGCAAGGCACAGCAGCTTTGAAGAAACCTGCTATCTGTTACTCAATGGCGAATTGCCGAATAAGCTTGAATTGGCTGGATTTTCCGGCGAATTGCAGCGCAATCGACGCGTGAAATACAACGTGCGCGAGATTATGAAATTTTTGCCCACCAATGGGCATCCGATGGAAATGCTGCAAACTTGTGTGGCAAGTTTGGGCATGTTCTATCCTGGTAGCGAGCGCATGACTGCCGAAGGCAACGGGCCGAGCGACGAGTTCGTCAATGGCACGGCGATTAAAATTTTAGCGACGATGGCAACGATTGTAGCCATGTGGAATCACATCCGCATGGGGGATGACCCCGTGCCCCCGCGTGAAGACTTGAGCTACGCCGCCAATTTTTTGTACATGATGAACGAGCGCGAGCCGGATGCGCTCGAAGCACGGATTATGGATGCCTGCTTGGTGTTGCATGCCGAGCACACCATCAACGCATCGACTTTTGCTGCTTTGGTGTGTGGTTCGACCCTTGCCGCGCCGAATCTGGTGGTGGCTTCGTCCATTGGTACGCTGGCAGGACCCTTGCACGGCGGCGCGAATCAGCGTGTGTTGGAAATGTTGCGTGAGATTGGTACGCCAGATAAGGCTGAAAGCTGGCTGGAGAAACGCCTCGCCAATAAGCAAGTCGTGTGGGGTTTTGGGCATCGTGAGTACAAAGTCAAAGACCCGCGCGCCGATATTTTGCAAAGTATGTTGGAAGAATTGCGCGAACATCGCGGCGGCAATATCAGCCCGTTGTACGCCATTGCCAAAGCCTTGGAGGCGGCAGCGTTTGAGCGTTTGTCGCAAAAAGGAGTGCATCCGAATGTGGATTTTTACTCCGGTGTACTCTACGACGCGCTCGGCATTCCTGAAGACCAGTTCACGCCGATTTTTGCTATTTCGCGCACCGCAGGCTGGCTTGCGCACTGGAAAGAACAAATCAGCAATAACCGCATTTATCGGCCGACGCAGGAGTATGTAGGCTCGGATACGCGAGGGTATGTTGCGCTTGAAAAGCGTTAATACGAGATTCTGCCTTGTAGGGCTGAGTATTTTTCTTGCACCATCGGCTCAAGCCGAGATTTTCAAATGTGTGCAGAATGGGAAAACAACTTTTTCCCAGCAGCCTTGTGCGGCTAATGCGCAGCTCGTTGAGCTTGATGTTCATCAACCTTCTGCGCAGTCAGTTAAAGAGCAAGCGGCCATCCATGCGGGAATGCAGGCGCATTCAAACCGCATTGAGAGGGATTACGGCGCGCTGGTTTTGCAGCGCCGCATTGCGGACTCGGCGGCAGCCATCGCCGAGATGATGCGCGAGCGCGATGCTCGGCTTGCGGATTTACGGGCGCAAAAAAATGCCACGAAAAAAGATAAGGAAAAAGAGCTTATTACCTTGGAAATCAACAGGGTAAAAGACGCTTACGCGACCGAAATTGCGCTTGAGAAGGATAGGAAAAAACAGCTTGAAAAGGAGCTTGTGCTCTTGAGTCGTGCTCGTTAAGCCGGATGAGATTTTTCAGTCTGAGCTTGGCGAATAAATAGCCCCTAATACCCTCAACCCTTTTGCGCCCGTTACGGCGGGTAAATTCCCCGGTAAACCGAGCATGGTTTGGCGAGCAAGCCAAGCAAAAGCGACGGCTTCGACCCAAGCAGGTTCGATGCCGTAATCTGCCGTGCTTTCAACGTGCATCTCTTGTGCTAAGGCAGTCAAACGCTGCATTAAAGCCGTGTTGTAAGCACCGCCGCCGCAAATAAGGACAGTTGCTGCATCGGGGGCGTTTGTTTCAATCGCTTCCATCAGACTGCGCGCACTCAGTTCAAGCAGCGTGGCCTGAACATCTTGCGTGGGAATCGTGTCAATTAGCGCGCCTGCGTGCGCCTGTAGCCACGCCAAATTGAAGTGTTCCGGTCCGGTGCTTTTGGGGGCAGCCTTGGCAAAATAGCCATCAGACAACAAGCGTGCGAGCAAGCCTTGGTGAACCTGCCCACCTTGCGCCCACGCACCATTGCGATCATAGGCTTGCCCAATGTGGCGCTGTATCCACGCATCCATCAATGTGTTGCCAGGACCGGTGTCAAACCCGCGCACGGGCGTTGAAGCTTCAGATTGGGGCGGCAGGATGGTGATATTGGCAATGCCGCCGATATTGGCGATAACGCGCGTTTCGCTTGGGTGAGAAAAAAAAGCGGCATGGGCTGGCGGCACGAGCGGCGCACCTTGTCCGCCAGCGGCAATGTCGCGGCGGCGGAAGTCGGCGACGACGGTTAGGCCTGTGCGTTCGGCAATACGATGCGGATCGCCAAGTTGCAGGCTGTAGGGGTAGTCGCTGTGCGGGTCATGGTGCAAGGTTTGGCCGTGTGAGCCGATAGCACGAATCGTGTGGCGTGCGATACCGCTGCTTTCGATGAGCGCATTGGCGGCATCGGCAAAAACTTCGCCTAACCATGCGTCGATGCGAGCCACACGCGGCATGGCGCGGCGGGCATCGGGCTGCATGAGTGCGCGCAATTCATCGAGTAATGCACTTGGAAAAGGGGTGGTGTGATGGGCGAGCAGCTTGACCATGCCATCGTCTAAAAAATCGACGAGGCAGGCATCCACTCCGTCCATGCTGGTGCCAGAGAGCAGGCCAAGGTAGCGTGCCATGAATTTGGCTTTAGTCGTTGCGGATATCGAGGCTCGCGGTTTGCGCTTCGTTTTCCATGCGTGCGAGTTGTGCCATAAGTTGCGCAGATTCACTCATGAAACGTGCGCGTTGGTCGGCGGCAATGGGCATGGCTTCAGGCAATTTGGCGGAAAGCGGGTCTTGGTGCTGTCCGTTGATGCGGAATTCGTAGTGCAAATGCGGGCCGGTAGCGTAGCCTGTTGCGCCCACATAGCCAATGACTTGACCTTGTTTGACGCTCATGCCTTGACTGAGCTTAGGCTCAAAGCGCGACATGTGACCGTACACGGTGCTGTACACACCGTCATGTTGCAGCATGACAACCTTGCCATAGCCGCCTTTCCAGCCTTGGAAGGTGATTTTTCCGTCCGCAGATGCGCGAATCGGCGTGCCGGCAGGTGCGGCAAAATCCACCCCTTTGTGTTCGCGTACCACATTAAGCACAGGGTGAAGTCGGGCGTGGCTAAATCCGGAGCTAATGCGTGAAAATTCAACGGGATAGCGTAAAAATCCGCGCTCCAAACTTTTGCCATCTGGAGTGTAATACGCAGTGTTTCCCGCGCTGTCAGTGTGGCGCACGGCTTGATAAAGTTTGCCATCATTGGTGAACGAAGCGGCCAAAATTTCGCCGGTGGTGACTTGTTCGCCATCTTTATAGACGGATTCGTAAAGAATGCTGAAACGGTCGCCTTCCTTGATGTCGGTGAGGAAATTGATTTTCCAACCAAAAATATCCGCGAGCTGCATCACCACATTGGGCGATACGCCTGCATCGGTTGCGGCGTTGTAAAAAGAGTCGTGAATCGTGCCTTGTCCCAAGGCTTGGCGATATTCGAGCGGGTGCTGCTCAACTTCGGTTTTGAATGCACCGTCTTCCGTGCGTACGACGTGGAGGGTGCGATCAAGGCCTAAGTCGTAGCTCAAGCGTTGGAGCTGAGACTCCCCCGTTGGTTCGCTGGAGAGCTCAAGGCTAATGGATTCTCCAGTACGCAGGCGGGTTAGCGATTTTGCATCACTATTGAGTTTAATGATTTGATCCAGTTCGCTGGACGGGAGTGAAAGCTGGGCAAATATCTTGGATAGACTCGCGCCTTTTTCGATGGTGACATCGACAGTTTTAATGTTTGGGTTATCGGTGGGGGTGTCTTGCGCTTGCTCGATGAGGTTTTGCTCACTTGGCTGCTCAATGCTTGCGACGGGAGGGGTGGGAGGCTCGATGTCGATTGACGGCGAGAGTGAGATGATGGGCTGAGGTAGAACGTTGGTGCTTAGTTGATTGGCGGGGGAGAGAGGATCGTCATGCTCGCCAAAGGGATGTTCGCTAACCTTACCAATGACCGCGCCTAGGCTGGTAAGGCCGACGACCAGTACGCCAAAGCGCAAAAAATGGTGCGAGCGGTTGCGAAATGAGGGTTGGCTGCGTTTTTTAATGGCCATAGGACGTTGCATTACGAATTCTCATAGACATTGTAATAATCTGGTTAAAATAACGCCCTCACTTCCATAGGTCAATAAAATGAGACTTGACACGCCCACTATTGAAAGCGCGTTGCGCGAAATCCGCCGAGGAAGCGAAGAAATCCTTGTCGAGGCCGAGTTGCTTGAGAAATTGAAACTCAATCGTCCGTTGCGCATTAAAGCGGGTTTCGATCCGACGGCGCCGGATTTGCATCTTGGGCACACGGTGCTCATTAATAAGCTACGAACTTTTCAGGAGCTGGGGCATGAAGTCATCTTTCTTATTGGTGACTTCACCGGAATGATTGGTGACCCAACGGGCAAGAGCGTCACGCGCAAGCCGCTCACGCGCGAGCAGGTGCTGGAAAATGCCAAAAGCTATGAAGATCAGGTGTTCAAAATTCTTGACCCAGACAAGACGCAGGTGGAATTCAATTCGCGCTGGATGAGTCAAATGGATTCAAGCGAGATGATTCGGCTCGCTTCGCGTTACACGGTGGCGCGCATGTTGGAGCGTGATGACTTCAGTAAGCGTTACAGTAGTCAGCAGCCGATTGCGATTCATGAGTTTATGTACCCGCTGGTGCAGGGTTACGACTCGGTGGCGCTGAATGCGGATGTTGAACTGGGTGGCACGGATCAAAAATTCAATTTGCTCGTCGGACGCGAGCTGCAACGACAATATGGCAAGCCCCAGCAGGTGGTCATGACCATGCCAATTTTGGAAGGCTTGGATGGCGTACAAAAAATGTCCAAGTCATTGGATAACTATATTGGTGTGAGCGATCCGTTGCATGAAATGTTTGGCAAGCTCATGTCGATTTCGGATAGCTTGATGTGGCGCTACTTCGAGTTACTTAGTTTTCGTCCGCTTGAACACATTACTGAACTCAAGCGTCAAGCGAGTGAAGGGCGCAATCCGCGTGATATTAAATTTGAGCTAGGTGTCGAGCTGGTCAATCGCTTTCACGGCGCGGGAGCGGGCGAACAGGCCCGCCAAGCCTTTGTCGAGCGCTTTCAAAAAGGCTCACTGCCGGATGAGATTGAGGAGTTTAGTTTGCCTGCTCAAGAAGACGGTACGCTACCCATCGCCAGCGCGCTCAAAGAGGCAGGTCTTGTTGATAGCACGTCAGATGCTTATCGCATGATTCAGCAAGCCGCCGTGCGCATCGATGGAGAAAAAGTCGGTGATCGTGGTTTGCGACTTGAACGTGGCTCAATCGTCGTTATCCAAGTCGGTAAGCGACGCATTGCTCGTGTGAAGGTTTTTTGACAAAAGTGTTGACAGCTTTTTAAAGCGGCCTATAATGCGCCCCACATTGCAGCGACACGCAGCAGTGACCAGAAATCGAAAGATGCTGGTAGTTGACAAAATAGCAAAACGTGTTAAATTGTTCAACTTACTTCGGTGAGTAATTAACTTGTTTAGTTGCTAGGTTGTAAAGATTGGTGTTGCGAAAGTATGAGTAACGCAATCGCCTAAATCGAAAGAAATAGGCTATTGACAAATGAAGAAAGCGTGTTAATATGTTCAGCTCACTTCGACACTAATTGAGTTTAGTGATTGAAGTGAAAGACCCCGGTAGTGGGTATTGACCTTAAGGGTTCAGTCTTTAAAAGATTAGATTAGATAGTTTGTGTGGGAGCTTGTGATGTTTGTGTTCGGTTGGACATGAATTGATTACAAGTGACCTGTCAAGATTGAATTTTGACGGGGTCATCTTGGATCTGACGTTTATACAGCCTTCGGGCTTTTGAATTTTAAGTGAAGAGTTTGATCCTGGCTCAGATTGAACGCTGGCGGCATGCCTAACACATGCAAGTCGAACGAGATCACCTCGGTGGTCTAGTGGCGGACGGGTGAGTAACGCATGGGAATCT
>JBFXGB010000007.1:0-47911 GCA_050178405.1 Halothiobacillaceae bacterium
GTGATAGGGGGTTGCTGGGCTTGAGCCTCCCCTTTTGTATGAGGTGGCTTGGCTTTAGCTTCCCCCTTTGTAAATGGGGGACTGAGGGGGATTTGGGGGTGGTGGGCTTGAATCCCCCCTAGCCCCCCTTTTTCAAAGGGGGGGATGAAGAGGTGGCTTTTTCAAAGGGGGGGGGAACAGAGCGGGCAGGTTTTTAGCCTTCCCCCTTTGTAAGAGGTGGCTTGGCTTTAACTTCCCCCTTTGTAAGAGGTGGCTTGGCTTTAACTTCCCCCTTTGTAAGAGGTGGCTTGGCTTTAACTTCCCCCTTTGTAAAAGGGGGATTGAGGGGGATTTTTTTGGGTGTGGTGGGCTTGAATCCCCCCTAGCCCCCCTTTTTCAAAGGGGGGAACAAAAAGGCGACCTTTTCAAAGGAGGGCGAAAATGTGACCTTTTCAAGTAGAGAATGAAGAGGTGACCTTTTCAACGAGGGCAATGAATGACAGGGTGGCTTTTTCAAATCCACCCTGCAATGTCTTAATCGTAGAACTTGCGGCGTGGTACGCCTGCGCCGTCGCGGGCGGCGGGGCGTGGGGTGTCGCCTTGTCCGTAGCGGTTGCCGCCTGCATTGCCGCCGTTGCCGCGTGCGCCGGTGGTGTTGCCGTTGGCATAGCCACTTCCATTGCCGCCGCTGTTACCACGATAGCCGCCTTCTTGACCACCGCGGCCGTAGGAGCGGCCTTCACCGTTACCTGCGCCTGCACCGCGGTAGCCACCGCCGTTGCCGCCGCCATTGCCACGGTAGCCGCCGCCGGTGCTGCCGGGGCGGGCATGGTGCCCACGCGGCGCATGGCCACGGTCGCCTTCTTGGGGTTTGAAGCGGGCTTCAAGGCCTTCTACTTCGGTCACGCGCACTTTGTCGCCTACATAGTGTTCGATATTGCGCAGGATGCCGATGTCGCGACGGCTAACAAATGAAATGGCGGTGCCGGTTGCGCCCGCACGACCAGTACGACCGATGCGGTGCACATAGTCTTCGGCTTGGCGTGGCAGGTCGAAGTTGAAGACGTGGGTAATGCCTGCGACATCGATGCCGCGTGCGGCGACATCGGTGGCAACCAATACACGGCAACGCCCGCTGCGCAGTTGGTCGAGCATACGAGTACGCTGACGCTGGTTGAGGTCGCCGTGGAGTGCGCCGGCGGCTTGTCCTGCATCTTCGAGTTCCAGCGCCAGTTGGTCGGCATCGCGCTTGGTGGCGGTGAAAACGATGGCTTGGCTAACGGTGGCATCGTTAAGTAGATGATTGAGGAGTTCGCGTTTGTGATCGACGTGATCGACAAAGATGACTTGTTGGTCAATCGCATCACGACGGGTTTCTTGTTGGGCAACTTCGAGTTTTTCGGGGTTGTTTAATAAGTCGCTGGCCAAGCGCACGACGCTAGAGGACAAGGTGGCGGTAAAGCAGACGCTTTGACGCTCTTCTGGCATGGCATCGGCAATGGCGCGCATGTCGTCGGCAAAACCTAGGTCGAGCATGCGGTCGGCTTCGTCGAGGACGAGCATTTCGATGCGGTCAAAATGCACGCGACCGTTGTTCATTTGATCGAGCAAGCGACCTGGGGTGGCGACGAGAATGTCGTAGGGCTTGGAGAGTTCGCGGTTTTGGATGGGGTAGGGCTCGCCGCCGGTAATGCAGACGACGCGCGCGCCACGCAAACCACGGCCAAAGCTGATGGCCGCCTTGGTGACTTGTTGGGCAAGTTCGCGGGTTGGGGCGAGTACGAGAATGCGCGGGCCGCGGCCTTCTTTGGGTTCGGCGACGATGCGGTTCATGCCGGGCAACAAGAAGGCGGCGGTTTTGCCGGTTCCGGTGGGGGCTTTGGCAATTAAATCGCGTCCTTGCAACAACACCGGAATGGCTTGCGCTTGCACGGGGGTGGGTTGGGTTAGGCCAAGGACGGCAAGGTTGGCAACGATTTGGTCGTTAATGCCAAGATCAGCAAAGGTTTTATCAACAATGGCTTGGGCGGGTACTTGAATTGTCATGGTTTTTTCCTGTTCGACAAAAGACAAAAACAACTCTCGGCAATAGCTTTCAGAGTGCGCTTGTGCTTTTGGAGCAGGCCGCGATCATAGGCAATCATTTCAGCATCGAAGCCGAACCTACAATCGTCACACCAAGTCTTTGTTGTAGCGTCACATCATTGTGCGCTTAGGGAGACTCATCGCCTTAATAAAAAAGGCGGGACAGGAGGGCTAGATTTCGATGACGTTCGGGTTCAAATGACCCGAACCGAGAGAATAGTGGCGTCCCCATGGGGATTCGAACCCCAGTTACTGCCGTGAAAGGGCAATGTCCTAGGCCTCTAGACGATGGGGACGCAAGGGTCAACGTGTGTTGACGGGGGCGCATTTTATACAGGTTTATTTACCTGTCAACCATTTTGTGACGGTTTTGTGATTTAATTTTCCGCCAGATGTTTATTGAGCCGTCAATAAGCCTTACATTCATACCATTAGGACTTACGCAGAGTGACGGTTTTACCCCCCTCCCCCTTGATGGGGGAGAGCGTAGCGAGGGGGCAGCTGGGGAGAGGGTGGAGTTGTGGCACAAGTCTACGTTCTGGCAAAGGTTGCACCCCCTCTCCCCAACCCTCTCCCGCGAGGGGAGAGGGGGCTAAATCCAAGTTTTGCGTAAGTCCTAATCATTAACCTACCGAGGCTCTGCCATGACTGATTACGTTTTTAATGCCAATGCACTGAATTTTGATGAGAAGGTTGTTCAGGCTTCGATGAAGCAGCCTGTACTGGTGGATTTTTGGGCTGCATGGTGCCAGCCCTGTCAGGTGCTTAAGCCTTTGCTGAAAAAAGTGGTGGAAAGCTACAACGGGGAGGTGCACCTTGCGTATGTCGATACGGATACGGAGCAAAATCTTGCGGCACAATATGGCATTCGCAGCCTGCCGACGGTGATGCTGTTTAAGGATGGCGCGGTGGTGGATCAATTTATGGGGGCGCAGCCAGAGTCGGCGATTCGTGCGCTGATTGATAAGCACATGGTGCGTGAATCGGATTTAATGCTGCATCAAGCGATGGCGCTTTTGGAGCAAGACCATGAAGCCGAAGCATTGGAGCTTCTGCGTTTGGCGCATGAGCTTGACCCAAAAAATTCGGCGGTGCTGTTTGCTTTGGCGCGTTTTGCAGCACACAGCGGTCGGCTTGACGATGCACTCAGTATGTTAAGCAGTATTCCCGATAGCGCCGCCGAAGCGGGCATGGCGCGTGAGTTAAAAGCGCAAATTAATTTTGGCCGCCAAGCGCAAAACGCGGGGGATGCGCATGAGCTTTTGGCGCGTATCGAAGCGAACCCAAACGATTGCGATGCACGCGAAAAGCTCGCCACCGTGTTAGTCACGCAAGGCGAGCACGAGGCTGCGTTGCAACAGTATCTGCAAATTATGCAGCTTGATCGCAACTATAACGATGGCGCGGGGCGCAAGGGGATGATTCAGATTTTTGAAATGCTGGGCGATAGTCACCCACTCACCCAGCCCTATCGGCGCAAGATGTTTGGGATGTTGCATTGAAGATATGTTCTATTGAACCGGCGTGTTAAAACCTAGGAAGGCGCTGATTAATTCATGAATCGTCATTGCGAGCGTGCCTTCAGCCGCGAGCGTAGCGTGGCGGGAAGCAATCTATAACTCCAGCAGAATCAGCAAGCTATGGATCGCCACATCGCTACGCTCCACGCGATGACAAATTAATCAGTACTTCTCTAGATTTTTTTGAAGGAGCGAACCTTAGGTCGCGAAGGGTTATAGCAGGCCTTCGAGACCCAAGGTTCGCTCCTACAAACTGGCAAAAATAGCGTCATTACAAGGCCAAAGGACGTAGCAATCTATACAGCCGTCCGCCGGCTCGTGGATTGCTTCGTTGCACTCGCAATGACACTCAACTAATAGGACTTACGCAAAAGTTGGATTTAGCCCCCTCTCCCCTCGCGGGAGAGGGATGGGGAGAGGGGGTGAAAACATCCAATAAAACATAGGCTTATGCCAGCTTCCCCACCCTCCCCCATCAAGGGGGAGGGGTTAAAGCCGCCATTCTGCTTAAGTCCTAACTAACGCTGTTATTAGGATGGTTTTTTGCCGTCCAACACTTTCAAAATATCCGCTGCCGGACGGTAGCCGGAAATCACCACACCGGTATCGGTGACGATGTAGGGCGTGCCTTCCAACCCAAGCTGACCGCCGAGTTCAAGCTGCTGGGCTATGGAGTGTTTTTCGCACATCGGCAAGTTAAGTGTTTGCCCTGCAAGCGATTTGTCCAGCTCGGCCTTGCGATCTTTGGCGCACATAATGCCGATGCTGGTTTTGCCGATGGGTGAGTCCAAACCCGCGCGCGGATACATGACATTGCGCACTTTTACGCCATTTTTGACCAATTCTGGCACTTCGGCGTGCAGTTTGCGGCAATATGGGCAGCTTGGGTCGGTGAACACGGTAATGGTGTGCTTGGGTGTACCTATGGGCGCGTAAACCACGGTGTCTTCATCTTTGATTTGCTTGAGAAGGTCGGCACGAATGCCCACGCGGCGCTCTTCAGTCAGGTTTTTGCGCGCATCAAAATCCACCAGCACGCCTTGGAGCATGTACTTGCCATCGCCGCTCATGTAAATCACATCGGAGCCTGCCACGACTTCGTAAATCCCTGCTAGCGGCGTGGGTGTGACCGAAGTCAGCGGAATGCCCGGCATCGCCGCTTTGAGCTTGGTCGCCAAGGCATCGCCCGTTGCATCCGCCCACACTTGGGGTATCGCCGTCAAACTCAAAGGTAGAACCAAACTCGAAATCGCTACAACACGCTTCATGCGTTTTTCCTCATCAATTAACATAAAAATTGCACTATAAAAACAATGACTTATTCGTCATTGCGTAGGATTAACGAAGCAATCCAAGGTCATGCAATCACCCCATGGATTGCCACGGCCTTTGGCCTTGCAATGACGACGAACAAAACAGCAGTAGCCCGGGTGTCAACCCGGGGCAAGTCTCGCTATGGGCACGGCAGCTCCCGGATTCTCGCTTCGCTTCATCCGGACTACTTGCTCATTTATTCGTCATTGCGAGCTTCGCGAAGCAATCCAAGACCACAACGACAGCCGCATGGATTGCCACGGCCTTTGGCCTCGCAATAACGAATAAATCAACGCCTCCCTAACCCCGTGGATGGTGCTCGTGATGCAAAGCCTTGAGCCTTGCCCGCGCCACGTGGGTATAAATTTGTGTGCTGGATAAATCCGCGTGCCCCAACAGCATTTGTACCACACGCAAGTCGGCACCGTGATTTAACAAATGCGTGGCAAACGCATGGCGTAAGGTATGTGGTGAAAGCTCCATCGTCAAACCGACTTGCGCCGCGTAACGTTTGAGCAAAATCCAAAACATCTGCCGCGTCATGCCCGCACCGCGCCGAGTGACAAATAAATCGCCACTCTCACCCAAGCCCTCAAGCAAGGCCGGACGTGCTTCGGCAAGATAACGCTCAATCCAATGCACCGCCTCATCCCCTAGCGGCACGAGCCGCTCCTTGCGCCCCTTGCCCAGTACCCGCACCACGCCGGAAGTCAGGCTCATCTGACCCAAATTCAGCTTAATCAGTTCACTCACGCGCAAGCCCGTGGCGTACAGGGTTTCGAGCATCGCTCGGTCGCGCAAGCCGAGTGGGGTGTCCACAGGCGGCGCAGTAATCAGGCGCACCACGTCGTCCTCGCTTAACGATTTGGGCAAAGGTCGCCCAATATTCGGCGGCGGAATATCCAAGGTTGGGTCAAGCATGATTTCGCCCTGCGCCAGCAACCAGCCGTAAAAACGCCGCGCCGCCGACAACATGCGCGCCAGACTGCGCGCTTGCTTGCCATCCTGCATTTTCTCCGCAAGATAGGCCAAAATATCGGCACGATGGGCGCTTATTAACGCTTTTTTGTGCAAAGCCAACCACGCAGCAAACACGCGCAAATCGGTTTCGTAAGCGTTCAAGCTATGTTGCGCCAAGCCCTGCTCCAGCCAAAGCTGCTGCATGACCCGATCAAGCAGGGCTTGTTCGTCGTCGGAAATATCGATGCGTACCGGTCGAACACCTCGGCTCATAAATACACCACCTCGCCAAACGGCGGTTTGCGTACATCGCCGCCCTCGCCTGCCAACACCCACAACACGGGTACATTCGGCATCTCTGCGGGATAGTCGCCTTTGCCGTCCGTAAAATAAATCAGCGCATCAAAACTTGTGTCGCTCTCTGCAAGCCAAGCGAACACCGGACGAAAATCCGTGCCCCCCTGCCCTTGGGGGTTCGGCCATTGCGGGACTTCACCCGGCGCAAACACCCACGGCGCGCCTTCTGCAAGCTGGGTATCTGCCGCCAACAAGGTCATTTGCATGGTCACCTGCCCCGCAAGGCTTTGAATCTCCGACCAAAATTGCTGTAGCTGCAAAGGTTTGATGGACGCACTGGTATCCACCGCCACCACCACATGCGCCGCCGCCGGACGCAAGGCGGGCATTAAAAAAGGCGGTACAGCCCGACGCGAAGTGCGCCCGTAATGCGCCTCCGCCCTGTGCCAACGCTGCAAAAAAGCAGCGAGCTGAACGCGCCAATCGTGCCCGGAGGCAACGGAAGCCTCCCCAAGCAATTCACGAATTAGCACACCCTCGGCCTCGCCCGCCCCCAAAGCCTCGCCTAACGCCTGCCGCACCCGCAAACGCCATTGTTGCGCCTGCCCTTGACGCAGCGTTGCGCTCGGTGAGTTGTCACTCAGCGCACCGCCCACACGCTGCTGCGCCGCTGTCCCACCCTCGCGGGCAGCCTCATTCCACCAACGATGCTGCTCCAATCCATCCGGCGGCGCAGTCAAATTCAAATGACGCAACAGGCCATTCACCTTGCTATCACACGCCCGCGACCACGCCTCGGGCTGACCCGCAGGCGGGTCAAAATGCAGCAAAGCCATATGCAAACTGGCGTGCGCCAACCAAAAGAGCAAAGCCTCGTCCGTGGTCTGTTGCGCATAATTTGGCGTGAAACGCAGCGTGTTAATGCCTGTTTCCACTGCACAACTCAAATCATCTGCCAATGAGACTTCAATAAAGCTCGCCAAGCGCCCAAGGATTGGCTGGGCACGGCTTAAATCGCGGCGAATGGATATCAATCGCTCAAGCACTCGAATCTATCCCAGCGTTATGGGCTTGCACCGCCCAAGCATCAAATGCCTCAAGCCTGTACAAGCCCTCGCCCAGCCGCTCGCGCAAGGCACGCACCAGTCGCTCGCCCATCACCGGCTCAAACGCCGCCGCCAAACGCAACAACGCACTCGCCATTGCCGCATCGTCCAATTCAAGCGTTCGCGTCCGCACCAAGGCAGCATCCAGCACCGCCCAACGCGCATCAGCATCTTGCGGCAATACCGGATGAGCCTCTGCCAGCAAAGCATCCAAATCCAAAGCAGGTCGTGCCAAATACGCCGCAAACAACAGCCCCGCCACTTCGCCGACACACGCCATCAACGCAGGCTCAAGCAAATCAGGCTCATGGGCAAACTTAACCAAAGCACGATCCGCAAACACCCAAGAACGCGGACTAGGAAAAGCGTGCTGATTCGCCCGCTCAGGAAAGACCATCAACAAATCAGGCCGCTGGCGCAAAAACGCCTGCAAACGCGCATCCACACCCGCCTCGCTTGCCCAAACCAACCAATCCGCAAGCGACGGCTCCAACTCCACATGCGTAAAACGATTCGCCAAAGGCGCAGGCATGGCATAAGTCACGCCGCGATCCCCTAGCCGATTGCCCGCCGCCAAAATCGCCCAGCCCGCAGGCAAACGGTAATCACCCAAGCGCCGATCCAGAATCAACTGATACGCCGCCGCCGCCACCTGCGGCAAAGCGGCATTGATTTCATCCAGAAACAACACCCCCCGCGCCCCGTGGCGCAAGGCATCTGGCAACATGGACGGAATCGCCCACTCCACCAAGCCCTTGTTTTGATACGGCATTCCGCGCAAATCCGAAGGCTCAAGCTGCGACAGGCGCAAATCAATCATCGGCACGCCGCAATTTTGCGCCGCCTGCGCCACCAGCGCCGACTTCCCCACCCCCGGCGCGCCCCACAGCATCAGCGGCGTGTGCTCGCCCTTGGTCGCGGCTTCAATTTCACATATCAATAAACGGCTTAATTGCTCTGCGTGCATAACCTAGTCTCTTTAGCTCGACCCAAGCTTACAACATCAAAGCACTTCCCTCTCAACATCTAAAGACGTACAGTAAAGCGGTACAACAAACAAAGAGATTGCCTCATGGATGCCATGACCTACTCCAGCTTCCGCGAAAAACTCGCCAGCGTGCTCGACCAAGTGAATGACCACAGCACCGTCGTCAAAATCACGCGCAAAAACGGCAAAGCCGCCGTAGTGATGAGCCTGGATGACTGGGAGCGCGACCAAGAAACTTTATACGTGCTGCAAAACCAGCCTTTGATGCGCCAACTTGAAGCCTCACTCAAGACCCACAGCGAACGCAGCGGGCGCACTGCGGATTCTGAAACATTGGCCGAAATTCTTAGAACCTGTTCAAAGTCTTGATCAGCGGATGCAGTGCAAGCGAAAATCGACCGAAAAAGCGGAGCATAGATCACTATGTGAGCATTTTGAGGGCGATTTTTGCGCCGCAATGCGCCGCTCAGCGAGACTTTGAACAGGTTCTAACGCAATGAAAGCCCTCGTTTTTGAAGGTCATACTTGGGAAATTTACGAAGCCTTACGCAGCACCGACAAAATTTTGCACAAAAAACTCTGCCAAGTCCTCAAAGAAATGTTGCGCGGCGACCCTGCAACTGGCCTCGGCAAACCTGAACCGCTGCGCCACAACCTCAGCGGCTTATGGTCAAGAAGACTCTCCCACGCCGATCGCCTGATTTACCGTTTCGACGAAACCAGCATCTACATCATGGCGATTGGTGGGCATTACGAGGATTGAGCCGTCGCGAATGCGGCTGCTTGCGGATAGCCCTCCCCAAGATGACCAAATGCTCATGTTGCGGCAAGTCGCTGGCAAGAATCGGGGTTCAGTATTCATCTCACGGCAACAACAGGTTGTCGCAACAAAACCATGAGGTGAACTCCATGAAACTCTCTCGCACATTGATCGCTATCGCGGCTATTTCAACACTTGGCGCAACGCTTGCCGTGGCCGGAACCACGGTGCTCAACGGCCAGTACCCTGATGAAGTTAAAAGCAGCTCCATCAAGCTGCCACGCGGCACGGCTGAAGACCAAGCCAGCTTGCAAGCGTTGAGCAAAATCAGCCAATCCGAAGCCGAGGCGGCTGCATTAGCCGCTGCTCCAGGCGCAACCTTGCAAAAAACCAAGCTGGATGATGAAGACGATTATCTGGTCTGGAAAGTCGATGTCATGCACAACAATCAGGGCATTGAACTCGCCATCGACCCCGGCACGGGCAAGGTTCTAGCGGCGGAAGCTGAGGATAACGACGACGAGAATGACAACAAGAAAGAGCACAACACGCGCGAACAACGCTAAGGAGACGCTGATTTATTCATAAATCGTCTTTGCGAGCGTAGCGAAGCAATCCACAACTCCAGCAGAATCAGCAGTCTATGGATCGCCACGTCGCTACGCTCCTCGCGACGACGAATTAATCAGCGCTTCCCTAAGCCCATCAGTTAGCGCCATGCAGTTGAATACCCGAACAACGGCCTTTGACGGCATAACGCGCTCAATTTTTCTTGCAAAAGGCGGCTGTACGACATGTAGGCCGCCTTTTTTGGCTCATTCATCATAAATAGGAGCACGCGTATGAACACCCAAACCCTGCCCAACCCAAGCGCAACGCACGAGCTTTGGAGCAAAGTCCCCGAAATCACCCTGTATTTTTGGATTATCAAAATGTTTTCCACCACGGTGGGCGAAACATTTGCTGACTTTCTGAATGTCGATTTAGGCTTCGGCTTGAATATCACCTCCATCGTCATGGCTGCTTTACTGATTGTTGCCCTTGCGATTCAACTGCGCGCCAGCCACTACACGCCGCCCAAATACTGGTTCACCGTGGTGCTAGTAAGCGTGGTGGGTACGCTGATTACTGACCTTTTGGTGGACAACGTTGGCGTATCACTGGTGACGCTCTCCATCGTCTTTAGCCTGATGCTCGCCGCAAGCTTTGCCGCGTGGTATATCTCTGAAAAAAGCCTTTCGATTCATAGCATTACCACACCTAATCGCGAGGCTTTTTATTGGCTAACCATTCTTATCACCTTTGCTCTAGGTACAGCCGTGGGCGATCTTTTGGCTGAATCGCTGCACTTGGGCTATCTCAACTCAACCTTGGTGTTTGCCGCTGTGATTGGTCTTATCGCACTGGCTCATTTTGTGTTCAAAGCCAACGCCATTCTCACCTTTTGGCTGGCCTACATCCTCACCCGCCCCTTGGGTGCGTCGTTTGGCGATTATCTATCCCAACCCACTCTCAACGGCGGTTTGGGCTTAGGTGCGGTCGGCACCAGCGCGATTTTGCTGGTCGTGATTCTTGCGCTGGTTACCTACTTAACCATCAGCCGCAAAGATGCGATTAAGTTGAACTAAAAACTCGACGGGTTAAACACCCCAACACAACCGGCCTTAGTGCCGGTTTTTTTAGAACCTGTTCAAAGTCTTGATCAGCGGATGCAGTGCAAGCGAAAATTAACTCGAAAAAGCGGAGCATAGACAACTATGTGAGCATTTTGAGAGTGATTTTCGCGCCGCAATGCGCCGTTCAGCGAGACTTTGAACAGGTTTTTATGCCTGCGGTTTAACAAACACCATACGCACCGTCAAACCACCGCCTGGGGTTGCGTGCAAACCCAATTCACCTTCATGCGCACGCGCCACGGCACGGGCAAGCGGCAGGCCTAAGCCGCTGCCCGCCAAGGTGCGCGCCTTGTCGCCTCGGGTGAATTTTTGCAACATGCGCTCACGCTCATCTACCGCAATCCCCGCGCCGTGGTCGATGCACTCCAACACAATGCGCTCGCCCAACCGTCGAGCCTCCACTTCAATCGGCGAGCCTTGCGGCGTGTACAGCAGCGCGTTATCCAACACATTTGCCCAAGCACGCGCAAGCAACGGCGCACTGCCGCGCAGCAGCAAACCCGCCGCCATCGACACATTGAGCACGCGCCCCTCGTCCTCGGCTTGGTCTTGATACAGCTCCAGCATGGGGGACAGCGCCTCGGCCACATCAAACGACTCGCGCACCACAAGCTCGCTGCCTGCATCCAACCGCGCAATCGACAACATGGCATCAAAGGCATGAATCAGTTCATCGGCCTCCGCCGCCGCCTGCGCGATGGATTGTTGCAACGTTTGACGATCATGTGGCGCGTCATCCAGCCGCAACGCCGCCGCTTCAAGCTGATTTTTCAGGCGACTTAAAGGCTTGCGCAAATCATGCGCCACATGGTCACTCACTTCACGCATCCCCAGCACCGCCTGCTCAACCCGCGCCAGCATGGCATTCAAATGCCCTGCAAGAAGGTCAAACTCATCGCCGTGTGGCGATTGCGGCAAGCGCGCACTCAATTCACCGCGTGCGATTTTGCCTGCCGTGGTGTTGATGTCTTCCACCCTTGATAGCCAGCGCAAACCTAAACGCGCCCCCAAGCCAAGCGACACCAAGGCACTTAGCAGCAAGGTCAAAACCACCGCCCCCAACAGCACATCACGCAAGGACTCCAACACCCCAGGCTCATGCGCCAGAATCAAACGCTCGCCATGCGCCAAGGTCTTGGCCATCAGCGTTGCGTGAGGCACGTCCTCATGGTCACTGTCATCATCCTGAATCACCAAGCGGCCTGCACGCACCTGCCCATCTTCCAAATGTGCAGGCCATTGCAGAATATTCCCCGCTAGGGTTTGACCTTGTGCATCCAGAAGCAGAGCATGGCGCACGCCCAAGCCATCTTCACCCACCGCTTCATGCGCGAGGTTTTGCTGCAAAGAAGCTAAAGGCAAGGCGGCAAGCTCGTGCATTTCGCGCTCCAAGCCGTCTTTGACCAAGTCATCGATGCGCTGCTGCATCAAAACAAACACCACAAGCAACGCCAAGGCCAGCACGCCCACCTGCAACAATGCGCCCCCGAGCGCCTGACGCATCGCCGTGGTGCGCAACAAAGCCTTGAAACGATTCATATTTCATCTCCCAACCGATAGCCCAAACCGCGCACGGTGTGCAGCAAAGGCGGTGAAAAATCACGATCAATTTTGGCGCGCAAACGGCTGATTTGGCTATCCACCACATTGGTTTGCGGGTCAAAATGCAGCTCCCACACCTGCTCCAGCAGCATGGTGCGCGTCACAATGCGCCCAGGGCGACGCATCAAATACTCCAACAAACGCAACTCACGCGGCTGCAAACTAATCCGCTGCCCCGCCCGCGTGACGCGATGCTGCTCGACATCCAGCTCCAAATCCGCCAGCCGCAACACCCCAGCATCCGTTGAACTTGCCGCCTGATTACGCCGCCCCAGCGCCTCGATACGTGCAAGCAACTCGGAGAACGCAAACGGCTTAACCAGATAATCATCGCCCCCAGCACGCAAGCCCTCCACCCGCTGATCGACCTGCCCCAAGGCCGACAACACCAACACCGGCACGGTTTTGCCATCGGCACGCAACATTTTAATTAACGTCAGACCATCGCGGCGCGGCAGCATCCGATCCACCACCAACACATCAAAAGGCTGATCGAGCGCATAGCGCAAGCCCAATTCACCATCGTGCGCATGTTCAACAATATGCCCAACCTCGCGCAGCCCTTTCTGCACAAAATCCGCCGTGGCTTGGTCATCTTCAATCAATAAAATACGCATGGATTATTCACCTGTATGATTAAGGGTAGGACTTACGCAAAACTTGGATTTAGCCCCCTCTCCCCTCGCGGGAGAGGGTTGGAGAGAGGGGGTATAACCTTCGCTAGAACATAGACTTGCGCCAACTTCTCCACCCTCTCCCCCGCCCTCCCCCGTCAAGGGGGAGGGAGTAAAACAACCATTCTGCGTAAGTCCTAAAAGGCATGAACATCCCCGATCTAATTCAAACTTATGGCTATTTTGCCGTACTCATCGGCACGCTGCTGGAAGGCGAAACCGTGCTACTGCTCGCAGGTTACGCCGCCCACCAGAACCTGCTCAACCCCTTTGCCGTAATTCTAGTCGCTTGGCTCGGCGCGACCTTGGGCGACCAATTTTACTTTTGGCTCGGGCGCAGGCACGGTCAAAAACTCATGCAACGCTATCCCAAGCTGCACAACAAAATCGAACGCGCCATGACGCTTATCGAAACCCACCCACGCAAAGCCATTTTCAGTATGCGATTTATCTGGGGCTTACGCACCGTCATGCCCATTGCGCTTGGCTTAAGCAAAGTCTCATGGCCACTGTTTATTGGCCTGAACATCCTCTCCGCCCTCATTTGGGCACTACTTATCGGCGGCCTCGGTTACAGTTTTGGCGCGATACTCAGCCGCTGGCTCGGCGAAGTGCATCATTATGAGCATTGGATTATCCTCGCCCTCGTGGTCTTCGGGTTTTTGGCCTACCACCTATTCCGCAAACCCCGCCCCACATGATGCCGCACACCATCCACCCGTTCGCCCACCTGCATGTCTGGCAACGCTTTTTAATCGCCAGCAGCGCTGGGCTAATCAGCGGCCTGCTGCTTTGGCTTGTTCACCCCGAAGGCTTATGGAGCACACGCATCCTTAGCGCATGGCTAATTGCAGGCATCACCTATCTAAGCCTGCTCGTCATTGGCTTAGGCAAACTCAACGCCCACCTCTCACGCTGGCGCGCGCAACGCTCCGACCCCGGCGCAACCGCCATTTACAGCCTGCTCGCGCTCACCACATGGGTCAGCCTGCTTGGCGTACTCATGATTGCCGAAGCCAGCAACGCCATGCACGGCATCGACCGCTGGGCGCACATTGCCCTGGCGCTCGCCGCCCTCTTTATCAACTGGCTGCTGATCCAAACCATCTTCACCCTACGCTACGCTCGCTTGTATTACGCGCCCGATACCGCCACCGAAGATGAAACCGACATCGTGCAAGGACTGATCTTCCCCGGCGGCCAACACCCAAGTTACAGCGATTTTGCCTACTTCACCCTGGTGATAGGCATGACCTCCCAAACCGCGGATGTCAACATTGCTGACTCGCGTATGCGCCGCCTAGTCATGGTGCACGGCCTCACTTCCTTTACCTATAACATCCTAGTGCTGGCCATGACGCTGAATTTGCTAGCGGGCGCGTTGGGGTAATGCGGAAATCGCACCTTCTTGTGACAAAAAGGCTCATGTAGCCCGGATGCTAATCCGGGGCAGGCTTGTCAACTGGAGCGGCTACCCCCGGATTCCCGCTGCGCTCCATCCGGGCTACACGTAACCTAAACGTTCAACGGTATTCTGCGCCAACCTTGCTTGTGACAAAAACATGACCCAGCCTTCCTCACAGGCGTAGAATGCGCGGGTTAAAAAACCATCCGCCAATGAGGAGCCAGCCATGTCCGACGCACTCGAATCTAGCCTGCATGAAACCCGCCTTTTTCCGCCCTCTGCCGAATTTTCTGCGCGGGCGCGGCTGAACGAGGAGCGCCTCAACGCGCTGTATCAGCGTTTTGAGGCCGATTATGCGGGCACATGGGCGGACTTGGCGCGCGTTGAAATCGACTGGCATACCCCATTCACCCAAACGCTGAACAGCGACAATGCGCCGCATTTCACTTGGTTTGAAGACGGCAAACTCAACATCAGCTACAACTGCCTCGACCGCCATCTTGAAAAACGCGGCGACAAAATCGCCATTCGTTTTGAAGGCGACAAGGGCGACACCCGCGAAATCACTTACAAGCAACTCCACGCCGAAGTTTGCCAACTCGCCAACGGCTTGAAGAGCCTAGGATTAGAACAGGGCGATCGCGTCATTATCTATATGCCGATGATCGCCGAAGCCGTGGTTGCTATGCAGGCGTGTGCGCGCTTGGGACTGGTGCATTCCATCGTGTTCGGTGGCTTTTCCGCCGAAGCCCTGCGCGACCGCATCAACGATGCCGGAGCGCGTGTGGTCATCACCGCCGATGGCGGCTTCCGTGGCGGGCGCACCATTGCACTCAAGGACGCAGTGGACAAGGCGATGGATCACGGCTGCCCAAGCATCGAAAAAATCGTGGTTTATCAACGCACCAACCACGGTGCCGCCATGATGCCTGAGCGCGACATCTGGTGGCATGATCTGATTGCTGATTTACCCGCTAACTGCGAACCGGTGTTTGTCGAATCCGAACATCCGCTGTTCCTGCTTTACACCTCCGGCTCCACCGGCAAGCCCAAAGGCATCCAGCATTCCAGCGGCGGCTATTTGCTCAACGCCATTCTGACCAATAAATGGGTATTCGATACGCAAGACGATGATGTGTACTGGTGTACGGCGGATGTGGGCTGGATTACTGGGCACAGCTATGTCGCCTACGGCCCGCTGGCCATCGGCGCGACCCAGGTGATTTTTGAAGGCGTGCCGACCTATCCCGATGCCGGGCGATTCTGGAGCGTGGCTCAAAATCATGGCGTGACCATTTTCTACACCGCGCCCACGGCCATTCGCGCTTTGATGAAAATGGGCGAGGAGATTCCCGCCAAATACGATTTATCCAAACTTCGTCTGCTCGGCTCAGTCGGCGAGCCGATTAACCCGGAAGCCTGGATGTGGTATCACCGCGTGATTGGGCGTGAACGCTGCCCGATTGTTGATACTTGGTGGCAGACCGAAACCGGCGCGCACATGATCGCGCCCATCCCCGGCGCAATCGCCACCAAACCCGGCTCCTGCACCCGTCCGCTGCCGGGCATTATGGCTGATGTGGTGGATGATCACGGTAACCCGGTCGATGCCGAACATGGTGGCTATTTGGTGATCAAAAAGCCTTGGCCGTCGATGGTGCGCACCATCTGGGGCGACGATGCACGTTTCAAGAAAACCTACTTCCCGGATTATTTCCCCGGCTATTATTTGGCGGGCGACTCGGCGCGCAAAGATAGCGACGGCTATTTTTGGATTATGGGACGCATCGACGACGTGCTGAATGTCTCTGGTCACCGTTTGGGCACGATGGAAATCGAATCGGCGCTGGTTGCCCACCCGCGTGTCGCCGAAGCCGCCGTGGTCGGCAAACCGCACGACATCAAGGGCGAGGCGATTGCCGCCTACGTCGTGCTCAAGGGCGAGCGCCCCGTGGGTGACGAAGCCGCCAAAATCGTGGACGAATTGCGCAACTGGGTGGCCGAGCAAATTGGCCCGATTGCCAAACCGGACGAGATTCGCTTCGGCGATAACCTGCCCAAAACCCGCTCCGGCAAAATCATGCGCCGCCTGCTGCGCTCGCTGGCCAAGGGCGAAGATATCACTGGTGATATTTCCACCTTGGAAAACCCAGCGATCTTGGAGCAGCTGCAGGGCAAGGCCTAGGTCATCGCTGATTGAGGCAGCGGCGACTTAAATAGGACTTACGCAGAATGACGTTTTTACCCCCTCCCCCTTGATGGGGGGAGAGCGTAGCGAGGGGGTCGCTGGGGAGAGGGTGGGGAAGCTGGCATAAGCCTATGATTTGGCTATGCTCTCGCCCCCTCTCCCCAACCCTCTCCCGCGAGGGGAGAGGGGGCTAAATCAGGATTTTGCGTAAGTCCTATTAAAGTCAGTGGCTTAAGTCTTACCGGGGCGAGGCATGGGTCAAAAGCGCGAAATCTAAGCATCGATGTCAAGGGGCTCGCCCCGCCCCAAAACCCGCGCATTATCGGCACAAAACCATGGACGATTCCCCAATCTTCAGCGCCCTACTCAAACTAGGGTGGCTTGTTCCCATCCTGCTCTTAGCCACCATGTTCAAAACATCTTGGTTCAAGGGTTGGCTTGGTGAGGCTTGGGTCAAATTTGCAGCATGGCTTGGGTTACCAAAAAACACTTACCATCGAATGCACAATGTCACAATGCCAACGCCCGACGGAACAACACAAATCGATCACATTATTGTCTCCCGCTTTGGGATTTTTGTTGTGGAGACAAAAAATATGAATGGCTGGATTTTCGGGCGTGAGAATCAGGCTTTTTGGACACAAAAAATTTTCAAAAAATCATATCCTTTTCAAAATCCGCTGCACCAAAACTTTAAGCATATTAAGACGTTGGAAATAGCATTGGATGTTTCCTCAAATGCCATTCATTCGCTTATCGTCTTTGTAGGACAAAGCACTTTCAAGACACCGATGCCGGCAAACGTCACACAAGGCGGAGACTACATTACTTATATCAAGTCATTCTCACAGCCTGTACTCAACGAGGAGCAGGTTCTGCGTACTGTTGCGCTAATTCAATCAAAGCGACTAGATGCGACGTGGAAAACACATCGCCAGCATGTCAAACACCTTCAAGCGCGGACGAATCCCTCGGCTGAACGAAAATAGCTATCAAGACCCGCGAGCGTTTGCTCGCCGCCGTGCCAACCCTCGGCTAGCCAAAAACCGCCATGCCGCGCGTGATTTGCCTGCTTGACGAACGACCCAAACTACCCACGGGCAAGGTGGATTATTTACGACTAATAAAATGACAATGAATTGATTAGACCTTGCGCGGAATGCTTGTATCGTTTCCACGCGCCAGCGAGGGAATACAGCCACCGCTACAACGCCGCTCAAGCGGAAAAACAATGCGTTATCATGCCGGAGCACGGAAACGATTTCCCCCTCACTTCAAGTAGGCCGCGCTTGAACACCACCGCCTTATACTCACCGATGCTGCACAATCGCGCCATGCTCGCTCTGCTGGTGGCGCAATTTCTTTCTGCCTTGGCCGACAATGCCCTGCTGATCGTCGCCATTGCCACCCTCAAAATCCAGCTTGAAGCAGGCAACATCCCTTGGCTACAAATCAGCTTTGTGCTGCCCTTTATCCTGCTCGCCCCCTTTGTCGGCGTACTGGCCGATGCCCTGCCGAAAAACCGCGTATTGCTCATTGGCAACGGCGTAAAACTTGTCGGCGCACTCAGCTTACTACTCGGCGCGCATCCGATTGTCGCCTACGGCATTGCCGGCATTGGTGCTGCGCTCTACTCTCCAGCCAAATTCGGCATGTTGACCCAGCTCTTCCCGCCGCAAAGCCTAGTGCGCGCCAACAGCCTGCTCGAAGGTTCGACCATCGTCGCCATTCTTTTGGGCGTATTCCTCGGCGGCCTCATGGCGGACTACAACCTTGATCTTGCGCTCACGAGCGTCATTACCCTGTTTTTCCTCGCCGCCTTGGTCAACCTACTCATCCCGCGCCTACCGATTGAATCGCCGCTCAAAAATCATCATTTAGGTAGCACCCTACTAAGTTTCGGGCGCGACCTACGCACGCTCTACACCATCCCCGATGCCCGCGCCTCGTTACTCGCCACCACCAGCTTCTGGGGCTTAGGCTCGACCATGCGCCTCATGCTTTTTGCTTGGGTACCCATTGCTCTCGGCATTGCCGACAACAGCACACCCTCAAATCTCATGGGCGCAGTGTCCATCGGCATCGTCGCTGGCGCGGTGATTGCAGGGCTACTCATCCCGCTGCACAAGGTCAACCGCGCCCTCATCGGCGGCCTGCTGCTCGGCCCACTGGTCATGCTCCTCGCTCTCACCCAAAGCCTCCCCGTGGCCGTCGCCTTACTGATTGCACTCGGCGCAGCAGGCGGCATGTTCGTCGTCCCCATGAACGCCATGCTGCAAAACGCCGGACACCACACCATCGGCGCAGGCCGCGCTCTTGCGGTACAAAACCTATGGGAAAACATGGCGATGCTGCTGTTTGTCGGGCTGTATTTGCTACTCAGCCAGATGGGTGTGTCGATTACCGCCAACCTGTTTATTTTTGGCTTTTTGCTGCTGGTGTTGACTGGGTTGATTAGCTGGATGCGGCTGCGAAGGGTGGAGAAGACTTGACTGACTTCTTTGCTGAATGTGTGCAACGGGGTTACTTCACATTGAAATAGTTGTATCTTTTGACCGTCACTGACATGCGAATATACCCTGACAAAAAATTGTTGCGAAGTGATGCGTAACAAGGGTTCCACATGTTAGACCGACCCAAAACTCACTAGCCACGAACAGAGAGACCATATGAACCGCATCGCCATTGCTGTGATAATCGCATCCCTAGCCCTTGTTGGTTGTAACGAACCGAAAATTGACACATCCACAGACGAACGAGCTGAACAATCGTTGAAAGAAGTTCAGGCTAAGCTGAATGACGAAGAAAATCGCCAATTCAAGTCCGCCATGCTTGTCATCGCCATGAATGGAGCATCCATTTCCGACATGATGCTTCACCCTGAAAACCACAAAGATATGCCAGACAAATCCATGCTGAATGGACTGACAGCAAAACAAGTTATTGCCAAGGCTGAAACGATCAAGAAAGAGCGCACCACCAAGGAGATAAGCGAACTCGAAGCGAAAAAGTCCAAGGCAGAGCAAGACAAAGTTGCTCTCAAAAAATTTGTGATCCACAAGGCCCAATTTTACAAACGGGATGAAGGTACGGCTCGCATCTCAAGGATGGTTCCAATTATTGAAATGGACATTCAGAACACCACAGGCAAGCCCATATCTCGCGCCCACTTCAAGGGTACGCTATCGTCACCGGGTCGCTCAGTTCCATGGCTTGTCGAAACCTTCAACTACAAAATCAGCGGTGGCCTAGAAAATGGTGAGCGAACAACATGGAGTCTCCAACCAAGCGCACACGGTGACTGGGGCAGAGTCGAAGCGCCAAAAGACGCTATTTTTTCTGTCGAGGTTGTCAGGCTAGATGGCGCTGATGGAAAGCCACTCTACGATGCGACGTTTTCTGAAAGCGATCAAAAACGACTTGATACATTAAAAGAAGCTAGGAAATAGCACATACAGGGTGCCATAACGCTGCGTATTGCTTGGAATATCAGACACTTATAAACTACCGGATTCCGCTCCTTCAGATCCTTTGAAACCATGCGCATGTCGTATTCTGTCGCGCGGCTTTGGGGTCAGACTCGATTAAATAAAGCCCGTATATTTGATTTAAGTATCAGCCATAAAAAACGCCCCGAATTCGGGGCGTTTGCAGTGCCGTCAGTCAAAAACTCAGGCTCTCTTCTTCTGCATCAACACTAGCAACGGATACACAATCACAAACGCCACTGCGCCAAAGCCTGCGGCCATCAGCGCCAGCATGACCCAATCAGTGATGTAGGTTGTCTGCGCCAAAGATGATCCGGTCAGCGCAGGCAAGCTCAATGCCATCACCGCAGTGACGATGACGGCAGCAAAAAAACCGCCGACAAAAGACGACAAGCTCCACCAATTACGGCGTGAAATCAGCAACGCGCCATACGCCAACACGGCCAAGCCCGCCAGTACGATGACCAGCATGATATTTTGCTGCATCCAGCCTACCATCATCCAAAATGCAAGATTGATATTGTTCAACATGGGGTTCTCTCCTTAAACACGGCCTTCGAGCATTTTTAAGTAAGTGGGCTTGAGCATTTGCTCCTTCATCACCCAGGCAAACCAAGATTCTTGTTTCGGATCGATAAAGGCAAAAGTCGGCGTGAGCTTGCCCTCGTAATCGAACTCGATCAGCATGGCCGAGCCGAACTTGGTCAACAGCGGGCATGAAGTGTAGCCATCAAAAATCATTTGCGGCTCTTTACCCTCAATGACCGACAACAGGTTGGCAACCACAATCGGCACAGACAGCTTGACCGTCGCGGCGGTTTTGCCGCGTGGTGTGCCATTGGCATCGCCGCAGCCAAACACATTCTTATATTTCACATGTTGCAATGTTCCCTTATCTACAGCCAACCAACTGCCCACTGCAAATGGACCCTCTGTCCACGCCAGCTCGGAATTGCGCACGCATTCGGGCGCGCGCATTGGCGGCACCACATGCAGCAAGTCGTAGTCCACCACCACATCGCCAGTCTCAGTGGCAAAGTTCGCTTTACGAGCCGCTAAATCCACCGCTTTGAGGTTGTGATTGAGATAAGTCGGTGTGCCCGTTTCTTTCCAACTGTTAATCGTATAGTCGCTAAAATACGGCAGGCTGAACACATTGGACACGGCTGAATAAAAAGCCGTATGCGCTTTAGCCTCAGTGCCCGCCTGAGCAATGCGATCTTTAGTCAAAAAGGTCATTTTCAGCGGCGCGCCCGCGCAACGAATCGGCGTATTCGGCAGGGTGAAAATACCTTGACCGCCTTCGTTGACGAATTTATGAATCGCTGTCCAAGATTTTGCTGCGGCTTCGGGGCTTTCGTACACACTGGCTAATCCATTGCTGCCAATGGCTTTGACATCCAAGCCTTCAATCGCCTCGTAGTCGTAATCAAGCCCCGGCGCGACGACCAAATAGTCATAACTAACCTTGCGGCCGGCATCCGTTTCCAAGCTGTTATTGGCCGGATTGATGGTTTTGACCGACTCTTTGATCCACTCAGCACGCGCAGGCATATAGTCTGAGGTATTGATTAACACCTTATCCATTGGCCACAAGCCGGTCGCCACCAAGGTCAGCCCTGGCCAATAATAGCTTGGCGCACGCGGGTCAATCACTGTGAGCTTGCCATTGGGCAGGGCGTTGCTTAAGCGATTGGCAATGCTCATGCCTGCCGCGCCGCTACCGATAATTACGACATGGACTTTTTTGTCGCTGGACATACCCGCGACGGCGGTTTCCATGCCCATCAACGCAGCGGCGGTAGCTGCGCTCCCCATTAAAAACGTGCGACGCCCGGCATCGGGCTGGTTTTTATCGAATGACATGCTGACTCCTCGGCAAATTCATTGTTGCAAATTTAATTTTTCGCCTCGCATCATAAACGAGACTCATCACTTATGCGTCATTACTTATCACGAAATTCATCATGCGGACATACAAAGCCTATGCTCTAAGTAAACGCTGATTTATTCCATCCATGGAATAAATCAGCGTTTACCTAACTTCCGGCTCCACGCGCAGCCAAAACGTCACCGGTCCATCATTGGTGAGGCTTACTTGCATATTCGCGCCAAAAATCCCACTCGCCACATGCGGATACTGACAGTTGGCACGCACGCCCATGTACTCAAACAGCCAGCGTGCCTCCGCAGGTTTAGCTGCATGAGAGAAATCCGGACGCGTGCCCTTATGGGTATTAGCGAGCAAAGTAAATTGCGGCACCAACAACAACCCGCCCTGAATATCGCGCAAGGAGTGGTTCATTTTGCCCGCCTCATCAGCAAACACGCGGTAATCCAGCAAACGATCCAGCAGTTTCTCCGCTTCAAGCTCTGCATCCCCTTGTTCCACGCCCACCAACACCAGCAGGCCACGGTCAATTTCAGCCACTGTTTGACCGTCAATCTCCACCCGCGCATGACTGACTCGTTGCAATAAACCAATCACGCTTGATTCTCCAGAAAATCCGCAAATTGCTCGGTAGCACGGATCAGCGCATCGGTAATCCCCGGCTCAGTAACCGCGTGCGCCGCATCAGGAATCACGTTCAACTTGGCTTCCGGCCAAGCCTCATGCAGCGCAAACGCTTGCTCCAAGGGACAGACCACATCGTAACGCCCGTGAATAATGATGCCCGGAATGTCTTTGAGCCGCCCCGCATCACGGCAAAGCTGGTCAGGCTCTAAAAACGCTTGATTGACGAAATAGTGGTTTTCAATACGCGCCAAACTCAAGGCGACATGCGGGTCGCCAAAATAATCCGTGGTGGCATGATCGGGAAGTAGCGTCACCGTGCGCCCCTCCCACACCGCCCAGGCCTTGGCCGCTGCCATGCGCCGCAGTTCATCCGAGCCAGTGAGCAGCCGATGGAAAGCGTGCAACAAATCGCCGCGCTCATTCTCAGGAATCGGCGCAAGATAATCTTGCCAATAATCCGGAAAAATCGCGTTCGCACCGTCCTGATAAAACCAGTGAATATCACGCGGACGGCAGAGAAAAATCCCACGCAACACCAGCCCGCTCACGCGCTCCGGGTGAGTTTCGGCATACGCCAAGCCCAGCGTACTGCCCCAAGAACCGCCAAAAACAAGCCACTGTTTGATGCCCAAATGCTCGCGGATGCGCTCCATATCCGCCACCAAGTCTTGCGTGGTGTTATCCCTTAATTCCGCATGGGGAGTAGAGCGCCCGCAACCGCGCTGATCGAACAACACGATGCGATAACGCTCAGGGTCAAAATAGCGCCGATGATTGACCGTGCAACCCGCCCCCGGCCCGCCATGCAAAAACACTACTGGAATGCCGTTGGGATTACCGCATTCTTCAACATATAGGGTGTGCAGCGCGCTGACGGGAAGGGCAAAGTGGTTGTAAGGCGAAATGGGCGGATAGAGGGTGCGCATAATGAAGTCCTTAGGGTCAGTTTTGTTTAGAATACATGCTTCCAGCACTAAAAAACCTATGATCCAGTACATCCCCCGCCTGCCGAAAAAACTCATCAAAACTGCCATCAAAACCATGGCACGCTACCGCATGATTAACGAGGGCGACCGTGTGCTGCTCGGCGTGTCCGGCGGCAAAGACTCGCTCACCCTGCTGCATATTTTGCGCCATGTGCAAAAACATGCGCCGTTTCGCTTTGAACTGGCGGCGATCACGATTGATCCGCAAGTGGACACCTTCTCCCCTGCCGCGCTTAAAGATTACATGCACAAGCTCGGCGTAAGCTATCACTACGTCGAAGCGCCGATTGTCGAGTTGGCGAATGAGCACATGCGCGGCGACTCCTACTGCGCCTTTTGCGCGCGCATGAAGCGCGGTTTGATGTACAAAACCGCGCGCGAACTGGGCTACAACGTGCTCGCGCTGGGGCAGCATTTGGATGACATCGCCGAGAGTTTTCTCATGTCGGCCTTCCACGGTGGCAAGCTCAACACGATGAAGCTGCATTACTTAAACGATGCCGACGATGTACGCATCATTCGTCCTTTAGGTTTTGTGCGTGAGCGCCAGTTGCGCGACTTTGCCTTGGATGCCAAGTTACCCGTGATTATCGAAAACTGCCCGGCCTGCTTCTCCAAACCCACTGAACGCCAGCGCCTGAAATTGCTGCTGGCCGATGAAGAAAGCCAGCACGCCATGCTATTCAAAAGCCTCAGCCAAGCCTTGCGCCCCATTATGGAAGACGGCTTGGAACGTGCTATTGCAGCCATTCCGACTGCAAGCCACGCAGGGCGCACCTCGTTTCTCGACGCGGCGGCTTCAGCATGACCGAGCAAGGCGTGCGGCGTTGGTTCACGCTCACGGGCAGTCTGCCCTTACCTGCAGCACATGCCCTTGGGACGTTCATCGGGCTTGTTGCCGCACGCTTTCCCAACCGTATGCGCCAAGTCACGCGGCGCAATCTAGAGCTTTGCTTCCCCGATTTAAGTCTGTTTGAGCGCCGCAAACTTGAGCGACAAAGCCTGATTGAAACGGGCAAAACCTTGTGCGAAGCGCCGATTTTCTGGCGCAAACCGCGCCAAAACGTGCTCGATTTGGTGCTTGATTCGCCTGGCATTGAAGCAGTGCATCAGGCGCACACGGAGGGGCGCGGCATCGTCCTACTCACCCCGCACTTCGGCGCATGGGAACTCGGCGGCTTGTACTGCTCCAGCCTATGGCCGATGACTATTCTCTACAAACCGCCCAAACAGGCTGCCCTGGATGCGCCCATCCGCGAAGGCCGCGCACGCTTTGGCGCAGCCGTCGTACCCACGGACGCAAGTGGCGTAAAAGCCCTACTGCGCGGCCTAAAAAATGCCGAAGCCGTCGGCATTCTGCCTGACCAAGAACCCACCGAAGGCGAAGGCGTGTTTGCGCCCTTTCTCGGACACGCGGCACTCACCATGACCCTGCCGATGCGCTTGGTTGCACGCACACGCGGCGAGCGCCAAGCCCGCGTGTTCCTCACCATTACCGAGCGCCTGCCGCACGCACGCGGCTTCCGCCAACACTTCATGCCCGCCGAGGAAGCGATTTACAGCGACGACATGCCGCTTGCAGTCGCCGCGCTTAATCGCGGCGTGGAGGCCTGCCTGCGCGTTGCGCCAGAACAATACCAGTGGAGTTATAAACGCTTTCGGCAAAGACCGGAGGGTGAAGCTGAGGTTTATTGAGTTTTAGCCACAGAGAACACAGAGGGCACAGAGTTAAAAAACCATGCAATAAAACTTCAATCCGTAGGATGGATTAAATAGGACTTACGCAAACCGTGGATTTAGCTCCCTCTCCCCTCGCGGGAGAGGGTTGGGGAGAGGGGGGCAATCTTAGCCAGAACATAGACTTGCGCCAACTTCACCACCCTCTCCCCGGCCCTCCCCCGTCAAGGGGGAGGGAGTAAAACAACCATTCTGCGTAAGTCCTATTAAAGATACTTCTGGCAAAAGATGCAGCACCAAAGCATCCACCGTCATCCTCTGTGCTCTCTGTGCCCTCTGTGGCTAAAAATGCTTTTTACACACCACCAAACCCGCAACGCAACAACAGCGCCTCGGTTACCCCGCCGGACGGTTGCGCCGCCTTGTCGCCCATCACCAAGCGTTCTAGATAACGCGCAATCACATCCACCTCAAGATTGACCTGCACGCCCGGCTGCCACAGTTTAGCCGTGGTCATCTTCAGCGTATGCGGCACGAGATTCAGTTCAAACTCTGCGCCATTGACGGTATTCACCGTCAGGCTGATGCCATCCACCGTGATCGAACCCTTGGCGGCGATATAACGCGCCAGCGTATCCGGCGCACGCAGGCGAAAGCGTATCGAACGTGCATCATCCCAACGCGCCACAATCTCGCCCACCCCATCCACATGCCCGCTGACCAAATGCCCGCCGAGCGGCGTTGACAAAGTGAGCGCCTTTTCCAAATTAACCTCCGCCCCCGTGCGCAACGCCCCCAACGAACTATGCGCCAAGGTCTCGCTCGAAACATCCGCCGCATAACTTGTCGCCGTAAGTTCCACCGCCGTTAAGCACACACCTTGTGTGGCAATACTGTCGCCAAGCTGCACACCACGCAAAAAATCCGCACCCGCCACAATCACCAAGCGCCGATCCCCGCCCACGTCGCGCATGGTCTGCACCTGACCCAAAGCCTGAATAATTCCGGTAAACATACGCGCTCCTCAAATTCACAAATCAATTCATTAAACTATAGGACTTACGCAAAACTTGGATTTAGCCCCCTCTCCCCTCGCGGGAGAGGGTTGGGGAGAGGGGGCAACCTCTGCTAAAACATTGACATGCGCTAACTTCATCACCCTCTCCCCCGCCCTCCCCCATCAAGGGGGAGGGAGTAAAACCCCATTCTGCGTAAGTCCAATAAATATCGATTTTCGCGTAAGCCCACAATATAAAACAAGCAGCGCTGCGCCACTTCCTCTAAAATCGTGGCATTCCATTTTTCAAGAGACACACATCATGCGCCAACAAACCTATCCCGGCTACGATGCTGACCTTTGGGGCGGCTTTACCGAAATTGGACGTATTATCCGCGATGCCAAAGTGTTTGGCCTGATTGCCGACGACGAGCAATGCAAAGACTGGCCGCGCCACAAGCTGGAAAAACTTTGGGAAGATGTTACCAACCGTTGGGACGATTTCAGCGCCATGCCCGGCAACCTGCCGCCTGATTTGCGCGAAAAACACATGGGCATACACGCCGCCGCATTAGAAAAAGCCAAGAGCATGGGCTGGACGGCGGAAGAATGGCTGACATCTAGCGACTTCGACGGCTGGATTAAAGAAGAAGATTTGGATTCGGTCGTGCCTCCCGAATGGTTAGAGCAGGCCGAGCGACATCGCTGATTTAATTTCCACTCAGTAAAAAAGAACAAAGCCGACATATGTCGGCTTTGTTGTATGGATGACACCCTGATTTTAAGGAGCGAAGCGCTTACTTGGTCAACGCCGCAAACAACTGCGGCAGCTTTTCCGGCAAGCGTTGCACGTTATCGATCACGGTAAAATGCCGCTCGCCAAAAATGCGCGCCACATACGCGTCGGCGTGCGGGTCGAGCGTGATGCAGTAGGTTGAAATACCGTCGCGCCGCAGTTCGTCCACCGCATTCTTGGCATCAAAACGCAGGTGCTGCGGGTCGTCCACATCCACATCCGCCGGTTCGCCGTCGGTAATCACCAACATCAGTTTTTTCTGTGCTTGCTGTTTATTCAAGTGCCGCCCGCCGTGGCGCAGCGCCGCACCCATGCGGGTAGAGAGCTGACCGCTCATGCCCGCAAGGCGTGACTGGGCGTTTTCGTCCCAAGACTCGAAAAAATCCTTGAAGCGGTAATACTGCACATCATGGCGGCTGTCGGAAGCAAAACCATGCACCGCAAAACGGTCGCCAATGCCGTCAATCGCCCAAGCCAGCAGGGTGGTCGCCTCTTTGGTCAGTTGCAGCACGCTTTTGTCCGAACCGCGCACCATGTCATTGGTGGATTGCGACAAGTCCATCAGCACCATCACCGCCACATCGCGCTGCTTTTGGATGCGGCGCAAATGCACGCGATCATCCGGCGTGATGCCCATGCGGTAGTCCACCATCGAGCGAATCGCCGCATCCAGATCAAGGTCGTCGCCCTCGGCCTGTTTGCGTTCAATGACTAAACCACGCGGCTGCATCATGTCGATAATGTGCTTGAGGCGCGTCGCCACGCCCTTGTGTTCGCGCAGGATGCGGTCAATCTCGTCTTTATCGCCACGCGGCAGGCGGCGCTCGTACACCGTTGTCCAGTCGGGACGATGCACCTGCACTTGGTAATCCCACTCGTGATAATGGAAGGGGCCAAGAATCGGCTCTTTGCCTTCCATCTGGTTGAAGCTCACACCTTCGTCTTCGTAGGGGAAAAGCTCGGTGGAGAGCACCAGAATCTCGCCGTCGTCTTCCATCGGTCCTGTCATTTCGGAGTCAATGGCATCGACAAACTCCATCAAACCGACATGGCGCCGCGCCGCGCGTTGGCTGGCTGGGGTGTAGTCATTACCCTCTGCGTCCCAATCGAGCTCAGCAAACTCCCAGATAAAGCGGTTGTCGTCGCGATACACCACCGGCAAGCCCTGCATGGTCGCCGAGGAAATGCGCGCCGCAATGGCTTGCGTGGCCTGGCCGCAATAGGTCACGCCCAAGTCCCAAGCGAGCTGATTGTCATCCGCTCGCTTGGCCATTTCGGCATGAAAGCGCTCAATCCATTGGCGGCGACGCGGCTCAAGCGGGTCGTAATCGGGGTCAAGCAGACCGCGCGACAAGCACAAAAGGTCGTGAATAAATTCATCCACGCCCGGCGGGCAGGCGCTGGCATCAAGCCGCGGGTGCAGCGACAGCCACAACTGACGCAAGCCAGGAAAGTCGCGAATGGCGCGTTCTTCGACACGCGCATCTTCAAAGACGGCGACCACCAAGCGTTGCAGCTGGTTCAGGTTATCCGCCTGAATCGCCGCCGTGGTGTACACGATATGCGCGGCGGCATGGGCTGCGGTGGCGCGGTAAACCTCCATACCACTTATGCCTTCATAGTCGTCATAAGCATCGGGCACAAAAACTGCGCCTTTTTCGATAAAGGGCTTGTAGCCGTCTTTGGACTCATAATCGCCGGAGGTGGGGCGCAGGTAAAACTCGCGGTTCCAGAAGGCGCGCAAATACATTTGCAACTTGCGTTGCGCGTCGATAAACAAAACCCCGCGTCGCTCACGCTGCATGACGCTCATGGCATCGGACGATTGCAAGGAAAAATAAGCAATCTGGCCATTAAAATCACGGCGATAAGTTTCCGCGCCGTACATCACCCAGCGGCGCAAACCGCCCAAGGTCAGCTTGGTGAGCAGCTCATCGACATGATCGAGCATCGGGCGCAAACCGCGTGGCGCAAGGCTGACCATGCGCTCAATCAGGCTCAAATAGCCTTTGAATACCGCAATGTCCCCTAGGCGACGCGCCGCCGTCGGCAGGCTCGCCAACAGCAAGGCAATCACCGAACCGGAGGTTTGCGAGGACAATTTGAGCGCCACCAACACGGTTTCGCCCACGGCCTCTTCACCTATTTCGCGCACCACTTCGGGCATTTCTTCGAGGAATGTGACGATAACATCATCCCCCTTGCCCGAATTGCACAGCGCACTTGCGCCGTCGAGATAGGTGCGAATGCCGTTGGGCGACATGACCCGCTGGGCTTCGGTAAAGCTGTGCTCAAGCGTATCGCGCACACGTTGCGATTTCTGCGCGCAAACAAACTCGGCGATAAATTCATTAAGGTCGATGGACATATTCGAGTCCTCTTAAAATCTTTTTTTGCCACAGAGGACACAGAGAGCACAGAGAATCCGCAGGGTGGATAAGCGCGACGCTCATTCAAGCTCGCATCGCCCCACTGAAGCTTGGTTCTTAGTTGCCAATACTCTGCTCAACTTCTTTAAGCGCGATGCGCGCCATGGCCAAACTGCCACGCTTACGGTCGATGGCTAGATAGATGAAAAGCTGATTATTGCTTTCCACCGGGCGAATCAGGTGGTACTGCTTGCCTAGAGTGATAAGAATGTCCTCAACTTGATCGTCCAATTGCAAGGCATCAACCGCGCTACGCTTGGATTTGAGAACCTCGGCATTCAGCGCCGAAGCCAGCTCAATGTTAAAGGGCGCGCCTTCATCCTTAGTCAGCACCATACCTGACTCGGATTCAATCAAGGCAGAAGCGATATAACCAGAGAGCTGGCGCAGCGGGGTGTAATTCATTTTCATGTTGTTATGCCTGTATTTTTAATCATTTTGCTTGCCGCATAGGGCACATAGGATCCGTGGGGTGGATAAACACAGCACGTCCATCCTTCAAAAAGTACAACTCTGTGCCCTCTGTGCTCTCTGTGGCTAACATTCCTTAGCCTGCCAATAGAACGCGCGATTTCAGTTAAAAAACGTATGAATCGTCGCGTCCAAGGTGTCGCGGATGTCGGCGTCATCGGTAATTGGGCTGACCATCGCCATGCGGCAGGCTTTGCGCGGCTCAACGCCCTTGGCAATCATTTTTGCGGCATAAATGCACAAACGGGTCGAAATGCCTTCATCCAGACCATGCCCTTTCAGATTGCGCGCACGCTGGGCGATCTGCACCAATTTCTCGGCCGTGCCTGCGTCCACGCCCGCTTCTTTAGCGATAACTTTGGCCTCGACCACGGCTTCGGGGTAGTCAAAATCCAGCCCGGCAAAACGCTGCTTGGTGGACTGCTTCAAATCCTTCATCAGGTTTTGGTAGCCGGGGTTATACGAAATAACTAACTGGAAATCAGGATGCGCTTCAATCAGCTCGCCTTTTTTGTCCAAGGGCAAGGTGCGGCGATGGTCGGTGAGCGGGTGAATGACCACAGTCGTATCCTGACGCGCTTCGACAATTTCATCCAGATAGCAAATCGCACCCAGACGCGCCGCTGTGGTCAGCGGGCCGTCCTGCCAGCGCGTGCCATCCTTGTCCAGCAACCAGCGACCGACCAGATCCGCCGCCGTCATGTCTTCATTACAGGCCACCGTAATCAGCGGTTTACCCAGACGATGCGCCATGTGCTCAACAAAACGCGATTTGCCGCAGCCGGTTGGGCCTTTGAGCATGACCGGAAGACGGTTGTCATACGCGGCTTCGTACAACGCAATTTCATCAGACTGCGGCTCGTAGTAAGGCTCTTTGCTGATGCGGTATTGGGCGAGTAAATCGGTCATGGTTGTATCCTCGTGTTAAGACAAATGGACAAATGCACTGCCGAATGAGCACGCGGGCGAATAATGACGTCGGTGCGAATTCATTCTCGCGGTTTGATAGGTGGTGTGCGAATGAATTCGCACCTACTCTCGCGTTTTTACGCCTCATTCGGCAGAACAAAAAAGCCCCGGTCATGTTTGCCGGGGCTGTAATCGCGTCTTCATTATTTGAAGACGCATTCAGGCAACGGCAATCGCTTACTTGGTGTTACCGCGATAAATCACCATTGAAGCGCCTTGTGACTGCTTTAGGTTGTCATAACCAATCAGGCGAACGTGGTTGCCTGGGTTAGCTTCATGACATGCCTTGCACTCAGCCAGGATGACATCCACATCGGTTTCGCCGAACATCGGCAGCTTCCACATGTACCAGTAGTTATCCATCAGGTACTGGGGTTCGGTGTGTTCGACCGCTGGGTTCCAGCCCTTAGAGATAATGTATTCAACTTGCTTGCGGATATCCGCGTCGCTCATTGCGGGCAGGTAAGAGAAGGTCTCGAACTTGCGGCTCGCCGGGTCAGACACGCGGCTTGTGTAATCTAAAACTTGGCTCATATTTCACCTCGTAATTGAAGGGTGTTCAGGCGGGCGTTCACCCGCCTTGGCATTGAATTGACACACTTATTTGTGCGCAACGTCCAGCTTGTCAACGGTATCGAACTCGAAGCGGATTTCTTTCCAAGTTTCGAGCGCAATCTTCAACTCTGGGCTGTGTTCAGCAGCGGCACGCAGAATGTTGCCACCTTCTTTTTCCAGCTCAGCGCCTTCGTTACGCGCCTTGACGCACGCTTCCAGTGCCACACGGTTGGCGCAAGCGCCAGCAGCGTTGCCCCATGGGTGACCCAAGGTGCCGCCACCGAATTGCAGAACCGAGTCATCACCGAAGATGTTGACCAGTGCAGGCATGTGCCACACATGGATACCACCTGATGCAACAGGAATCATGCCCGGCATGTAAGCAAAGTCTTGGTCGAACATGATGCCGCGAGCGCGATCTTCCGCCACAAACTCTTCACGCATAATGTCGATCCAGCCCAAGGTCGCAGTGCGGTCGCCTTCCAGCTTGCCCACAACAGTACCGGAGTGCAGGTGATCGCCCCCCATCAAACGCAGAATCTTGGCCAATACGCGGAAGTGAATACCGTGGTGCGGGTTACGGTCGATGACACCGTGCATGGCGCGGTGAACGTGCAACAGGATGCCGTTTTCTTTGCAGAAACGCGAAATCGAGGTGTGCGCCGCAAAACCCGCCGTGATGTAGTCGGTCATGATAATCGGCGTGCCGATTTCTTTTGCGTACTCGGCACGGGTCATCATTTCTTCAGCGGTCGCTGCGGTGACGTTCAGGTAGTGACCCTTGCGCTCGCCCGTTTCCTTTTCAGCTTTTTCGATGGCTTCTTGGCAGAAGTCAAAACGCTGCTTCCAGTTCATAAACGGCTGGCTGTTGACGTTTTCGTCGTCCTTGGTGAAGTCCAGACCGCCGCGCAGTGCTTCGTACACCGCACGACCGTAGTTCTTCGCCGACAAGCCAAGCTTAGGCTTAATGGTGCATCCCAACAGTGGGCGACCATACTTGTTCATAATGTCGCGCTCAACCTGAATACCGTGGGGCGGGCCATCACAGGTTGTGAGATAGGCAACTGGGAAGCGAATATCTTCCAAACGAATCGCACGCAACGCCTTGAAACCGAACACGTTACCCACCAAAGAGGTGAATACGTTAACGATAGAGCCTGGCTCAAACAGGTCGATGGGGTACGCGATGAACGCATAGAATTCAGAATCTGAACCTGGTACGTCTTCGATACGATAAGCACGACCCTTGTAATAGTTCAAATCGGTCAGCAGGTCGGTCCACACCGTGGTCCAAGTACCGGTCGATGACTCAGCCGCAACCGCAGCTGCGACTTCCTCACGCGGAACACCCGCTTGAGGAGTTACTTTGAAACACGCCAATAAATCGGTGTCTTTTGGGGTGTAGTTTGGTTCCCAGTAGGTGGCGCGGTAATCTTTTACGCCAGCCTGATACGTCTTCGCCATGAAAAATCCTCCAAGTCGGTGGAAAGGCCCATTGTTGCTATCGGATAACTCGCCATATTTGCCTTGAAAATCAATCACAAATATACCGAGACGTCGGTTCGTACCCAGTGACCTTGTGCGTCATGCGTTTGAACTGGGTGTATCTTTGTTCAAATGAGTGAATAAGAGAACTCAGACTTTTTGATTGCTCAGATAAGACTTAACTTATACAACAAGATAACACAATGAAAAACCTAACATTTCGTCAACTCAAAGTCTTTGAAACCGTCGCCCGCCACCTCAATTACACCCGTGCGGCGCAAGAATTACACCTCACCCAGCCCGCCGTCTCGATGCAAATCAAGCAGCTCGAAGATGTCATCGGCCTGCCCCTGTTTGAACAAATGGGGCGGCAAACCTTTATCACCGAAGCCGGGCGCGAGCTGCACCGTTATAGCCGCACCATTACGCATTTATTTGCTGAAATGGACGATGTATTTGGCGCGATGAAAGGCGTCGAGCGTGGCGCGCTGGGCGTTTCCGTCGCCACCACGGCAAGCTACTTTGCCACCCGCCTGTTGGCCGAATTTTCCCGCGCCTATCCGCACATCAAAATTAGCCTCGATGTCACCAACCGCGAAACCCTGCTTGGGCAACTCGAATGCAATGACCGTGACTTAGTGATTATGGGCAGCCCGCCACCCGACATGGAGCTTGAGTCCGAAGCCTTTATGGATAACCCTTTGGTGGTTCTTGCGCCCTTCAACCACCCTTTAGCCGGGCGCAAAAAAATCCCATTGGCCGAAGTCGCTAATGAGCCTTTTGTGGTGCGCGAAGAAGGCTCCGGCACACGCAGCTCGATTGAACGCTTTTTTGAGGCACACAAAGTCAAATTCACCACCGGCATGGAGCTCGGCAGCAACGAGGCCATCAAACAAGCCGTGGTGGCGGGATTAGGCTTGGGTATCGCCTCGCTGCACACTTTGGAGATGGAACTGGAAACCCAGCGCCTCGTCGTCCTGGATGTCGAAGGCTTCCCCATCGTGCGCCACTGGTTCATCGTCCACCGCAAAGGCAAACGCCTGTCCCCAGTGGCACAGGCGTTTAAGGATTATGTGTTGCAGGGCAATTCAACGTTTGTGCGGGATAAAACACCCACCTGAACGCTGCAATACTCGACGACCTAAGCGTTGCGCAGCTCAACCCGCTGACTGTGTAAACCCGGAAGCGCCAATAGCTGCTGATCGTTTGTCAACAATGTCGCTTCGCAGGCTATCGCACTGGCTGCGACCAAGGCATCGGGCAACTTAAGGCGGCGCTGACGGCGCAGGTGTATGGCTGTTTCGCGCACGCTTGCATCCAATTCGACACGATGGAGAGAAGCTAGCAACCCACGCCAGACCATTTCGTGTTCAGACTGCATCTGCGGCCAAGAAAGAAGCTCGATTTCACTAATCACCGAATACGCATACAAGCCAAGCGGCAATCGGCTCGCCAGCTTGCCGCCTTGCAGATAGATGAGAATATTGGTATCGAGCAGATATTTCACGGCCACTCGGTATCGCGAATCTGCCGTTGATAAGCCACGCCGTCGCCAGAAAAGCCCGTTGCTACGCCAATAAAGCGAGCAAGATCACGCTCAGGATCAATTTGTGGCCAATCGTCCGTTGGCGCAGCGACCTTTGTCTTGCGTGCAAGATAATCGACAAAATCAAGAACGACGGCTTGACGCTGCTCATCCATCTGATGCAGCCGTTCGACAATGGCGATTTCAATCGCGGTGCTCATCATAACGCTCCTCAAATAAGGCAAAGACCTATTCCAAAGTTCACTGAACGGCGCATTCCGACGACACTATTAGGGATGACAGAAACACCAGACTCACTGCTGTATCGGGTTAAAACCCGACAAGTAGCCTATGTGCGCAAGTCCCTGTCATCCTAAAACGGAATATCGTCCTCCTCAAACCCGCCGCCCCAAGATGAATCCTGCGGCATCGGTGCGGTGGGTTGGCGAGATTCTTGTGGCGGGCGCGTAGAAGGTGCGCCACGCGGTGCGCTGCGCTGGGGCTCGTCAAAGCTGCTATCGGATGAGCCACCGCTTGGACGACCACCGAGCATTTGCATTTCGCTTGCGACAATTTCGGTGGTGTACTGGTCTTGGCCTTCCTTGTTTTGCCATTTACGTGTACGCAATGCGCCTTCGATATAAACCTGCTGGCCTTTGCGCAAGTATTCTGCGGCAATTTCTGCCAATTTATTAAACAGCACCACGCGGTGCCATTCGGTGGATTCTTTTTTCTCGCCGGTTTGCTTGTCTTTCCATGACTCGGACGTGGCGAGGTTCAAATTAGTGACTGCGCCGCCGCTTGGCATGTAACGCGTTTCCGGGTCGCGCCCCAAGGTGCCGACTAAAATAACTTTATTGACTCCACGCGCCATGATTTTTCCCCTTTAATCTTTAAGCCTGCAACACTCTGCACGCCTTTTGCGTTTGATGCGCGGTATATTACCCCACTTCATGATTTTGCAGACTGCCCACCGATGAGCACCCATTTTATCCGCATACGCGGCGCACGCACCCATAACCTCAAAAATATCGACATCGACATTCCGCGCGAAAAGCTCACGGTCATGACCGGTTTGTCGGGTTCGGGCAAGTCGTCTTTGGCGTTTGACACCATTTTTGCTGAAGGCCAGCGCCGCTATGTCGAGTCGCTTTCGGCCTATGCGCGCCAGTTTTTGTCGATGATGGACAAGCCGGATGTGGACTTAATCGAAGGACTGTCCCCTGCGATTTCGATTGAACAAAAAACCACCTCGCACAATCCGCGTTCCACCGTGGGCACGGTGACGGAGATTTACGATTATCTGCGCCTGTTGTTTGCGCGCGCAGGTACGCCGTATTGCCCCGATCACGACTTGCCCTTGGAAGCACAAACGGTCAGCCAGATGGTCGATCATGTGCTGGCTTTGCCCGCCGAGTCGCGCTTGATGCTGCTTGCGCCCATCATTTCGGCGCGCAAAGGGGAATATCGCCGCCTGTTCGAATCCCTGCGTGGGCAGGGTTTTTTGCGCGTGCGCGTCAACGGCGTGGTGATGGAATTGGACGAAGTGCCGGAGCTGGATGCCAAATCCAAACACAGCGTCGAGGTCGTCGTTGACCGCTTCAAGGTGCGCCCAGATGCGGCGCAGCGGCTGGCGGAATCGTTTGAAACCGCGCTCAATCTGGCCGAAGGCGTGGCTAAAGTGGTGAGCATGGCGGTCGAAGGCGAGGCGGTGGATACGGACGCGCCCAGCATCGACATGACCTTTTCGGCGCGTCACGCCTGCCCAGTGTGCGGTTTTTCGCTCACCGAGCTTGAGCCGCGCATGTTCTCGTTCAACAACCCGCAAGGCGCGTGCCCGACTTGTGACGGCCTTGGCGTGCAGAGCTTTATGGACCCCGCCAAAGTCGTCGGCCACCCTGAGCTATCCTTGGCAGGCGGCGCGATTCGCGGCTGGGATCGGCGTAATGCCTACTTTTTTGCCATTATCCAAAGCCTAGCCGCGCATTATGCTTTTGACCCCGAAACGCCGTGGCAAGAGTTGAGCCAGCAGGCGCGCGATGTGGTGTTGTACGGTTCGGGCAAGGTCAAAATCAATTTTAACTACGTCGGCGAACGCGGCAAGGTCAACGCCAAAAGCCATACGTTTGAAGGCGTTTTGCCGAATATGCAGCGCCGTTATCGTGAAAGCGACAGCTTGGCGGTACGCGAAGAGCTTGCGAAATACCTTTCCGAACAGCCCTGCCCCGACTGTGGCGGCGCGCGCATCAATCGCACCGCGCGACATGTCAAAGTCGGTGCAATGAATTTACCGTCGATTACGCGCCTGCCGATCGACCAAGCGGCCGATTACTTTGCCAAGCTTGCCCTGCCCGGTCAGAAAGCCGAAATTGCGGAAAAAATCGTGCGCGAAATTCATGCGCGCTTGGGTTTTCTGGTCAATGTAGGGCTGAATTATCTCTCGCTCAATCGCAATGCCGACACGCTTTCCGGTGGCGAGGCGCAACGCATTCGCCTTGCCAGCCAAATCGGTTCCGGCTTGGTCGGCGTGACCTATATTTTGGACGAGCCATCCATTGGTCTGCACCAACGCGACAATGACCGCCTGCTCGGTACGCTCACCCGCCTGCGCGAGCTGGGCAACACGGTCATCGTGGTTGAGCATGATGAAGACGCGATTCGCGCCGCCGATTTTGTGGTCGATATTGGCCCCGGCGCAGGTGTGCATGGCGGGCAGGTGATTGCTTTTGGCACAGCGGACGAGATTGCTGCCCATCCGAACTCGCTCACCGGCGGCTATTTAAGCGGTCGGCTGGCGATTATGCCGCCGGAAAAATTAGTGGCGCGTGATGCAGACAAATTGCTCGTTTTAGAGGGCGCAAGCGGCAATAACTTGCAAGGCGACACCTTAGAAATTCCTGTGGGTCTGTTCACCTGCGTCACGGGCGTGTCTGGCTCAGGCAAGTCCACCTTGATTAACGACACGCTGTATAAAATCGCCGCGCAAACCTTAAACCGCGCCAGCACCACGCCCGCGCCATTCGTCGCCGTGCATGGCATGGAGCATTTCGACAAGGTCATCGACATCGACCAAAGCCCGATTGGGCGCACGCCGCGCAGCAATCCTGCGACTTATACCGGCCTGTTCACGCCCATTCGTGACCTGTTCGCCGGCGTTCCCGAATCGCGCGCACGCGGTTACGGGCCGGGGCGCTTTAGCTTTAACGTCAAAGGCGGGCGCTGTGAAGCCTGCGAAGGCGACGGCATGTTGAAAGTCGAAATGCACTTTTTGCCCGATGTGTACGTCGAATGCGAGGTCTGCAAAGGCAAACGCTACAACCGCGAAACGCTGGATATTCGCTACAAAGGCAAAACCATTGCCGATGTTTTGGCCATGACGGTAGAAGATGCCGCCGAATTTTTCAGCGCCGTGCCAAGCCTGGCGCGCAAGCTGCAAACTTTGCAAGAAGTCGGCTTGGGTTATCTGCGCCTAGGGCAGAATGCGACCACCCTTTCCGGCGGCGAGGCCCAGCGCGTCAAACTCGCCAAAGAGCTATCCAAACGCGACACCGGACGCACGCTGTACATTTTGGACGAGCCCACCACCGGACTGCATTTTCATGATGTCGCCCAACTCTTGCGCGTGATTCATACCCTACGCGATCAAGGCAACACCGTGGTGGTCATTGAGCATAATCTGGATGTGATTAAAACCGCCGACTGGGTGGTTGATTTAGGCCCCGAAGGCGGTAAAGGCGGCGGCAAAATTATCGCCCAAGGCACGCCGCGTGAAGTCTCCAAGGTTGCAGGCTCATACACCGGGCATTATTTGCAGCGCTTTTTTGCTTGATGCCATAGACTTTGTTCAACCCATATTTTGGAGATAGACCATGCGCCTGCTTGCCATGCTGTTCGCCCTTTTGCAGCTAACGCTCACACCGCTCCACGCTAAAGAAACCGCCTTTCCTGCCACCTTGCCAATAAGCTACCAAGGCACTCTACCCTGCGCGGATTGTTCCGGCATTGATACCCGCCTGAATCTGTTGCCCGACGGCCAGTTTCAAATGCGTATGACTTATCTTGGACGCGAAGGCAGCGGTGTTTACAGCATCGGCCTTTGGCAATTCAAAGACGGCAAGCTGACCCTTAAAGATGGCACGCAAACCGTCGAGCAATTCCAAATCAAAGACAAAACCCTGACCAAGCTCGACATGCAAGGCCAGCCTATCGCATCCAAACTCAACTACAGCCTGCAGTCTAAGCGCATTTTCCAACCGCTAAAACCCAAGCTCACCTTGCAAGGCATGTTCGTATATTTTGCTGACGCGGCCATTTTCACCCCCTGCGCCACAGAAAAGCCCATGCCCGTAAGAATGGAAGGCGACTATTTGGCACTGGAAAAAGCCTACATGAGCACTCGCAAAGAACCCCAGCAAGCCTTACTTGCCACACTTGAAGGCGAAATCTTTCTGCAACCGCGCATGGAAGGCGAAGGCAATGAACTGGCCTTGCGCGTACTGCAATTCAAAGCGCTGGATAGCGCAAGCGCCTGCCCCGCGCCCGCCGCTCAAATAGAAGACCGCACTTGGGTTGTAGTCCAACTTGGCGAACAGACCATTTCACCGCCCAAAGAAGGCTTGGGCGCACACCTTATTTTATTGAGCAAGGAGCAGCGCGTAGCAGGTTCCGGCGGCTGCAATCGCCTCATGGGCGGCTACACGCTCAAGGGCGACACCCTCAAATTCAGCAAAATGGCCAGCACTATGATGTTCTGCGAGAAAAGCATGGACACCGAACAGAACTTTCTGCGCGCCTTGGACAAGGTGACTAGCGGGTCGATGGATGCCGACATGCTTATCCTCAAAGACTCAAACGGCAAAGTCCTCATCAAGCTACGCGCCAAAGATTAAGCACGTTTCATAGAAGCTGTTCAAAGAGAGCTTCTAAAAACCGTCTTTGCGGGGAGCAAAGCGACGTGGCAATCCAAAAGAGCCTCAACAAAAAAGTAAGTTATGGATTGCTTCGCTACGCTCGCAAAGACGAAATTCAGGTTTTAAGAAGTCCCCCAAAGTCTCTTTTAGACTGTAGCCCGGATGAAGCGAAGCGAGAATCCGGGAACGCCGTGCCGATGTTCAAACCTGCCCCGGGTTGCCACCCAGGCGACAAGAGCTACGCACCGAGGATTAAGCGCATCCTTACCGCCTAAACCCATTAGTAATCGGCAACCGCCGCTCGCGCCCAAACGCGCGTGCCGTAATTTTTACCCCCGGCGGCGCTTGACGGCGTTTGTACTCCGCCAAATCAACCATGCGAATGATGCGGCGCACCAAGGCTTCATCAAAACCTTGCGCCACAATCTGCTCCACGCCCTCCATGCGCTCGATATACGCCGCCAAAATGGCATCCAACACCGGATAAGGCGGCAGGCTGTCCTCGTCTTTCTGCTCGGGACGCAACTCCGCCGAGGGCGGGCGCGTAATCACACGCTCAGGAATCACCGCGCTTTGCGTATTGCGGTAGTTCGCCAAACGATACACCAGCATTTTCGGCACATCTTTAAGCGGCGCAAAGCCACCCGCCATATCACCGTACAGCGTGGCATAGCCGACCGCCATTTCGCTTTTATTGCCCGTAGTGAGCAGCAGCTTGCCGCTCGCGTTGGACAGCGCCATCAACACCACGCCGCGAGAACGCGCCTGCAAGTTTTCATCGGTTGCACCCACAGGCTCGCCCGCCAAAACCGGCGCAAGCATCTGACGGAAGGCCAAATAGGATGGCTCAATCGGCACAACATAGTGGCGCACAGCCATAATCTTCGCCTGCGCTAGCGCATCCTCGTTACTCATATCCGAGGTATAACGGCTCGGCAGCAACACCGCTTCGACCTGCTCTGCGCCCAACGCATCCACCGCCAGCGCCAAAGTTAGCGCCGAATCAATGCCGCCAGACAAACCCAACAACGCGCCCTTAAAGCTATTTTTGTGCGCATAATCACGCACCGCCAGCACCAGCGCCTGATATATCGCAGCGGTTTCATCCAAACGCTCGCTTTGCAACGCATCCACGACCGACCAGCGCCCTTGCGCATCCAACTCCACGCAGCCCAAAGCCTCTTGGAACATCGGCAAACGATGCACCACCGCGCCGCTTGCATCCATCACCATCGAACCGCCGTCAAACACCAGTTCATCCTGCCCGCCGACCAGATTCACATACACCATCGGCAAGCCGCTCTCACCCGCCCGCGCCCGCAACACCTGCTCGCGGCTGCCCGGCTTATCGTACTGATAGGGCGAAGCATTGAGCACGAGCACTGCACGCGCATCCGCAGCCTTGGCCTGATTCACCGGATCGGCGTGCCAAATGTCTTCACAAATCAATAGCGCCAAGCCGTTTTCACACACCACGGACTCCACCCCAGCAGTGAAATAACGCAGCTCATCAAACACACCATCATTCGGCAGATGTTGCTTGTAATAGCGGGCAATCATTGAACCATCACGCAGCACCATCGCCGCGTTGTAGCGGCCATGTGGCGTTTTTTCAGGCAAACCAAGCACCACGCTAATGCCCTGCGGCAACTCGCGCAGCAACCGCGCGAGCGCCGCCTCAACCGCCGCCATAAAATCCGGACGTTTGACCAAATCCTCCGGCGGATAACCCGTCAGCGTTAATTCCGGAAAAAGCACCACATCGGCCTGAAACTCGGCTTGGGCGCGCCGTGTCCAGTCGATGATTTTGAGCGTATTGCCTGCAATATCGCCGACTGTTAAGTTGATTTGAGCCAGCGCAATTCGCACGGTTGTTCCTCGATTTGAGCGGGGTGATTTTTATTTAGCCACAGAGAACACAGAGTTCACAGAGTGGGGTAGCCCGGATGAAGCGCAGCGAGAATCCGGGAATGCCGGTGCCATGCGTGATATTGCTCCCGGATTGGCATCCGGGCTACGTCGCTTTCACCTCTGTGCTCTCTGTGTCCTCTGTGGCTAAAAAATGCTTTCAAACCCCAAGTAAAACCTCAGCCATCTTCGCCCCCATGAGCGCAGGCGAGCGCACGATATGACAGCCCGCAGCCTCCAGCGCGGCAAACTTAGCCTCCGCCGTGCCCTGCCCGCCCGCCACAATCGCCCCTGCATGACCCATGCGCTTGCCGCTCGGCGCGGTTGCTCCGGCAATGTAAGCCACCACAGGTTTAGTGACCTTGGTGCGGATAAACTCGGCAGCCTCTTCTTCAGCCGACCCGCCAATCTCACCCACCATAATAATGCCCCGCGTTTGCGAATCAGCCTCAAACAGGCGCAAACAGTCGATGAAACTCATGCCATGAATCGGGTCACCGCCAATACCCACGCAAGTGCTCTGCCCCAGCCCCGCGCCCGTGGTTTGATGCACCGCCTCATAGGTCAACGTGCCAGAGCGCGACACAATGCCGATGCTACCTTTTTGGTGAATATAGCCCGGCATAATGCCAATTTTGCAGCCCGTACCCGCATCCCCCGGAGTCATCACGCCGGGGCAATTCGGCCCGACCAAATACGTATCCGGATAATCCTTCAACGCCGCTTTGACTTTCAGCATATCCAGCACCGGAATGCCCTCGGTAATGCACACAATCACGCGCACCCCCGCATCCGCCGCCTCCAAAATCGCATCCGCCGCAAACGGCGCAGGCACATAAATCATGCTCGCTTCCGCGCCCGTGTGCTTGACCGCATCATGCACAGTATCGAACACGGGCAAATCCAAATGCCTTGTTCCGCCCTTACCCGGCGTAACCCCGCCGACCATGCGCGTGCCGTAGGCTATCGCCCCCTCCGAATGAAACGTGCCCTGCTTACCCGTAAAGCCCTGACAAATCACACGGGTTGCGCCATCAATCAAAATCGCCATATCAAACTCCTCCCTTCGCCGCACGCACCGCCGCCTGGGTTGCGCGGGTCAAATCCGTTTCCGCAATCAGGTTCAGGCCAGACTCCGCCAACAGCGCCCGTCCCTGCGCCGCATTCGTTCCCTCCAGGCGCACCACCAGCGGCAGCTTCAAATCCACCTCGCGCACCGCCTGCAAAATCCCCTCGGCAATCAAATCGCAACGCACAATACCGCCGAAAATGTTAATCAAAATCGCGCGCACCTTGCCATCCGACAAAATCAGCTTAAACGCCTCCGCCACCCTTGCCGCCGTTGCCCCGCCGCCCACATCCAAAAAATTGGCCGGCGAGCCGCCCTCAAGCGCAATCAAATCCATCGTCGCCATCGCAAGCCCCGCGCCGTTCACCATGCAGGCAATATCGCCGTCCAGCGTCACATAATTCAACTGATGCTTGACTGCCTCGCGCTCACGCGGGTCTTCCTGCGCCTCATCGCGCAGCGCCACCAGCGCAGGCTGACGATAGGCCGCGTTCGAATCAAGAATGAACTTACAATCCAGCGCCAGCAACGCGCCATCCTCCGTCACCGCCAGCGGATTAATCTCCAGCATACTGGCATCTTTTTGCGTGAATACCGCGTACAGCCCCTTGAGCATCACAGCAAACTGCTTGGCAGCCTCGCCACTCAAACCCAGCGCAAAACTCAACTTGCGCGCGTGATACGGCATCAAGCCCGCCGCAGGGTGTACCGTAAGCGCATGAATCCGCTCAGGCGAATGCGCCGCCACCTCCTCAATATCCATCCCCCCCGCATCCGAGGCAATCAACATCACCTTCGATGTGGCACGGTCAATCACCAAGCTCAAATACAACTCACGCGCAATGCGGCTCGCAGGCTCGGCGTACAACGCATCCACTGGCAGCCCCGCCGCCCCAGACTGCACACTCACCAAACGCTTGCCCAACCACTTAGCAGCAAAATCCTGTGCATCCTTGAGCGAATGCACCACACGCACCCCGCCCGCCTTGCCCCGCCCCCCCGCATGAACCTGCACCTTCAACACCCAAGGCGCATCACTCAAGCCCGCAAGCGCAGGCGCAACATCATCAAACGAGCGGACAACCCGCCCCTCAGGAACCGCCACCCCAGCATCACGCAGCAGGGCTTTAGCTTGGTATTCATGCAGATTCATGTGTCGCCTTATATTTTTATCCAAAAACTAATAGGACTTACGCAAAGTGGCTCCTTTACCCCCTCCCCCTTGATGGGGGAGGGCTGGGGAGAGGGTGGGGAAGCTGGCGCAAGCCTATACTCTGACAAAGGTTGTTCCCCCTCTCCCCAACCCTCTCCCGCAAGGGGAGAGGGAGCTAAATCCAAGTTTTGCGTAAGTCCCGACTAAGCTCGACATTGTGCGGAATTATTGTCCAAGGAACAACGCCCAAAACTTGCTATAAACCCTCGCACACGCTAAGACTAGCCAACATGAACATCCAAACATCCCCCCGCCCCAACTGGCGCGGCTTACGCTTCTTCAACGCCTACCGCCTTGTGACTGCCAGCCTATTGCTCGGTATCCATGCCTTTTTACAAGCTGAACGCAGCTTACCCAGCTTTTCCGTCGAAAAATTCGACCTCTTCACCATCATTGCCGCCGCCTACGCGCTGCTCGCGCTCATGCTGTTTGCCATCGACGAACTGCGACCGGGGCGCTTTAGTGCCCGCCTGCAACTTGGTCTTGCACTCGACATTATCTTCCTTGCCCTGCTTGGCGCACTGGATGGCTCCTCCATCAACAACCTGCACATCCTCATGGTCGTCAACATGGCCTACGCCTCGCTCCTGCTCGGAGGACGGCAATCACTGACCTACGCCGCCCTCGGCAGCCTGCTCCTGCTCGGCATGAACTTCTGGGATCATCGGCTGGGCATTGAACTTAACGTAACCTTCACCCAAGCGGGGCTCAACGGGCTTGCGCTCTTTGCCGTCGCCATCCTTGCAAGCAGCCTGGCACGACGCGCCCAAGCCAATGAACAAATCGCCGAACAACGCGGCATCGATCTTGCCAACGAAACCCAGCTTAACCGCCTTATTCTCGAACAAAGCCACGAAGGCGTGATCGTCGTCGACGAAGATCACCGCATCCGCTACGCCAACCCCGCCGCCACACGCCTGTTGCGCATCCCGCTTGCAAGCCTAGGCCAAGGCACACTCAGCCGCCCTCCCCTCGCCACCATCAACCCCGACCTCAACAACGCCCTACACGCCTGGCGGCACACCCCCGATAACGACCTCAGCACAACGTACACCACCTACCCCGCTCGCCTCCACGCCCGCCTCCGCCCCCTCACCGCCGACCCCCAAGGCCCTGTCGTCCTGTTTATTGAAGACGACGCTTACCTCATGGAAAAACACCAGCAAGAAAAACTCGCCGCCATGGGGCGGCTCACGGCCAGTATCGCCCACGAAATTCGCAACCCCCTATCGGCCATTGGCCAAGCCGGGCAACTCCTCGAACAAACCGCAAACACCGACGAAGACCGCCAAATGCTCGGCATCGTGCGAAGCCAAGTCACGCGCATCAACCAACTGGTCGAAAACGTCCTCACCACCGCCAAGCGCAAACAACCCCAAGCCGAACACATCGCCCTCGCGCCTTGGTTAGACGAACTCATCACACGCTACCGATCTTATGCCCCGCTCGATGGCATCCAACTTGACATCACCGTAAGCCCCGGCCTCTGCGCCCGCATTGACCCTGGGCATTTGGAGCAAATTCTTACGATACTGCTCGACAACGCCCGCCAACATGGCAAACCCCTAGTGGGCGATCAACACATCCGTATCGATGCCCACACCTTCGGCGCACAACACCGCCCGCGCATCGAAATCCGCGACAATGGCCCAGGTGTTCCAGAAGCCATGCGCCACCGCCTATTCGAACCGTTTTTCAGCACCCACGCCCAAGGCCACGGCCTCGGCCTCTTTATCGCCCGCGAACTCGCCGAAGCCAACCACCTCAGCCTCAACTATCACCACGACATCCACGGCGAACGCTGCTTCCGCCTCACCTTCCCCGTACAAGAGTTCTGCCGCAATGGTGTGCTCAACGATGCCTTCAGCACACCACCCCATTCACCATCCTCCCCGGGTTAACACCCGGGCTACAAAATCCCACACCCAGTAGCCCGGATGAAGCGCAGCGAGAATCCGGGAACCACCCGCACCGACACCCCATCGCCCCCAAATTGCACCATGTATCCCCAAGCAATACACTTCGCCCCATGATCAATTGACTTCCAGTGGACTTCTAAAAACCGTCATCGCGAGGAGCGAAGCGACGTGGCGATCCAAACAAGCCTCGATAAAATAGCGAGTGATGGATTGCCTCGCTTCGCTCGCAAGGGCAATTAAGTGTTTTTTATAGGACTTACGCAGAACGGCGGATTTTACTCCCTCCCCCTTGATGGGGGAGGGCGGGGGAGAGGGTGGAGTTGTGGCACAAGCCCATGTTTATGCACGCATTTTAACGCCCTCTCCCCAACCCTCCCCCGCGAGGGGTGAGGGAGCTAAATCCAGTTTTTGCGTAAGTCCTATTTTAGAAATACGCTACCAGGATTACCACTAGGAAACCCGCCCATGTACCGTATGCACAACCCGCCCCACCCCGGAGGCACCCTGCGCGAAGACATCCTCCCCGCGCTCAACCTCAACGTGACCCAAGCCGCCCAACAGCTCGGCATATCCCGCGTCCAACTCTCCCGCGTGCTGAACGAACGCGCTGCAATCACCCCCGAACTTGCCCTACGCATCGAAGCCTGGCTCACCCCCGCCCACGGCGGTCGCGCCGAGATTTGGCTCAACCAACAAGCCAGCTACGATCTTTGGCAAGCCCAACAAAAACCCCGCCCCAAGATTGAACCCGCCATCATCCCCGCCGAACAACCCGAATCACCCGGCCATCCCACCATGACCCCATCGCCCTCCACCGCCCCCCGCACCGCCCTCATCATCGACGACGAAGCCGATATCCTCACCCTTCTCGGCATTAGCCTTAGCCGCATGGGCATAAAAACCCACACGGCAAGCGACCTTGCCCAAGCCCGCGCCGCCCTTGCTGCGCATTCCTTCGACTTCTGCCTCACCGACATGCGCCTGCCCGACGGCAACGGCCTCGATTTAGTGCGCGAAATCGCCCAAAGCCACCCCAACCTCCCCGTCGCCGTCATTACCGCCCACGGCGACATGCAAAGCGCCATCGAAGCCCTCAAATCCGGTGCCTTCGACTTCGTCAACAAACCGCTCGACCTAGACCGCTTGCGCGACATCGTCCAAACCGCCCTCCGCCTCGCCCCAGCCCCAAGCCTTGACACCATCGACACCCCCCAAGACCCCGGCAGCGACCGCCTCATCGGTCAAACCCCCGTCATGCGCCACCTGCGCACCCAAATTGCCAAAATCGCCCGCAGCCAAGCCCCCGTCTTTATTCACGGCGAATCCGGCACCGGCAAAGAAGTCATCGCCCGCCTCATTCACGACCTAGGCCCACGCAGCCAAAAACCCTTCCTCCCCATCAACTGCGGCGCGATTCCTGCCGAGCTTATGGAAAGCGAATTTTTCGGCCACAAAAAAGGCAGCTTCACCGGCGCAAACAACGACAAACAAGGCCTCTTCCAAGCCGCCAAAGGCGGAACCCTCTTCCTTGACGAAGTGGCCGAACTGCCGCTTGCCATGCAAGTCAAGTTGCTACGCGCCCTGCAAGAACGCGCCGTCCGCCCCGTCGGCTCCGCCCACGAAGAAGCCGTCGATGTACGCATCATCTCCGCCACCCATAAAGACCTTACGCAGCGCGTCCAAAGCGGAGAATTTCGCCAAGACCTCTACTACCGCCTCAACGTCATCCAACTCGATGCCCCGCCCCTACGCGCCCGCACCGCCGACATCCCCCTGCTTGCAGCGCACATCCTGCAACGCCTTGCCCAACGCGACGGCATCCCCCTACGCCAGCTTGCCCCCGAAGCGCTCACCACACTCCAGGCTTACAGCTTCCCAGGCAATGTACGCGAACTGGAAAATATCCTAGAGCGCACCCTTGCCCTCGGCGAAATTGGCGACATAACTGCTAGCGAACTCAGCTTCCCAAACCAACGCAGAGACACAGACACCCCCGAAGGCGAACTCAAACACAATTACGGCAGAAGAAAAGGCGATGTTCCGCTTGCCCTGCCAAGTCTCGCCGATGGAGACGACCGCACCCTCCTCCAAACCTTAGAAACCCACCGCTGGAACCGCACCCGCGCCGCCGAAGCACTCGGCCTCACCCTCCGCCAACTGCGCTACCGACTGGAAAAAATGGGCTTAAAATAAGCAAAACTGACGCAAAGCTGGATTTTCTCCCTCTCCCGCTGGCGGGAGAGGGTCGGGGTGAGGGTGCTTCGTTGATGCAGGTCAATGATTTATCAACCTATCCTCCCCTCTCCCCAGCCCTCTCCCACAAGGGGAGAGGGAGCTAAATCCAAATTTTGCGTAAGTCCTAACACACCCACAGAGGCAAACCGCATGAATACCGCAAAAGTTTTCTGGTCAGGACGCTCGCAAGCCGTTCGCCTACCTAAA
>JBFXGB010000008.1:0-43553 GCA_050178405.1 Halothiobacillaceae bacterium
CCGAACAGCAACAGCTTTTCGGTCAGGGTGGTTTTACCGGCATCCGGATGGGAAATAATCGCAAAGGTGCGACGCTTATTCAGATTTTGCAGAAATTCAGACATGAAAAGAAAACGTTTGAGCGCAAGAGGGCGCGCATGATAACAAAAAGCCCGGCACAAGGCCGGGCGAATTAAGTTAACTTAGAGCCGCAAGAGCGATTAAAACTCGCCTTTTGAAGCCTTCTCCAACATTTCCCACATGGTGTCACGCACGCCCGTAGCTGCCTTGAGCAACTCGGGGTGATCTTTCATGTTTTGACCCATTTTCAACATCATATCCATGTTCAAAGTGGAGACCCAAAGCCCGTCGGGTCTTTCAACCACAGCGATACGGCAAGGCAGATAGGCCGCCATGCTTGGCGCAAAATCAACCATCTTGCGCGCGGTTTCAGGATTGCAAAACGACGAAATATAAAGAATGCCGGATTTCACACCACGTGCATTCAGCTCATCCGACAAAGGCAAATCGCCCACGGCTTTAATGTTTCGATCCGTGGCCACCGCTTCTAACGATGCTTTGATGTCATCTAAAGTCACGCCAGGAGCAACCTTGCGCTCCCACACGGTGGTGTAGCCAATCTCGCCTTTGCTCTCAACCCAACGCTTGAGCATGGTGGCGGTTTCTTCGGCCGCACCAGGTGCTAGATTGCCACCCGCAGCCACCAAACCGGCCGCATCTTTGTTAATCATCGCCACAATCGGCTGCATTCCAGGATTCAACATCGCAGGCATCAGCTGCATCATGCCCGGCATCACCACCGCGAAATACCCACCCGCCACTAGAGCAAGTACACCAACCAAGGCCAAAAGGTTACGAATCATTGAAAAATCTCCATCAAAAAACCAAGGAACAAACTTGACGACAAGCGTCAACTTCTAGGGTCGCAAGATTAGCCTAATCAGTCTGCAAACCAATGACGAAACTTTTTATTCGTGATACATAGAAGTAATCACTAATTTTCTTATATTAGTTTGTTAATACCCATATCAGTATCTTCACAAATAAATATGCTTTATGAGCAAACAGTTAAATGCGTTTGTCATCCTTCATTAACAAACCCTAAACTACATGCGTTATCTCACATATCAGGTGTGGGTGGCGTCACATCAACCCATTCGAGGAGTACGGCATTGATTAAGTCATCAGCAAAATTATTGGTTGCAGCAGTCGCTGCGTTCTCGTTATCAGGCTGCGGCTTCATGGCGATTCAAGACAAATTGGATCCGCAAGCTATGGACACCTACATGGGCATGTACGACAAGTTCGTGGCCAGTGAAGGGGATTTAGGTGCAGCCACTGTGTGGGCAATGAAAGTCAATAAAGGCGTAACAAAGGAAGATATTGCCGAAGCACTCAAGTCTGCCTCACTGGGCACTGGTTTACTGGACGTCGGCCAAATGCCTCTCTCGGCTGAAATTGAAGCCCGCTCTGGCAAGCCAACCCGCTACCTGCATATCTATCAGTTCTGCAACCCGCTCACTGCGCGTCAAGCGACTGATTTTAGCCCATATTTCTCCGCCTACCTGCCCTGCCGTATCTCAGTGGTTGAGCATGAAAATGGCGAATTGTGGTTGTACAGCCTGAATATGGATATGTTTGTCCACGGCGGCAAAGAAATGCCTGAACCCTTCAAGACCGAAGCCACCAAGGTGCGCGACACCATGTGGAAAATGATGCAAGCTGCATCCAAAGGTGAGTTCTAATCCTTCAGCAAGGCTCAAGTTAATCTTGCGCTAAAACACAAAACCCCCGTTTAAGACGGGGGTTTTTCTTTGCTTATCAATTAAAACAAGCCATTTTCAAAAAGCCATTTCAAGCACGCTTTATGCCGCAGGGCTCACCGCCACCGCCTTGTCCAGCATCGGTTTCAGCTCACCGCGTTGATGCAGCTCGACCACAATGTCCGAGCCGCCGATTAACTCGCCGCTGACATAAATTTGCGGAAACGTTGGCCAATCCTGATAGCGCGGCAGATTTTGAAAAATCTCCATATCGGCAATCACATTCACATACGCAAACTCGACGCCGCAGGCTTTAATCGCCTCGGCGGCACGGCTGGAATAGCCACATTGCGGCAATTGCGGCGTGCCTTTCATAAAAATCACGACCGGGTTGCTTTTTACGATCTCGTCGATCTGCTGGAGAATGGGGTCCATTACGTGTGCCTCATTGTAGATGGATTGGGTGCGTCATCTTAGCGCAAACCATCCACATTGCGCTGCAACCAAAACTCAAGCAAAGCCAAATGCCAGAGCTTGCTGCCCTGCAAACGGGTGAAATGCTGATCGGGTGCTGCGAGTAGTTTTTCGACGTAAGCACGCTCAAAAATCCCACGCTCACGGCAGGCTTGGCTGGTCAGAATATCGCGCATGAAATCCAAAAACTCGCCGCGCACAAATTTGAGCGCAGGCACGGGGAAATAGCCTTTCGGGCGGTCAATCACCCCATCGGGAATCATGCCGCGTGCCACGCTTTTTAGAATGCCTTTGCCACCATCCGCCAACTTCAAAGCCGGTGGAATCTGCATCGCCAACTCGACCAACTCGTGATCGAGAAACGGCACGCGGGCTTCTAAACCCCAAGCCATGGTCATATTGTCCACACGCTTCACTGGGTCATCGACAATCAAGGTGGTCACATCGAATGCCAGCACGCGGTCAATAAACTCATCCCCGCGCAAGGCTGCCAAGCGCTCACTCACCAAGCGTCCAGTGTAATCATCTCCACGGTAGGCGGGCGCAAGCAGCGTCTGCAATTCGGCATCATCGCGGTCAAAATAATGCGGCGCAAAGCGTTCTAAATCAGAGCCTTGCGCGGCCTGCATCTGCGGATACCAAAAATAACCGCCAAATACCTCATCCGCCCCCTGCCCGCTTTGCACCACTTTCACATGCTGGCTGACCTGTTCGGAGAGCAGGTAAAACGCCACTGCATCCTGCCCGACCATCGGCTCGGCCATGGCATCGACCGCATCCGGCAGGCGTTTTAACACCTCGCCATTCGGAATCACAATTTGCGTGTGCTCGGTACTAAAGCGCTCCACCACCAAATCGGAATACTCGAACTCGCTACCTTTTTCTTCCGGCTGGTCTTCAAAACCAATCGAAAAGGTGCGTGGGAGCGTGCCATGTTCGGCCAACAAGCCCACCAACAGACTGGAATCCAGCCCACCTGAAAGCAACACGCCGACCGGCACATCGGAAATTGCCTGATGCCGCGCCGTGGTTTCCAACAATTTGCCGCGCAATGCCTCAATCCAATCGAGCTCGCTTAACACATCGGCCGGGCGCTGCGCCGTCAACTCCCAGTAACGATGCAAGCTCTCAGAGCCATCTGCATCAATGCACAAAATATGCGCAGGCGGCAGTTTGCGAATCCCGCTCAACACGGTGCGCGGCGCAGGCACGACCGCGTGCAAGCTAAACTGATGATGCAACGCCACCGGATCAAGCGCGGTATCCACCCCGCCCGCGCTCAACAAGGCTTGCGTGGACGAAGCAAAACGCAGGCGCGCCGCATCCCGTGTGAAATACAGCGGCTTGATGCCGAAACGATCCCGCACCAGCCATAAACGCTTGGCCTGCATATCCCACAGCGCAATGGCGAACATGCCGCGAAAATGCTTGACACACTCCGCGCCCCATTCCGCCCAAGCGCGCAAAATCACCTCGGTATCGCCTGTCGAACTGAAACGATGCCCGCGATGACGCAGCTCCTCGCGCAGCTCCGGGTGGTTATAAATCGTGCCGTTAAACACCAGCGCCAGCCCAGCCTCACGATCCACCATCGGCTGATGCCCATGAATCGACACATCCAGAATCGACAAGCGTTGATGCCCAAGCGCCAGCGCGCCGTCGCTAAAACTGCCCGCATGATCCGGCCCGCGCCGCGCCACCGCGCACATCATGCGTGCCACAGCAGCTAAATCCGCGCGTTCACCATCAAAACGTAGTTCACCTGCTAAACCGCACATGTCTCAATCCCCTTATCTACTCATTAGGGTGTGGCATTAGGATGCGCCGCCTGCCACGTCCCCCACAACAGATCAAAATTACGATCCATCATGCCTTCAATGGCCGGGTCTTTAAGGATGCTGGCAGGCATCCAGCGCCATTGCCCGGCGAAGTAAAACATGAACCACGGCGCATCTTTCTTACCGACCAGCGCGTCACCAATATGCACGCTTTCAATCAACGCCCAACGCCCCAACACGCTAACTTTGCCCAAGACTGTTTCACCGCGCATGGGCGCAATGGACTTGCTCAATGCGTCTAGCTCCTCCATCTCCTTGGCTTGTTTGCGCCAACGCGAAGGCAGGAAAATCTTCTCATTATCAATCAATAACTGCACCTGACCTGCGGCCAAACCGTGGATGACCTCGCGCAGTGAGTTTCCAGCTGCACTCGCCTGCTCCTCGATGGTTCCCTGCGGCAAAACCTTGGGGCGCTCCCCGCAGGCTATCAGTCCAAGGCTCAAAAACCCGAGTGCGCCATAAGCCAAAAATCTGCGTCGCGTTGCGTTCACGGCATGTCCTCAAAAAATCAGCAGTCATTCCGCCGGTTGCAAAAAACCACCGGCACGGTAAGTCAGAACCAGCGTATCGCGCCAGCTATCGCCTTGCGCATCCAGCGGCACAATCGGCGTGCTCTCGTGAATGATGCGCACATCGTCCATCAACAACACGCTCCACGGCTCCGCGAGGGTAAAGCGCACGCCATGTTGACCATCAATTTCAAACACCCGCGTTTCACCGCCACGGATGTTTTTGCGCCCAATCATAATCACCGCCACAAAATCCACACCGTCGCGGTGCGCGCCTTCCGGCGTGGGGCGACCCACCCCGTCGCGGGTGTCGATGCGGAATTGATGTGCCTCAATAAACCATTGTTTAACCGGACGAACATCGGCAAACACCCGCCCCAAATGGCTAAGCAAAGGCTGCCAGCATGGCAGGCTCACCAACTCGTCGGTCAGCGGTTCAAACCAGCGCAACATACCGCCGTGCAGCGCGTTGTAGGTCAAAGGCTGCCAATGCGCACGATGCGGCACATGCTCTAATTCGCCCTGCCCGCTTTGAGCCTCAAGATGCTGTACAAAACTCCCATGCCGCCTTGAGCGATAACGCCCGCCGTCTTTAAGATAACGATCTTCAGGAAGCTGACTCCACAAGGGCATGGCCTCGGTGCATGAGCTTACACTTGCACCAATCAACTCAAACAGATGCTTGGCATCAAGCAAGCCAAAACCCTGCTGGCGCAGGCGCTCTTGAATACTCAAACCCTCGGCCAGCGGCACACCGAAACTCAAACGCTCCCAACCGGCGGGCATGGTGACTGTGCTCATGGATATATCCTCCGTGCTGATTCTTTATGATTAGGACTTACGCAGATGAGCGACTTGTCGGGTTAAAACCCGACCTACGAGGCAGGATTGTAGGTCGGGTTTTAACCCGACAAATCAGTGAATCCGGTGTTTTGCGTAAGTCCTAATGATGCAGGGCTTACGCAGGCAGGCAAGCTGTCGGGCTGAAGCCCAACCCACAACCCCGTTTTATAAGCCGGATCTTAACCCGGCGGGCTCGTGAACCCTGCGCTCCACGTGCATCCCAATAAAATAATTTTGGGCAGTGTAATCCAAAAGCACAACCCCCTCATCCTGCTAGAATGCCCGCCATGAACCAGACCCATAGCATTCAAGCCATCCTCGACCCGCTCAACGCCGCGCAACGCGAAGCGGTCACCAGTCCTGCCGCCTCCACCCTTGTGCTTGCGGGTGCGGGTTCGGGCAAAACCCGTGTTTTGACCCACCGCATTGCATGGTTGGTGCAGGCCATGGGCGTGTCGCCGTATGCCATCCTCGCCATGACCTTTACCAACAAGGCCGCAAGCGAGATGCGCGGGCGGGTCGAACACCTGCTCGAACGCGGCGCAAGCGGCATGTGGCTAGGCACATTTCACAGCATTGCCCATCGTTTGTTGCGCACCCACTGGCAGGAGGCAGGCTTGCCGCAAGCCTTCCAAATTCTGGATTCAGACGACCAAATCCGCTTGGTCAAACGCCTGTTGCGCGAACGCGGTCTGGAAGAAACCCGCTGGCCGCCGCGCATGGTGGCGGGCTATATCAATGGCAAAAAAGAAGAGGGCCTGCGCCCCAGTGCCGTGCAACCCGGCTACGACCCAGCAAGCAAGCAACTGCTTGAATTGTATGATGCTTATGAAAAATTATGCCGCCAAAGCGGACTTGTCGATTTTGCCGAACTACTGCTGCGTGCGCTCGAAGTGGTGCGCGATACCCCTGCCCTGCTCGACCATTACCGCCAGCGTTTTAATTATGTATTGGTGGACGAGTTTCAAGACACCAACGCGCTGCAATACGGCTGGTTGCGCCTGCTGACCGGTACGACGGGGCATATTTTTGCAGTGGGCGATGATGACCAGTCGATTTACGGCTGGCGCGGGGCAAAAGTCGAGCATATCCGCCATTTTGAACGTGATTTTCCTGGCACGCATGTGGTGCGTCTGGAGCAAAATTACCGTTCCACCGCCACTATTCTTAAAGCCGCCAACGCAGTCATCGCCCACAACGCCGAACGCTTGGGCAAAAACCTGTGGACAGACGATGTCGAAGGCGAGCCGATTCAGCTCTACTCGGCCTACAACGAACAAGACGAAGCGCGCTTTGTCGCCGAGCGCATCCAAGCCTGGCGCGAAGCGGGTCATGCGCTGGCGGATGCGGCCATTTTATACCGCTCCAACGCCCAATCGCGGGTTTTGGAAGAGGCTCTGATTCAGCACGAATTGCCTTATCGGATTTACGGCGGCCTGCGCTTTTTCGAACGTGCCGAAATCAAAGACATGCTCGCCTACCTTAATTTGGCACGTTACCGCGACAACGATGCGGCTTTTGAGCGCGTGGTCAATGTGCCGCCACGTGGCATTGGCGACAAAACCTTAGAACAAGTGCGCGACGCAGCACGCTCAGGCAGCCAACCCCTGTGGCAAGCCGCCATGCAGCTTTTAGCCGAAGGCGCACTCTCTGGCCGGGCCGCCACGGCAATACGCAGCTTTGTACTCGCCATTGATGCCATGAGCGCGGCGATTGAAGACCAAAAACTGGAAACCCAAGTCGCCCATATTGCCGAAGCCAGCGGCCTTTTAGAGTTTCACAAAAAAGATGCCGACCGAGGCGAAATGCGCGCCGAAAACATCGAAGAACTCATCAACGCCGCACGCGGTTTTATGCTCGGCGAAGACGATATGGCCATGGGACTTGCGCCACTGGATGCGTTTTTAGGGCACGCCGCCCTCGAAGCCGGCGACCGCCAAAGCGGCGCGCATGAAGATTGCGCACAAATGATGACTCTGCACGCCGCCAAGGGCTTGGAGTTTCCGCTGGTGTTTATGGTCGGGCTGGAAGAAGGCTTGTTCCCGCACCAAATGTCCCGCGAAGACCCGGATAAACTCGAAGAAGAACGCCGCCTTGCCTACGTCGGCATCACTCGTGCGCGTGAACAACTCGTTGTCACCTGCGCCGAACGCCGCCGCCTGCACGGCAAAGATCTTTACCCACAGCCTTCGCGCTTTTTGGGCGAAATCCCCAACGACTTAATCCGCGACGTACGCCCACGGGCGCAAGTGCAACGCCCCATGGGGATGTCTCAACAACACATTCAAGCCCATGCCGCGCAGGATAGCGGCCTGCGCCTAGGCCAAAGCGTACAACACGCCATGTTTGGCGAAGGTGTCATCATCGGCCACGAAGGCAGCGGCGCACAGGCACGCGTGCATGTGAATTTTGGTCGCCAGGGCAGCAAATGGCTGGTGTTGGCTTATGCGAATTTGCAGGTGGTTTAGTTGTCAGGGCAGCAAGCACGATGAGAAATCAGCTCTGCTGATTGCCAGCTCGTGTTGAATTAACCCATAGGTTAAGTTATGTTACTCATCAGGCTTGAGAAAAACCTCAACACGGTTTGCGTATTGCCCAGCGTGCTTGATGAACTGGCGTGCTTGCCCGCCAACATGCAAGCTCATGCTAGAGCAATGAAAACCCTGTTTAAGCGTTACGCAGCGGGTGGCAGACAGGGGCTTACCAGTCAGTTGTTTCACGAAGCCGATAAGCAGCATGGCGTATGGGAATTTATTCACGGTAGGGTGCGTGTTTTCTGCTTTATGGATCAAGGTGCGCTGATTGTTTTAACGGCGGTTGCCATCAAAAAAACCCAAAAGGCCGATGCAGCAAGCGTAAACGCCAGCATCAACGCCAAGCAGCGCTACCTTGAAGCCAAGCGGTGTAATGCTCTTCAAATCCAAGAAATCACAGAGGAAACAACATGAACGGCTTGGCATGGTATGAATCTATTCAGTCCACCAGCTTCGAGCAGCAGGCGTTTAACCTCAAGCTCGATGTTGCCTTGAGCGTAGAAAAAGAGATGACGCGCCAAGGCATGAGCCGCACGCACATGGCACAGAAAATGGGAACTTCCGCGCCCTATATCACCAAAATACTGCAAGGCGATGCCAACCTGACCATTGACAGCCTAGTCAAACTTGCTGCGGTGCTTGGCAAAGACGTTGAAATTCGCTTCCGCACCCCAGGCCAAACGTCCCAATGGTTTGACGTCATTAATGGTGGTGTCAGTCGCACGAGCGCCAACAACTACTTTGGCCGTACTTCACTGCAACCGAGCGAGGCATCTCATGGCGCAGTTGCCTGATCTGTTACAGCTTGCCTTTACGGTTCAGCACGTCGTTGCGCGCCCCGAACACAAGCAAGATCAACCCCACGACATACGCTTCAAGCAAAGCCTATCGTTTGCGCATCCCGGAGATGCGCCGGACAAGATCATGCTTGAGATAACGCTGCACTCCGATGAGACTGAATCAAACAACCACCCTTACCAGTTTCGTCTGAGTTGCCTTGTTGTTTTGCGTCTTGCCGCGCCGGAGTCGGGTGAAGATGATCCCACCGAAAAGACCAAAGGGCTCGGCGCACAAATCGCCATCGGAGCCATGCGCGACCATTTAGCAACGTTGACCGCACGTGCACCGTGGGGGCAACTCATCCTTCCGCTGTTTGTGCCGAGCGTGCACCTGGAGTAAGCATGTGCCCATTCGGGATTGGGAGGCCGCCCCGAACCGATTTACCATCCTGTTCGAGGACAGGATGTCCTCAGCATTAAACCCAACCCCGCTCACACAAAACTCAGGATGCCCTCGTGGACAATAGAGATCAGCTAATTATTCAGAGCCATTTTGCACTTGTGTGGTGGGCCGAATCTCTACTTTCGAGCCACTTTCAAACCCCGACGTTCCAGCAAATGAAGTTCACAGACACGTTTGTCCAGCATCGTCTTGCACAACCCGGCGAAGCGGCGGCATCACTCATTGCACCAAGCCTATATGTTTCACTTGTTCTTCCACGAGAAACTATCTTCGATCAGTACAAAGACGACTTTCGGCGAATCGATGCCTTGATTGAAAAGACCGCTGTGCCACTCGAGAACTCATATCCAAAAACTGACATGATTCAGTATACCCGCCACTTGCGGAACGCAACGGCGCACGCCCGAATTGCCATCACCAAGACAGGCATCGAGTTCGAAGACAAAGACCCCAAAAATGGCTTTTACCTCCGCGCCGCTATCGACTTCCTTACACTAGGTGAGACGGTACAAGAACTACAGCTACTGTTACGAAAACATGTCATTTCGCTCCAGCAGGCGGGTGTCTAATCCATCGTTTGTGGCTTCGACAACGAGGGCAAAGTCAAACCCAACATCACACTCCTAACGTTGGATTAGCTAAACCACCTCAGGGATAAACCATGCCAAATAAAACTTGCTTTGTAGCGGAGTCGGAATCGCGTCACTCACCATCACATCCATCCTGCCACACTCCGAGCATGGCACGCCCTTTGCGACTTGAGCTTGCGGGTGATCTTTACCAAGCTACTTCGCTGGATGACGGGCGGAAGGGCAGTGCTGTCAATCAATTTATCGCCAGCGCAGCTGCCGAAAAAATGGCCTCTGTTTTAACGCTCGATTTTCTTAAAGCCGAAGCAGCCAAAGGCCGACGCAGCGATTTTGAGCATTTCATGAGCTTGATACCTGACACTCCCGCACAGCCGGGTGATGAAATTGCGTGACGATTATATTTGAGGAACCACCATGGCCGCTGCCAATCTTTTAGCGCTGCTCGATGACATCGCCACCGTACTGGATGATGTCGCTCTAATGACTAAGGTCGCCGCGAAGAAAACGAGCGGTGTGTTGGGCGATGATTTGGCACTGAATGCGCAACAGGTTTCGGGGGTAAGAGCCAGCCGCGAATTGCCCGTGGTGTGGGCGGTGGCCAAAGGCTCGCTGGTCAACAAGGCGATTCTAGTGCCCGCTGCGCTGTTGATTAGCGCCGTGGCTCCGATGCTTATTCTTCCCCTGCTGATGCTCGGCGGGGCGTACCTTTGTTACGAAGGTGTAGAAAAGCTGGCACACAAATTTCTGCACAGCGCGCACGAGGATGAGTCCGAGCACATTAAATTAAGCGAGGCCGTGGCACATCCCGAAGTGGATATGCTGGCGTTTGAGAATGCCAAAATTAAAGGCGCGATTCGTACCGACTTTATTCTTTCCGCTGAAATTATTGTTATTGCGCTAGGCACGGTGGCGACGGCTTCGCTCGGCGTGCAGGCGGCGGTGGTTTCGGCGATTGCTTTGCTCATGACCGTGGGCGTGTACGGTCTGGTGGCGGGCATCGTCAAGCTGGACGATTTGGGTCTGTATTTGAGCAAATTCAACGATGTACGCAAAGCCATCGGGCGCGGCATTCTGGCCTTTGCACCTTGGTTGATGAAAACTTTATCGATTGTCGGCACGGCGGCCATGTTTTTGGTCGGCGGCAGCATTTTGCTGCATGGCATTCCTGGCACGCACGATGTCATGCACCAAGCCGAAGAATGGGTACACAGCTTCGTCGGTGGCTTTGCAGTCATCACGCCGCTGCTGATTGAAGGGGTATTTGGTGTTTTGGCAGGAGCTATCGTGCTTGGCGTGGTGTCGCTTGCGACAAAAGCATGGGGCATGTTTAGACCTGCATCTTAGAACCTGTTCTTAAGGAAACACTGATTTATTCGTCATCGCGAGGAGCCAAGCGACGTGGCGATCTATAGACCGCTGATTCTGCTGGAGCTTTGGATTGCTTCGCTACGCTCGCAAAGACGATTTATGAATTAATCAGCGTCTCCTTAAACTCTCACCCACAAAAAAGCCTGCATAAATAGCAGGCTTTTTTATACCGGAACAACCCACGCCATTACATATGCGCGATCATCTCATCCCCAAACTCGGAGCTGCTGATTTGGGTCGCACCGTCCATCAAGCGGGCAAAATCGCCGGTGACGCGCTTGCCGACAATCGCGCCTTCCACGCCTTTGATGACCAAATCAGCCGCCTCGAACCATCCGATATGGCGCAACATCATTTCCGCCGACAAAATGAGCGAGGCTGGGTTAGCGATGTTTTTACCGGCAATGTCCGGCCCCGTGCCGTGGGTGGCTTCAAACATGGCGATGGTGTCGGACAAATTCGCACCCGGCGCAATGCCAATGCCGCCCACCTGCGCCGCAAGCGCATCGGAGATGTAGTCGCCGTTCAGGTTTAGGGTGGCGATCACGTCATACTCTTCGGGCTTGAGCAAAATTTGCTGCAAAAACGCATCGGCAATGCCGTCTTTGATGATGATTTCTTTGCCGGTTTTTGGATTGGTGCATTTGCACCAGCCGCCACCAATTTCGACCGCACCGAACTCTTTTTTCACCAAGTCATAGCCCCATTGCTTGAAGCCGCCTTCGGTGAACTTCATGATGTTGCCCTTGTGCACCAAGGTAAGCGAGCTGCGGTCATTGTCGATGACATATTCCATCGCTTTGCGCACGAGGCGCTCGGTGCCTTCACGCGAGACGGGCTTGATGCCGATGCCTGAGCTTTCGGGGAAGCGGATTTTTTTCACGCCCATCTCGTTTTGCAAAAAGTCGATGACCTTTTTAACTTCGGGCGTACCTGCCGCCCATTCGATACCGGCGTAAATGTCTTCCGAGTTTTCACGGAAAATCACCATTTCGGTTTTTTCTGGGTGTTTGAGCGGGCTGGGCGTGCCTTGGAAATAGCGCACAGGACGCAGGCAGACGTACAAATCCAAGTCTTGGCGCAGAGTCACATTCAGCGAGCGAATGCCACCGCCCACGGGTGTGGTCAACGGCCCTTTAATCGACACCACATAGTCCTTGATGGCCGCGAGCGTTTCTTGGGGCAGCCAAGTGTTTTCGCCGTAAAGCGCATTGGCTTTTTCAGCGGCATACACTTCCATCCAGGCAATTTTCTTCTCACCGCCGTAAGCCTTTTTGACCGCCGCATCAATGACTTTGAGCATTACGGGGGTAATGTCCACGCCAATGCCATCGCCCTCAATAAACGGGATAATCGGGTTATTGGGCACGTTGAGCGAAAAATCCGCATTGGTGGTGATTTTTGCGCCTGCTGCGGGGACGACAATCTTGCTTTGGCTCATGGTTAGGGTTCCTAGACATTAATAAAAAAGCATGAAAACGACGTTTGCGAGGGGAAGTCATGCTCAACACGCAAGCATTATAAGAACTATTTTGTTAAATTGAGCGCATGATTTGGAAACCACATGCCACCGTTGCCGCCATCATCGAACAAAACGGGCGTTATTTGCTCGTTGAAGAGCGTATCAACGGTTCAATACAAATCAACCAGCCAGCGGGTCATCTTGAACAAGGTGAAAGCCTGCTGCAAGCCTGCGTGCGCGAAACCATCGAAGAGGCGGGGTTAGTCTTTCGTCCCACGCACCTTATCGGTCTGTATCAATGGCGCGCCCCAGTGAGCAATGCGTCCAATGGGGCGACCTATTTGCGTGCGGCGTTTACCGGAGACATTGAACACATTATCGAAAATGCGGTGCTGGATGAGGGCATTATCGGCACAATCTGGCTGACTCCAGACGAAGCCCGCGCCTGCGCAACCCAACATCGCAGCCCGCTGGTCATGGCCTGCATTGACGATCATCTCGCAGGAAAACGCTACCCATTAGACACAATTCGACATTTTTCATGAGCACAACAATACCCCTTCAACACGGCTCAAAAGTCATTGTCGGTATGTCTGGCGGCGTGGATTCTTCGGTCGCCGCCCTGCTCTTGCAACAACAAGGCTATGCGGTCGAAGGCCTGTTTATGAAAAACTGGGAAGACGATGACAACGAGGAGTTTTGCAGCTCCAAGGCCGATATGATTGATGCCATGGCGGTGTGCGATTGCCTGAATATCCCCTTTCACTTTGTGAATTTTGCGCGTGAATACTGGGATCGGGTGTTTGCCTATTTTCTCGAAGAATATCGCTCTGGGCGCACACCGAATCCTGATATTTTGTGCAACCGCGAAATCAAATTCCGCGCTTTTCTCGATCATGCGCTGAGCGAGCTTGGCGCACAGGCAATCGCCACCGGCCACTACGCCCGTCTGCGTCACGACGCACAAGGCACGCATCTGCTCAAAGGCCTAGATGACAACAAAGATCAAAGCTACTTCCTGCACGCGCTCAGCCAAGAACAACTCAAGCATGTACTTTTTCCCATTGGCGAATTGCCAAAGCCCGCAGTCCGACGCATTGCCGAGCAGGCGGGTTTGGCCACGGCAGAGAAAAAAGACAGCACCGGCATCTGTTTTATCGGCGAGCGCCGTTTTAGCGAGTTTTTACAGCGTTATCTTCCAGCACAACCGGGCGATATTGTGACCCTGGAAGGCCAAATCATTGGACGACACCACGGCTTGATGTATTACACCCTTGGTCAGCGTCAAGGTTTGGGTATCGGCGGGCTGCGGGATTTTGGTGAAGAACCTTGGTTTGTGGTCGAAAAAGATTTAATTCAAAATCGCCTCATCGTCACCCAAGGCACCGACCACCCATCGCTCTACAAGCTCGCGCTTATTGCCACACAAGTGCACTGGATTGCGGGTCAGGCACCCAAATTTCCATTGCGCTGCGTCGCTAAAACCCGCTATCGCCAGCCCGATCAACTCTGCACCCTTGAAAAACTCAGCGCGGACACTATCAAGGTGCAATTCGATCAACCGCAACGCGCCATCACCCCAGGGCAGTCGGTGGTTTTTTATGCGGACGATGAATGCTTGGGTGGCGCAGTGATTGAACACGCCTTGAATAATGAAAAAACAAATGGGGAACAGTAGTTAAATGGCGCGCACAGTCGAAGATCAAACCCTTGCGCTCGCGGGCGTGATACAAGCCTGCCTCATCGTGCGCGAATTAGCCTACCAAGGACAAGCGCCCGAGCACGCTTTTCAGGCCAGTATCGCCAGCCTATTCCGCATGGATGCACCCGATGTGCCGAGCGTGTATGACGGCGTACTACGCTTAGGTGAAGGCTTACGTCATTTACGTAAACAGCTTGCGGGTCAAGCAGGCGCGCAAGATGCCGAAATCATGCGTCATAGTTTGACGTTGCTCCACCTTGGTCAGCAATTGATGCAAAACCAAGCCATGCAACAGATCATTGCCCAAGAACTAAAAAATATCGACACCCAGAATGCTAACGATGAAGACGCATTAAATCGCCAACGTATTGCAGCCATTGCCGAGCTTTATCAAAAAACCATCAGCACACTGACTCCAAAAATCATGGTCAAAGGCGATCCTAAACAGCTCAACGATGCTTGGGTTGCTCAACGTATTCGCAGTGCGCTGTTTGCAGGCATCCGCTCCGCCGTGCTTTGGCATCAATGCGGGGGCAGTAAACTCAGCCTGCTTTTCAGCCGCAAAAAGTTTATCGACGCAACGGACACTCTGTTACGCAATGGACTTCGAGTGGTTTAAGGAGTGCGTCACGGGAATGGGTAAGCTAAAACGGGGCGCAGATGACAAAGAACATAGCTGGCAACTTCTAAAAACCTCTATATCGTCTTTGCGAGCGCAGCGAAGCAATCCATAACTCGCTGTTTAGTCAAAGCTATTTTAAATTGACACGCCGCATCGGTCTTCGCAATGACGGTTTCTAGAAGTTCCCATCTGTAAGCGCAAGGTGCTAACCCATAACATTGAACTGATAGTCTTAAGCGTATTCAGACCGCCTTATGACGACGACGACCTTCAACGAAATAAATAAAACCTGGCAAAGCAAAAACAGCAAACAACACCACAGCAACCGAGTAAAACTCCCAAGTTTTGGCATAAATCTCGCCTGGGCAACTCGCCAAGCCAAAAAAGGCAGAAAGGCTGGCGCAGCCTAATTCAAAGCGCCACGCCAAAAGCGCAGCCAAACCAAAACCCAAACCCCACTCAAGCAAGCGCAACCAAAAAGCCTTATAACCACCGGAAATAGAAATAACCGCCAGAAAACGATTATTCAACCACGGCACATTAGCAAGAATAAAGCTCAATATAATCAGACTATAGACAGCAAACGAAGTAGTCATAGTACGAACCTTACATTGAAAACAAAAAATCAATCAAAATACTTTAGCGCACAAAGCAACCAAGCCCGCAGGATATAAACCCAATACTAAAACTGCGATACCGGTACCGTTAAGCACCCAACGCATATCAAAACTCTGCACTGGCAACCCTGCGACCAAGGGCTTATCGAAATAGGCCATTTTAAGCACACGCAAGTAATAGAACGCACCAATCACTGACATGACAACGGCGTAGACCGCCAACCATACCAAATCAATTTGTACCACAGCTTGCAATACGGCGAGCTTTGCCCAAAACCCAAGGGTAAACGGAATACCCGCCATGGAAAACATCAGAATCAAAAGAATAAAAGCCATCCATGGACTGCGATCATTCAAACCCTTCAAATCATCCAGCTGATCAGCCTCTATCCCACGCGAAGCAAGAAAAGTAATCACACCGAATCCACCCAAGCTCATTAAGCCATAAGCTAAAGTATAAAATAACGCAGCAGAGAAACCTTCTGCCGTACCAGAAAGAACACCCAGAAGAATAAAGCCCACATGCGACACCGTGGAATAAGCCAACATACGCTTAAAACTGGTCTGCGCAATGGCAACCACATTACCAATGAAAAGCGAAGCCACTGCAAAAATAATCATCAACAACTGCCAGTCAGGTAATAACCCAATCAAACCGTCACCAAATAGGCGTAACAACAATGCCAAGGCAGCAATTTTTGGCGCGGCACTCAGATATAAAGTCACCGCCGTGGGCGCGCCGTCATACACGTCGGGCAGCCACATATGGAAAGGCGCAGCACCTAACTTAAATACCAAGCCAGACAATAAAAAAAGCATGGCAAACAACAAAGCGACTTTAGGAATCTCGCCACCCAATACAGCTTCACGAATGACCGCAATATCCAAAGAACCCGTCACACCGTAAAGTAAGGACATGCCATACAAAAGCAAGCCCGAAGCCAAAGCGCCCAAAACAAAGTACTTCATCGCCGCTTCGGAAGAGCGAATATCGTCACGATGAATCGCCACCATGGCATACATTGCCAAGGACATCAGCTCCAAACCGAGATAAATCAAGAGCAAGCTGTAGGCACTGACCATAATCATCATGCCTAACAAGCCAAATAAACCAAGAATGTAATACTCACCCTTATGAATATCGCGATCTTTCAGGTAACTACGCGAGAGAGCAAATGCCATACTGGTCATCATAATCATCGCAAGCTTCATCACATCCGAAAGCCCGTCGTTAATGACACTGCCTTCAAAGCTGAAACGTTGCTCCATACTCATGCCCGCCAATACAGCAACAAAAGTCACAACCAGACTCACTTGAGTAAGCCAATAGGTGACATCACGCGAAGTGGAACGCATGAAAACATCAATCAATAAAATAGAACACGCCAAAACCAGAAGGATAATTTCAGGCAATATCGGCATTAAGTTGAGCGCATCTAAAGTCATGAGTTTTTCCGTGCTTAAAGCTTGGATTGAGCAATATGCTGAACAAGGTTATCAATCGTCGCGTGCATCACATTGGCCAGCGGGTCAGGCCAAACGCCCAATAGAATGACGAAGAATGCAAGACTCGACATAATAATCATTTCGCGGGCATTCAAATCCGGCATCGTACTGACTTCGGCATGACGCACTTCGCCAAAAATCACGCGCTTAACCATCCACAAAGTATAGGCCGCGCCCACAATCAAGGTTAGCGCAGCAGTCAGGGCAATCCAGAAATTGGCTTTGTAACTCGCCAAAATGACCATGAATTCACCCACAAAACCGGAAGTGCCGGGTAAACCTACATTGGCCATGGCGAACAATACGAAGAAGCCTGCGAAGATCGGCATACTATGAACCACGCCGCCGTAGGCTGATATTTCACGCGAATGCAGACGGTCATACATCACACCAATGGCAAGAAACATGGCGGCTGAAATGAAACCATGCGACACCATTTGAATCATGGCACCTTCCAGTGCCAAAGACGCACCACCCTCACCTACTGGATTCGCCATAATCATAAAGACCACGAACATCCCCAAGGTGACAAAACCCATGTGCGAAATCGAAGAATAAGCCACGAGTTTTTTCATATCGCTTTGTACCAAGGCGACAAAGCCAATATAAACAATGGCTACTAGTGAGAGGAAAATCATCAAGAAATCAAGAACCTGACTAGCATCCGGAGTAATCGGCAACGAAAAACGAATTAAACCGTACCCACCCATTTTTAACATAATGGCCGCCAAAATGACCGACCCACCCGTCGGGGCTTCAACGTGAGCATCTGGCAACCAGGTATGCACCGGCCACATGGGAATTTTTACCGCGAAGGCAATCAAAAACGCTAAGAAAATCAATATCTGCTCATTCATATTGAGCGGCAATTTATGAAAATCGAGGATACTAAAACTATCGGCTTGGAAGTACATATAAATCAGTGCGATCAGCATGAAAACCGAACCGAGGAATGTATACAAGAAAAACTTCAGAGTTGCATACACACGGCGCGGCCCACCCCATATACCAATCACAAGGTACATCGGTATCAGCATACCCTCAAAGAAGAAATAAAACTGAATGGCATCCAAGGCTGCAAATGTACCAATCATCATGCCTTCCATAATCAGAAAGGCCGCCATGTATTGTGCTGTTTTTTCTTCAATAACATCCCAACCCGCAAGAACCACCAACACGGTCGTAAAGGTTGTCAATAAAACCAGAGGCATGGAGATGCCATCCACGCCAAGAAAATACTCGACATGAAAACTTGGAACCCAAGGATAACGCTCAACAAACTGCATCGCCGATTGTGCAGCATCAAAGTTGAAGGCAAGTGGCAAACTCAGCAGAAAAATGCCCAAACTCGCAATAAGGCTTATCCAGCGCGCACTCTTTGATGAACGCCCAGCCAAAAGTAAAACCAACACGCCGCTAAGCATGGGTAGCCAAACAAGCAAACTAAGTAACGGCCAATTGGCGAGCATCCAAGCGTCCTTATTATTGAGAGTTAAAAACGAATGCCGATTTCTTTAGAAAAACAGCACCCAAGTCATAATAGCCAACACGCTGAAAATCATCACGAAAGCATAGTGATACATGAAGCCCGTCTGCATTAAACGCGAGACCCCAGCCAAGCGCCCTACGGACTGAGCTGTACCATTGACCATAAAGCCATCAATCAATTTGAGATCAGACCATTTCCACAAACCACGCCCTAAACCAAGACTGCCTTTTTCAAACACCAGCTTGTTAAAGTCATCAAAACCAAAACCATTTTTGAGCAAACGATTCAACCATGAGAAACGCTGCTCGGCTTGTTGAGCTACAACCGGGAACTTCAATGTGGTAAGCCAGGCAAGTAATACACCCGCCGCAGCCAGCCACACGGCCGGACTCATCATGCCATGCAGCACAAAACTCCAAGCACCGTGGAAGTGAGAAGCCACTTGCGCTAAAACATCATGCGAACTGCTGACGGTAATGATTCCCTTGAATAAATCGCCAAAAAGCATCGGCTCGATGGCAATCCAGCCAATAATCACAGCGGGAATCGACAATAGAATTAAAGGTACGGTGACAACCCAGGGCGATTCATGCAAATGCTCGCGGGTGTGCTTATCCATGCGTTCCTTGCCAAAAAACACAAGGAAAATCATGCGGAAGGTATAAAACGCGGTGACAAAGACACCCAACAGCACCAACCAATAAGCGAATCCAGCCCCAGGCAAGTTTGAATAATGCACGCCTTCGATAATTGCATCTTTAGAGAAAAAGCCAGAAAAACCTGGGAAACCAATCAAGGCTAAAGCACCGACCATGGATGCCCAGAAGGTAATGGGCATGTATTTGCGCAACCCACCCATCTTACGAATGTCTTGCTCATGGTGCATGGCGATAATCACCGAACCCGCCGCAAGGAACAAAAGCGCCTTGAAAAACGCATGAGTCATCAAATGGAATATAGCTGCAGAATAGGCCGAGACCCCCAAGGCAACCGTCATATAGCCAAGTTGTGAAAGCGTTGAAAACGCCACCACACGTTTAATGTCATTGGCCACAATGCCGAGCAGCCCCATCGAGAACGCGGTAATCGCGCCGATAATCATAATGAACGCTAACGCAGCTTCTGATAGCTCATACATGGGCGACATGCGCGCCACCATAAAAATACCCGCCGTCACCATCGTCGCGGCGTGAATCAGCGCGGAAATAGGCGTAGGACCTTCCATCGAGTCCGGCAACCAAACATGCAAAGGAATCTGTGCAGATTTGCCCATTGCACCAATAAAAAGCAAAATACAAATAACAGAAATGAGACTCCACTCAATGCCTGGAATCAATTCGACTTGAATACCAGCAAGTTGATTCGCCTGCTTGAATACCTCGTGATAATCCATCGAACCGGTGTAAACCAGAATCGCGGCAATACCTAGAAGAAAACCAAAATCGCCCACACGGTTAACGACAAAAGCTTTCAGATTGGCATAAATCGCGGTTTCACGATTCATGTAAAAGCCGATGAGAAGGTATGAGACTAGACCTACCGCCTCCCAGCCAAAGAAAAGCTGCATGAAGTTATTACTCATCACCAACATCAGCATGGAGAAGGTAAACAGCGAGATATAACTAAAAAAACGCTGATAACCACCAGCACGCGCGCGACTCGTTTCCGGCCATAGTTCTTCATCGTGCGCCATATAGCCAATGGTATAGATATGCACCATTAAGCTTACGCTGGTGACAATTACCATCATGACCGCAGTCAAATTATCAATCAAAAAACCTACATTAAAGGTAAACAGATCACTGGCTAACCATGTATAAACCGTGCCATTAAATACGGCACCGCCATCCAACACATGCGCTTTGAAAACAATGAGCGCTAAGACGAATGAAACCGCCACCCCGGCAATCGTGACCGTTTGCGCACCCACGCGACCGATTTGCCGCCCAAAGAGACCGGCAATGATTGAGCCCAATAAAGGCGCAAGTGCAATCCAGAGGTAGATTGTTTCCATACGTCTTAACCTTTCACACTGTCGAGATCATCGACGTTAATGCTGCGGCGATTGCGGAACAACACCACTAAAATTGCTAAACCAATGGCGGCTTCCGCCGCAGCGACGGTCAAAATAAAGAATACGAATGCCTGCCCTGCGGTATCGCCAAGAAAATGCGAAAAGCCGACAAAGTTAATGTTCACCGCCAGTAACATCAGTTCAATACTCATAAGTAGAACTAAAACATTCTTACGATTAAGAAAAATCCCGGCAAGTGAAAGGCCAAAGAGTATTGCGCCAAAAATCAACACATCGGATAAAGCAATCATGCGCCATCTCCCTGTTTTGTGGCATTATCAACACGAGCCTCAGCGGGCATTTTAACGATACGCACACAATCTTCACGCCGCACTTTGGCTTGTGCACTTGCGTCTTGATATTTTGTTTCCGGACGGCGACGCAAAGTCAACATAATCGCGGCCACCATCGCCACCAACAAAATAACTGCTGCGATTTCAAACGGATAGACATAAACAGTATAAAGCACCGAACCAATCGCTTCCGTATTGCTGTAATCCGCGAGTTTTGGCAAAGGCGCTGGGTAACTATCTAGGCCAAACATCTTTGAACCCAAAACCAAGGACATCTCTAAAATCATAATAATCGCCACACCTGCCCCTAGGGGAAGAAAGCGCACAAAACCTTCGCGGGTTGCTGCAGTGTTGACATCCAGCATCATCACCACAAACAAAAACAAGACCATTACGGCTCCAACATACACCAATATCAAGACAATACTTAAAAACTCAGCTTCGAGCAGCAGCCATGTTAATGCAGTACTAAAAAAGGTCAGCACCAAGTATAAGGCCGCATAAACGGTGTTACGCGTCGTCACCATCATAAAGGCCGACAATACGGCACTTGAGGCAAAGACTAAAAAAAGTAGCTTGATAAAGCTCATGTCAATTCCGTGTTAATTATTAATGGGTGTTTAACGATAACGTGCATCGGCTAAACGATCGCTCGCAATTTGAGCCTCGTACTTATCACCCATGGCCAAGAGTTTCTCTTTGGTCATGATATGTTCGCCGCGTGATTCAAAGTGATATTCAAATACGCGCGTTTCCACAATCGCATCGACTGGGCAGGCTTCTTCGCAAAAACCGCAATATATGCACTTAAACAAATCAATGTCATAGCGTGTGGTGCGGCGCGTACCATCCTCGCGTTGTTCGGATTCAATCGTAATTGCTAATGCTGGGCAAACGGCCTCACACAGCTTGCACGCAATGCAGCGTTCTTCACCGCTCGCATAACGACGCTGCGCATGTAAACCACGAAAACGCGGTGACATGGGGGTTTTTTCTTCTGGATATTGAACCGTAAATTTGCGTGCAAACAGGTAACGCCCAGTGAGCCGCATTCCTACAAGCAGTTCCCATAGAAACCATGTTTTGAAAAACTGTTTTACTTTATTCATACATTGGCTCCATTACGCAAACCAAGGGCCAAACTTGAAATATACGGCGATGCCCTCAACCACAATCCAAATAAGAGTGACTGGAATAAGAACTTTCCACCCTAGACGCATAATCTGGTCATAGCGATAACGCGGAAAGGTTGCACGGAACCAAATAAATAGGAATAGCAAAACCGCTATTTTGGCGAACATCCAAAATATTCCAGGAATCCATGCGAATGCAGATTCAAGGAAGGTTCCTTGGAACGGTGACAACCAGCCGCCCAAAAACATAATCGCCGTCAAGGCCGAAATCAGAATCATGCTGGCGTATTCTGCCAACATGAACAGTACAAAGCCCATGCCAGAGTATTCAACATGGAAGCCTGCTACAATTTCCGACTCGCCTTCGGCAATATCGAAGGGTGCGCGGTTAGTTTCAGCAACGCCAGAAATAAAATAAACGACAAACATAGGCAATAGCGGCAACCAGTACCAATGCAAAATACTGCCATTTTGCGCGCGCACAATATCTTGCAGATTCAAGCTTTGGCTAGCCATTAACACACCGACAAGCGCAAAGCCCATAGCCAACTCATAAGCAATTTTATGTGCTGCTGAACGTAAGCCACCTAATAGTGCATATTTGGAGTTGGAAGCCCAACCCGCCAAAATCACCCCATAGACACCCGCCGCGCCCACCGCCAAAACATAAAGTAAGCCTGCATTCACATCAGCAATAACCCAGCCATCATCGAATGGAACCACCGCCCAAGCAACCAAGGCAGCAAACAAAATGATTACGGGCGCAGTGAAGAAAATAAACTTATTCGCTGCTGATGGGATAATAATCTCTTTAAACATCAGCTTGAAAACATCAGCAAACGGCTGAAATAAACCAATAGGGCCGACGCGGTTTGGCCCTATACGCACCTGCATATAACCGATAATTTTGCGTTCAAAATAGGTTGTATAAGCCACGGCAATCACTAATGGCATGATGACCAACATAATTTGAATCTGAATAAGCTCTAAGCCACGCAGCGCTTCGGGAATCAGATTTATTAGCGGAGAGAGAAATTCAGCCACGAGTTACACCCCCTTAATCTGGACGCGCATGGCATCACCTAGAGCCATGCTTGCAGCCGTGCCGTAGGCAATCCAAGCGCAATTTGCGGGCAGTGTATCGTCTGCTTGCACGCTCATCTCGACTTGGTTTGCGTCTGTTGAAATCACAGCTACACCCCCGTCAACCAAGCCCAAGCGTTGAATTTCATCTGGATGAAGCCGTACATTTTCTGCAGCTTTTGCATCTGCTGTCTCCTGTAAGGCCGCCGAGCGCCGCACGATGGAATCAACGGCGTACAAGGCTGTTCCACCGACACGTTGCAGCCCTTGCGCAGTAGAATCATGTGCAAGAGCAACATCGAGCGTAGCAATCTCTGACGTGAGCTGGATGTTTGCACAGGTTGAGCGAAGCTCGTCACGCACATCCTCGGAACTCATAAAATCAAAACCTTCGAGATTCAGCAGATTGCCCAAAACTCGCAAAATTTTCCAAGCGGGACGCGCCTCGCCCAATGGACGTGCTACGGCGCGCATGCCTTGCCACAATCCCTCTGTATTGACATACGTGCCTGAGGTTTCAGCAAACGTGACCATCGGTAGAACAACATGCGCGTAACTTCGCATGACTTCAGTCAGGAATGGAGTAATGACGACGTTAAAGCCTGATTGCTGCAAAACAGCCAGTGCATTTTGCCCCTGCAAGCTATCGAGTTCGGGTTCAATACCGATTAACAACTTAGCTTGTGAGGGTTTAGACAAAATATCTGCCGCATTCAAGCCTTGATTGTCTAGCGCAATACCGCCCGGTAAACGATGCGGCACGGCTCCAGCCAACCACGCTCCGGCACTATTTCCCGCTGTAGCAAACTCACCCAAAGAAGCTCCAGCCTGCTTAGCAATCGCTTGCGCCAGTTGACGGATAAGCGCCAAATCAGGATGCGCCAAGGCCAACGCGCCAAGATAGACACCGGCACATTTGGCATTTTTAAGTGATGCGGCAATGGCTTGATGCTGATCATTCACGTCAGCCTTCGAAACCCACACCGCAAGGGCTTCGCTCAGTTCATCCGGCGTAAGCGCGGCCAAAATACCTACCAATGCGGCAACCATACCGTCATTGCCTACGCCCATGTTCGCCAAGGGTGCGAAGGTTTGCGGCATTGCACTTGGATTGACAAAACTAATTTTCGCACCCGCCAACGCAGCCTTGCGCAAACGCTGTGCCAACAAAGGCTGCTCATGGCGAACATGGCTGCCGATGACCAACACTGCTTGGCGCTGCTCCAATTCAGCCACGTCATGCCCCAACCAAGGCATAACTGGCAAGACGGATTGATCACGGAAATCGCGTTGACGCAAACGATGATCGACGTTATTTGAGCCCAGTCCGCGCGTAAGCTTTTGCGCAAGATAAAGCTCTTCTAAAGTGGCATGGGGCGCAACTAAGGTATGTAAATCTGCGCCCGCCGCTTTGAGCCCTTTGGCAGCAAACTCCAGCGCCTCTTCCCAACTGGCCTCACGCCAACCCGCTTCGACGCGAATCATGGGGCTCGTCAGACGCTCGTTGTGTTCTATTCCGAGATAACTGAAACGATCCCGATCTGATAGCCAAACTTCGTTTACCGCTTCGTTTTCTCGCGGCACCACACGCATCACCGCACCGTTACGAATGTGCATGTACATGTTAGAGCCAAGGCCATCGTGCGGCGCAATCGCCGCTTGCTGCACCAATTCCCAAGGGCGGAAGGTATAACGCGAAGGCTTAGCTGTAAGCGCACCTACCGGGCATAAGTCAATGATATTCCCAGATATTTCAGAACTCACCGCCTTGGCAACATAGGTTCCAATTTCCATATGCTCGCTGCGCCCCGTCGTACCCAATTCGCGCACTCCGGCAATTTCATCGCCAAAGCGCACGCAACGGGTACAGTGAATGCAGCGCGTCATATCCGTCGCCACCAACGGACCGATGTCTTTATCTTTAACAACGCGCTTAGTTTCGGAATATTGACCCACACCGTCGCCATACCCCATGGCCACATCTTGCAACTCGCATTCACCACCTTGGTCACACACGGGGCAATCAAGCGGATGATTGATAAGCAAAAACTCCATCGTCGCGCGCTGGGCAATAATTGCTTTGGGTGATTTGGTAAAGACGCGCATGCCTTCAGAAATTGGGGTTGCGCAGGCGGGTAAGGTTTTGGGCGCGCGCTCAACCTCAACCAGACACATACGGCAATTCGCCGCGACTGAGAGTTTGCGGTGGTAGCAAAAACGCGGAATATGAATGCCCGCAGCATCGGTGACTTCGATCAACATGTCACCCTGCCGCCCGTACAGCTTCTGACCGTCAACCTCAATGGAAATCAAATCATCACTCATCGCTACTCCCTGCGCCCATTAGCGAGTCTTTGCATCGACCATACTCTGGCCGTGCTCGATGTAATACTCAAATTCCGGACGGAAATGCTTCAAAAAACTCCGCACCGGCATGGCGGCTGCATCCCCTAGGGCACAAATTGTGCGACCTTCGATTTTGCTTGCCACGTCATCCAAACGATTCAAATCTTCAAGCGCGCCTTTGCCTTCTACGATACGCGTCAACATACGATACAGCCAGCCCGTGCCTTCACGACAGGGGGTGCATTGTCCGCAAGATTCAGAATAATAAAAGCGAGAAATGCGACGCAGCGCTTTAACCATGCAGGTGCTGCTATCCATCACAATCAACCCGCCCGAACCCAGATAACTGCCCGACTTCGCCAGTGAATCGTAGTCCATATTGACTTTCATCATCACATCTCCAGGCACGACCGGCACGGATGAGCCACCTGGAATCACGGCTTTGAGGGTGTACCCCGTGCGCACACCTCCCGCCATCTTTAATAAATCGGCAAACGGCGTTCCCATGGGAATCTCGAACACGCCCGGCGCATTCACATGCCCTGAGACCGAAAACAACTTGGTGCCACCGCTATTGGGCACACCTAAAGCCGCGAACCACGCGCCGCCATTGCGCAAAATGGCAGGCACGGAGGAAAGAGTTTCCGTGTTGTTAATCGTCGTCGGGCGGCCGTACAAACCAAAGTTGGCCGGAAACGGCGGCTTGAAACGTGGTTGACCCTTTTTGCCTTCCAATGATTCGAGCAGCGCAGTTTCTTCACCACAAATGTAAGCCCCCGCACCCAACGAGCCATAAAGCTCCATATCAATGCCAGAGCCGAGCACATTTTTACCCAGCAAGCCTTGCGCATAGGCCTCTTTCAAAGCCTGTTCGAAACGCTGGAAGGGCAAGTCACCGAACTCGCCGCGCATGTAGTTATATCCCACCGTCGCACCGATGGTATAGGCCGCAATCGCCATACCCTCAACGAGAGCATGCGGGTTGTTTAATAAAATCTGCCGATCTTTCGCCGTTCCTGGCTCAGACTCATCCGAATTGCACACTAGGTATTTTTGCCCAGGCGCGTTACGCGGCATAAAACTCCACTTCAAACCTGTAGGGAAACCCGCACCACCGCGTCCACGTAGATTAGAAATCTTCAACTCTTCAATAATGACCGCAGGGTCAGTCTTTTCTGCAAGAATTTTGCGCCAAGACTGATAGCCACCGGTCTTGAGGTACGATTCCAGTGTCCAAGGCTCATCGAACTCGCGCGTTGCAAAACAAACTTGAGTACTCATGTTCAATGCCCATCCTTTTGCGCCACGGCATCGAGAATGCTATCGACTTTTTCGGGTGTCAGACGTTCGTAATACACATGATCGACCTGCATCATTGGTCCGCCATCGCAGGCAGCAAGGCACTCTTCCTCGCATTTAAGAAAGAACTTTCCATCCGGCGTACTCTCGCCGGTTTTAATCCCTAGGCGATTTTCAACATGCTCGACAATACGATCCGAGCCCATCAACCAGCATGAGATATTGGTGCAAATCGAAATACTGTGTTGCCCGACGGGTTTAGTTTCGAACATCGAATAAAAGGTTGCCACTTCATAGGCTGCGATTTCGGGCACGCCGAGATAAAGCGCCACCGCATCCATCAAATCGGTGGTCAAAAAACCGTGATTTTGATGTTGCGCCGCACGCAGGGCAGCAAGCAATGCCGACATGCGCTGATCCGCAGGGTACTTGGACAACCAGTGCTCAATTTCAGCAATCGTTTCCGCACTTAACAAGGCGATTTTGCGCGCACGTTCTTGTTCGTTCATTAACGATCAACCTCCCCGAATACAATGTCTTGCGTGCCAATAATCGCCACCACGTCGGCAATCATGTGCCCGCGCGACATCTCGTCCAAACCTGAAAGATGCGCAAACCCCGGCGCACGCACTTTCAAACGATAAGGCTTGTTGGCGCCATCGGAAATCAAGTAAATGCCAAACTCGCCTTTGGGATGTTCAACCGCAGAATACACCTCGCCTTCCGGCAGGCAGAAGCCTTCAGTAAACAACTTGAAGTGATGAATCAGAGCCTCCATATCGGCTTTGGCTTCTTCGCGGCGCGGCGGTGCAAATTTGTGATCGCCCGTCAGCACTTCACCGGGGTTTTTACGCAGCCACTGAATACATTGCTTAACGATACGATTGGATTGGCGCAACTCTTCGACCCGCACCAAATAGCGGTCATAACAATCGCCATTCACGCCAACAGGAATGTCAAAATCCAGCTTGTCATAAACCGCATACGGCTGTTTTTTACGCAAATCCCATTCCACGCCCGAACCACGCAGCATCGGCCCGGTAAAACCCATCGCCAACGCGCGCTCAGGGGAGACCACGCCAATACCCACGGTACGCTGCTTCCAGATACGGTTATCGGTCAGTAGCGTTTCGTATTCATCCACCAAAGCAGGGAAGCGATTAACAAAATCCTCAAGGAAATCAAGCATCGAACCTTGGCGCACTTCATTCATGCGCGCCACATCTTTGGCGTTGTGCCACTTGGACACGCTGTAATGCGGCATGGAGTCGGGCAAATCACGCGCCACGCCACCTGGGCGATAATAAGTAGCGTGTAAGCGCGCACCCGAAACGGCCTCGTAGCAATCCATCAAGTCTTCGCGCTCGCGGAAGCAATACAAAAACACCGACATCGCGCCAATGTCCAGCGCGTGAGCGCCTAGCCATAACAAGTGATTCAGGATGCGCGTAATTTCATCAAACATGGTGCGGATGTACAGCGCCCGCTCCGGCACCTGAATGCCACCAATTTTTTCCATCGCCATGACATAAGCATGTTCGTTGCACATCATCGACACATAGTCGAGACGATCCATATAACCAATGCTCTGGTTATAGGGCTTACTCTCGGCGAGTTTTTCCGTGGCGCGGTGCAATAAACCAATGTGCGAGTCGGCGCGCACAATGGTTTCACCATCCAATTCCAACACTAGGCGCAATACACCATGCGCGGACGGATGTTGCGGGCCGAAGTTGAGGGTGTAGTTGACGATTTCAGGCATGGTTCAACCCTTCTTCTGCGTCGAGAGAATGTAGCGATGGTCATGGCGTATCACCCGTGGCACAAGCACACGCGGCTCAATGCTCACGGGCTCATACACCACGCGACCTTTGGTTTCGTCATAGCGCATTTCTACATTGCCAATCAATGGGAAATCCTTACGGAAAGGATGCCCCACAAAACCATAATCGGTCAGGATACGCCGCAAATCAGGGTGGCCGTCGAACAAAATGCCAAACAAATCAAAAGCTTCACGCTCAAACCAATTCGCGCCCGACCATACCGAGGTCACGGAAGGCAAGATAGGCATATCGACATCTTCGCAATATACACGCAGGCGCAAACGCTGATTGAACTGGTATGAGAGCAGGTGATACACCACCGCAAAACGCGGACGTGAGTTATCTGCAAGCTGCATTTCATCGCCAAATTTCAAGCGACCCGCAGATGACGCTTCGACACCGCGATTGTAACCACCCTTGCACACCTTCTCGTCGGATGACCATTCGCTTTTGCCATAATCACTGTAATCCACGCCGCAGAGATCGACCATCTGCGCAAAGGCAAAATCAGCCTCCGTCGCTAGAGCTTGGCACACACGCAGCAAATCACTTGCGCGTATTTCAATCGTTAATTCATCGCAGGCTTCAATAAACTGCGTGGCGACCGCAGGAAAACGCTCGACAAACTGCTCGCGCAACTGATTATTGGTTTTGGATTGCGTAAATTTCATTAAGCACCCTCAACCACAGAAGATGGCTTAGCCGAAGGTTTAGCTATGGTATTGGTGCGGTGAATTTTGTTTTGCAGCTGAATAATGCCGTACAACAAAGCTTCGGCTGTGGGCGGGCAGCCTGGCACATAAATATCCACCGGCACGATACGATCGCAGCCTCGAACAACGGAGTAGGAATAGTGGTAGTAGCCGCCGCCGTTGGCGCAAGAACCCATGGAAATCACCCAACGCGGTTCAGGCATTTGGTCATACACCTTGCGCAAGGCAGGTGCCATTTTATTGACCAAAGTACCTGCAACAATCATCACATCGGACTGACGCGGGCTGGGGCGGAACACCACACCAAAACGATCAAGATCGTAGCGTGAGGCGCCGGCATGCATCATTTCAACCGCGCAGCAAGCCAAACCAAAAGTCATTGGCCATAATGAGCCAGTTCGTGCCCAATTGATTAGCTTGTCAGCCGAAGTAGTAACAAAGCCTTTGTCGAGAATACCCTCTATTCCCATTCCAAAGCCCCCTTCTTCCACTCATAGATGAAACCAATCACCAAAATCAACAAGAACAAACCCATGGCCGCAAGACCGAAACCACCAATCTCATCCAGCACCACAGCCCAAGGAAAAAGAAAGGCAATTTCAAGGTCAAAAATAATGAACAAAATTGCGACAAGATAAAAACGCACGTCAAATTTCATGCGCGAATCTTCAAATGCGGCAAAACCACATTCGTAGGGTGAGTCTTTTTCTTTGTCGGGACGGCGCGGGGCAAGAATGAACCCTGCAAGCAACATCACCAGACTAAAGCCTAGCGCAACAACGAAAAACACCAGAACAGGAAGATAGTTCTCAAGCACGCGACTCACTCCTAAACAACCAGACCCTTAAGCAAGTAGCTTGTACAAGCCAACTTGTTTTTTGGTCTGCGTTGCCGCCTGTATTGCAATGACTGCAATGGTAGTTATTGTAAAACCTGGCGTTTTGCGTCGCCCTTCTAATAAGTTTCCGCTGAACTTAACGCAAACCGTTCAACGGAAACTATGAATTGGTGCGGATGGCGGGACTCGAACCCGCACGTCTTGCGACACCACCCCCTCAAGATGGCGTGTCTACCAATTCCACCACATCCGCGAAAACTTATATCTACTAAAAACTCACTTGGCCGCCGGTACATCGGCCGGCTTATTCTCTTGTGGCACGACCTCAGTCACAACCGGAGCGGCCTTTTCAACTACGCTTCCGCTGTTTGGAGCCGATGTCACAATATAGGCAAGTAACAAACTTGTCACGAAAAAAATTGCGACTAACCACGCCGTCAAACGGCTCAAAAACGTCGCAGCACCACGCGCACCGAACACCGTCGACGAGGCACCACCCCCAAAGGCTGCACCAGCTTCGGCACCCTTACCATGCTGCACCATAACCAAGCCAATCAGCGCCATGCCGACCAAAATATGAAAAGTTGTCAATAACGCTGTCACACCACATCCCTCGCCGCACGGCAAATGGAAATAAAATCTTCCGCTTTTAATGATGCCCCACCAATCAGTCCGCCATCAATATCCGGCATCCCCATCAATTCAAGGGCATTTTCGGGCTTCATACTGCCACCGTACATAATGCGGGTACGGCCAGCAATGGCTGCATCGTGAGCCGCCAAGCGCCCACGGATAAAAGCATGCACCTCTTGCGCCTGCTGCGGGCTAGCTGTGCGACCAGTGCCAATCGCCCATACAGGCTCATAGGCGATCAAACCATCCTCAAAGCCCTTAATCCCCACCTTGGCAAGCACTGCATCCAACTGACGTGCCACTACGGCTTCGGTTACACCCTGCTCGCGCTCGTTCAGGGTTTCACCTACACACAGAATAGGCAGGAGCTTTTTGCGCAACGCAACAGCAAACTTTTCAGCGACTTGGGCATCGGTCTCACCATGAATCGCACGGCGCTCAGAGTGGCCAACAATAACATAGCCACAGCCCATATCCTGCAACATGGCGGCGGAAACATCACCAGTAAAAGCGCCATCGTTTTCAGCAAGCGCTACATCTTGCGCACCCACTTTGATTACACTGCCCTGCAGCAAATCAACCACTTGCGCGATATACACATAACTCGGACAGACAGCAATATCCACATCATCCAAGCCAGAAACACCTTGACGCAATCCGGCAATGAGTTGGTCAATCGTGGCTTTGCGGCCATTCATTTTCCAATTTCCTACAACAATCGGTTTGCGCATGGGATGGTGTCGCTGCTCTTAAAACGGGCGGCAAGGTTAATGTTAAAAAGCATTAAAAGCAACCCATAAGCATCGTCAGGAATGAGTCCAATCAGTGGATCTCAACAGCTTCTCGAACAGTTTTAGCCAACGCTTCTGCGGTGCGGTGCGTTAATTCAGGATCGTCACTTTCGACCATGACACGCACCAAAGGCTCAGTTCCCGAAGCGCGCAGCGCAATACGCCCTCGCCCATTGAAAGCCTTTTCAAATTCCGCAACGCTCTGCCAGACGTTTTCCATCGTGCTTAAATCGACCTTTTTATGCAGCGGTACGTTGAGTATTAATTGCGGGTATTTTTTTACCGAACGACGCAAGGCACTTAAAGGCTCGCCACGTTGAAGCATCGCCGCAACGACTTGCAGCGCCGCGATAATTCCATCTCCCGTACCCGCACGGTCTAGGCATAAAATATGCCCAGAAGCCTCGCCACCATAGAGCCAGCCTTGCTCGCGCAGCGCTTCATACACATAACGATCACCTACATTTGCCCGCTGGAATGGCAGCCCTAGCTTTGCAATCGCCAACTCCAAACCAAGATTGCTCATCAAAGTACCAACCACACCCCCCGCATAACCCTCTTGTTCCACGCGCTCGCGCACAATGGCAAACAGCAGGTCATCCCCGTCCAGCACTGCCCCGGTTTCATCAATCATCACCACCCGATCACCATCACCATCAAAGGCAATGCCCATATCGGCACCTTGGACGAGCACCGCAGCACGTAAATTTTCTGGATGCGTCGAACCGCATTCGGCATTGATATTAAAGCCATCTGGCATCACGCCAATGCTTTCGACCTGCGCACCCAATTCGGCAAAGACCTTGGGTGCAACGTGGTAGGTTGCACCGTGCGCACAATCGAGCACCACATGCAGCCCCGCCAAGCTCGAGCCCAAGGGCAAGGTTGCCTTGCATGCTTCAACATATCGCCCAGCAGCATCATCCACACGCTTGGCCTTACCCAAAAGCTCCGGCGCAACCACATCCAGCGGACTATTCATCAATGCTTCAATCGCCGCCTCCTGCGCATCGCTCAATTTGCTACCGGCTGCATTAAAAAACTTTACTCCGTTGTCATCAAACGGATTATGCGACGCTGAAATCACCACGCCTGCCGAGGCACGCAAAGTGCGCGTCAAATAGGCAATCGCGGGTGTGGGCATGGGTCCTAGCAAACGCACATCCACCCCAGCGGCAATCAAGCCCGCTTCCAAGGCCGACTCCAACATGTAGCCCGATATGCGGGTGTCCTTGCCGAGCACCACTTTGCGCGAACCCGATTGAGCCAGAACCTTCCCCGCCGCCCAGCCTAACTTTAATGCCACTTCGGGCGTCATCGGCCATTGTCCAACTCGACCACGAATCCCATCGGTGCCAAAAAACTTCATTGATATTTCTCAAAACTCATTGTTGTTATTGCAAACCCGCCCATACCCGAACTGCATCGACTGTGGGCTTAACCGCATGAACGCGCAAAATTCGCGCTCCGCGCTCCAGCGCCATCACATGCGCAGCGAGTGAACCAGTATCACGCTCCATCGGTGAAGATTGCCCCATCAAATCGCCAATCATACGTTTACGCGAAACCCCCGCGAGCACTGGAAAACCATGCCCCGCCAAACGTGGTAACGCCTTAAAAAGCGCGTGATTGTGCGCAAAAGTCTTACCAAAGCCAAATCCTGGGTCAATGGCAATGGCCGAGGCGGGCAATCCTACAGCTTGGCACACCCGCACTCGCGCCAATAAAAAAGCCTCAACATCATTCACGACATCAGTATAAACCGGCGCAGCCTGCATCTCTTGAGGCTCCCCCTGCATGTGCATCAGACACACGGCAACGGGATTCTCCGCCAGAAACTCAAGCGCACCGGGACGCTGCAAGGCACGCACATCGTTAATCATCGACACCCCCATGCGCAGCCCCTCACGCATCACTTCGAGCGAACTGGTATCCAATGACAGGGGAACAGAAATGCCGCGTAAGCCTTCCAAAACCTCACTGAGCCGATCCAATTCTTCCGCGGCACTGACGGCTACAGCACCTGGGCGCGTGGACTCTGCGCCAAAATCGAGCATATCCACGCCATCTCGAACCATCTGTTCAGCTTGCGCCAAGGCCAAATCGCGCCCAAAAAAACGCCCCCCATCCGAAAAGGAATCAGGGGTCACGTTGATAATTCCCATGACACGCGGGCGTTCCCGCGTCCATGCACCCAAATCAAATAAACTCACAGTCGACGATTAATGCTGGCTTGCCGCATCGCCTACTGACTTCGCAGGCACGTCCTTAGTCGGTTCATTTGCACCCGACGAAACGCCGCCCCCTGATTGGGGAGGATTTTGACTATCTTCCACCCAACCCTTGGGTTCGCCCGGCTCACGCCGCGCCATCAGATTATCAATTTGCTGCAAATCAATGGTTTCGTACTTCAACAAGGCATTCGACATGCTGTGCAAAATGTCCATGTTTTCCACCAGAATTGAGCGAGCACGCTCGTAATTGCGGTCAATAATGGCACGAACCTCAGCATCAATTAGATGCGCAGTTTCATCAGACACATTCTTGTGTTGAGTCACGCTTCGACCAAGGAAAACTTCGCCCTCTTCTTCCATATAGCTTAATGTGCCGAGCTTTTCCGACATACCCCATTTGGTGACCATATTGCGCGCAATTTCCGTTGCCCGTTCAATATCATTCGACGCACCGGTAGTCACCGCGTCCGCACCAAAAACAAGTTCCTCCGCCAAGCGCCCGCCGAACAAGGTCGAAAGCGAACTTTCCAACTTGCGCTTGCTATAGCTGTAGCGGTCTTGCTCAGGCAAAAACATCGTGACACCCAAGGCACGTCCACGCGGAATAATGCTGACTTTGTACACTGGATCATGCTCTGGCACGATGCGACCGATAATCGCATGGCCTGCTTCGTGATACGCCGTAAGTTTCTTCTCGTCGTCACTCATCAAAATCGAGCGGCGCTCAGTTCCCATAATCAGCTTGTCTTTGGCCCATTCCAAATCCGTCATGGACACTTCTTGGCGACCACTGCGGGCGGCGCGCAAAGCGGCTTCGTTCACAAGGTTCGCCAAATCAGCGCCCGAAAAGCCCGGCGTACCACGTGCAATGTTCATTGCAATCACATCACTTGCGGCTGGAACTTTGCGTAAATGCACTTTAAGAATCTGCTCGCGACCCCGCACATCTGGCAAGCCCACAACCACTTGGCGATCGAAACGACCGGGGCGCAAGAGGGCTGGATCAAGCACATCAGGGCGGTTTGTCGCAGCAATCACAATGATGCCTTCATGTCCATCAAAACCATCCATCTCGACCAGCATCTGGTTCAAGGTTTGCTCACGTTCGTCGTTACCGCCACCAAGTCCTGCTCCGCGTTGACGACCGACGGCATCAATTTCGTCGATAAAGATAATGCAGGGCGCATTTTTCTTCGCTTGCTCGAACATATCGCGCACACGCGCCGCACCGACGCCGACAAACATCTCAACAAAATCAGAGCCTGAAATACTAAAGAACGGCACCTTGGCTTCGCCCGCAATGGCTTTAGCCAACAAGGTTTTACCTGTTCCCGGAGGGCCGACCATCAACACGCCACGCGGAATTTTGCCCCCTAGGCGTTGGAACTTACCTGGGTCACGCAAAAAATCAACCAGCTCAGAAACATCTTGCTTGGCCTCGTCGCAACCGGCCACATCCGCAAACGTTACTTTGATTTGATCTTCGCCCATCAAACGCGCACGGCTCTTGCCAAAGCTCATCGCGCCACCACGTCCTCCGCCCTGCATTTGACGCATGAAGAAAATCCACACACCAATCAGCAACAGGAACGGACCCCACTGAATTAACAGGGTTAGCAATAAAGAAGGGCGCTCTGGCGGCACCGCATTGATCGTGACACCTGCATTGAGCAAATCACCGATCAAAGCACGGTTGTCCGACTCAGGGCTGTAAGTCATAAATTCGCTGCCAGAAGTCATTTTGCCGCGAATGACATTACCTTCGATTTGCACACGCTGCACCGAGCCTGACTTCACATCGCTGACAAATTGCGAATAAGCCACAGGCAAGCTTGCAGGCGCTCGGTTGACTTGAAAACTATTGAAAACCGTCATCAATACAATGGCGATTACAAACCAAAGGAGCAAATTCTTTACTACGTCGTTCAAAGCAAAAACCTCGTTCCAGTGTTAACAAGCTGGATAATGGGGTTAAAAAAATCTAATTGGTTTGAGCACTATATCACGCGAGGGTTCCGCGCTAAGGCATAAACCTCGCGTGAACGGCCACGCGAAGCGTCCGGTTTGCGCATGGTGACACTGTCAAATTGTTTGCGCAATTCACGCACATAGTCATCAAAACCCGCCCCTTGGAACAATTTAATCAAAAACACGCCTTCCGGACCCAGCACACGCAAGGCAAATTCGACTGCTAATTCAGCAAGATACATGGATCGAGGCTGATCAACGCCCTCATGACCGCTCATATTGGGCGCCATATCGGACAAGACCACATCAACAGCACGCCCATCAAGATGCTTTATTAGCGTATCCAAAATGGCTTGCTCGGTGAAGTCGCCCTGAATAAAGTCCACGTCGGCAAAGCTGTCCATGGGTAACAAATCAAGCGCGAAGATACGCCCCTTATCGCCCATCAAGCCGGAAACATACTGCGTCCAACCTCCCGGAGCCGCACCGAGATCCACCACCACCTGCCCAGGACGCAATAGCCGATCACGCTCTTGAATTTCAATCAGCTTGTACACGGCACGCGAACGCCAACCCTCTCGCTGCGCTTTTTGCACATAGGGATCGGAAAAATGTTCATGCAGCCAACGCTGGCTACTTGCGGTACGCTTCAAAGACTGCTCCAAAAAAACAAAGCACCGACTTAGAACAGGTTCTTAAAGTCGATGCCCGATGACGTTAGGGTTATTTTCCCGCATTACAAGAGCTACCTTGTATCAATGCCCCTGCATTTTTTGCATCTTTTCCATGCGCTGCATCATATCGGCGCGTTTTTTTACGGGCACTTGTACCGTCATTTGCTTGCCGTCTGCAAAATCAAGGCGCACAGGAATGACATCACCCGCCTTAGGACGTGGGTCTTGCACCCCGATAAGCATGATGTGATAGCTCCCAGGCTTAAGAGTCAAACTCCCCATCGCGGGAATAACCAAGGCATCCTGTTTAATCATTTTGTGCATCCCATCCACTTCGATGGATTCATGTAGCTCAATGGTGTTAAAGCCTGGTGCAAAGGCGTTTATAACTTTGACTTCTTTATCTTCGTCGTTATTCATCACCATAAACGCCGCCATCGCTTGGGCATTGGGCGGTGCTTCAGGAATCCAAGCATCTTCAATTTTCACTTCGGCCATTGCAGACAAGGGCAACATCATGGCCACAGCCAACATCAATTTACGCATGGAACACCTCACTCGTTAATTACAGTACGAAACGCCTTCACCATCGCCGCCGGGTCATGGGGCGTAGGATACACCCCAACCACGGTCGCATCGGGGCTGACCAAAAGAATCGAGGTTGTATGGTTAATCAGATACGAGTTTGAAGCCGCATCATTCGCCGTGGGCAATGCCGCTTTTTCCCAGCCCACGCCCAAGGGTTTAGCCATCAAACTCAACTCCGTTGGAGCCCCCGTCACACCGATAATTTTCGGGTCAAAATAAGTCACAAACTTGGCCAACTGCTCGGGCGTATCACGCTCAGGATCGACAGAAACGAACACTTCCTGCCACGAAGAGGCCACCCCCTCTTGGCGCAATAACGCAGCCACCTCGGCCAACGCGGTCAACTCCGTTGGGCACACATCAGGGCATAGCGTGTAACCAAAATAGAGAAATGTCCACTTACCGAGCAAATTTTTACGTTCAAACGGCTTACCATCCATCGCCGTGAGGTTAAATTCAGGCACTGGAATAGCTTGCGGAACAATTCTTAACACCGATTGATCGACTACAGTCGTCAAATCCACATTGGCACGTTGCCACTTTAAGTAAACCGCAACAGACAGGGCTGCAATCAATACAAAAAACACAATGGCCGCAACGGGCGCACTACGAGCGGTCTGGTTCATGGCTGTTTATTCCTCAAATATGACTGATACTGAATCAGCGCAATTTATACCTCTTACTGGGGTTCGTGCAACACCACAGACTTCAGGCGCAAGGCATTGCCGACCACAAGCAGTGAGCTCAGTGACATTCCAATCGCCGCCACCCAAGGGCTAATGAACCCTAGAGCTGCGAAAGGCACCGCCAAAAGGTTATAAGCCAAAGCCCAAGCAAGGTTGACGTGGACATTATTCCGAGTAGCTCGCGCCATACGAATAGCTTGAGGAATCGCGCGTAAGTCATGCCCCAACAAGACAAAATCGCTATGCAGTTGCGCAAGCGTAGTTGCCGCGCCAAAAGAGAGCGACACCTGCGCCGCCGCCAACGTGGGCGCATCGTTAATACCATCCCCGGCCATCATCACCTTGGCACCCGTCGCCTGCGCGGCTTCTATCCAAGCCAGTTTATCCTCCGGACGCATTGCGCCGTGGTATTCGTCGATGCCCAACTTTTCCGCCATGTATCGCACGGCAGCGGGCTGATCGCCACTCAAAATGACCACCCGCCGCATCCCCAATGCACGAGCTTGTTGCACAAATTCCTGTGCGCCTTCGCGCATTTCATCGTGCAACACAAACAAGGCACGCGGCTGTGCATCACAACTGAGCACCACCACAATGCCGGCATTCTCTAGATGCGCCTGCAACCAAGCCTGCTCATCCTCAGCCAATGCCGCGTTCTGCAGCGCAAAACTCGGCGTACCCACTCGCCAACACGCACCATCAAAATCCGCTTGCAAGCCCTGCCCCGGCCTATTACGCACCTCAAGCTCGGCCTCCAGCGGCTCGATACCTTCGCGCAAAGCATGTGCCAGCGGATGCTCCGAGTGCATTTCCATGCGCGCCACCAAAGCCCGCGCCAAGGCTTCATCCATGCCAGATACAACGCGCACGCTCGTCACCTGCGGCCGCCCGCGCGTGAGCGTGCCTGTTTTGTCCAAGACCAGGGTATTGGCCATCGCCAGTGACTCCACGGACGACATACGCATTGGCAAAACGCCCAAACCGGCAAAGCGCCCGGCGGCAATCGCCAAAGCCACAGGAGTTGCCAACGCCAAGGCGCAAGGGCAGGTAATAATCAGCACGGAAATGGTATTGGGCAGGGCATGTGCAGGGTCTATAAACCACCACACCAGTGCGGTTAAACTCGCCAAAATAAGTGTCACGAGCACAAAAGGTGCCGATATGCGCTCCGCCAATACCGCTAATTTGGGCTTTTCGGACAAACCTCGATCCATCAAGCGTTGCAGCTCATTCATCGTCGAATCAGCACTCACACGCTCCACACGCATCAACACCGGCTGATCGACATTGCAACTTCCGGCCGCAATCCAATCCCCCTGCCGATGCACCACTGCCGCCGACTCCCCCGTCAGGTGCGATTCATCAAAACTACTGAACGCACTCAACAAACAACCATCCACCGGCACACTATCGCCAGGCAGCAAGCGCACCACATCACCTTGCTTAAGGTCTGCGACCACCACCTCCGTATCACCGCCCTCGTCCACCCGTATCGCCGTGCGCGGAATCACCTTCATTAAATGATCCAGCGCGCTCGCCGCCGCTAAGCGCCCTTTTAGCTCCACCACCCGCGCCAACAAAACGAAAAATATAAACATGGCGATGGAATCAAAATACGCTTCGACCCCTCCCGTAAGCGTCGCCCACAAACTACCGACCCATGCCGCTATCAAGCCCAAAACCACTGGCACGTCCATGCCCAGGCGCTTGTTTTTCAAATCGCGCCACGCGCCAACAAAAAAATCTGCGCCGGAATACACCAGCATAATCAAGGTAATCAGCAACACCGACCAGCGGCCAATAATCTCCCACAATTCAAGCTTGCCTTGCGCATCAAAGCCGCCCATCCAATAGGTTGCAATCGAAAATGCCATCACAGGCATACCGAGCAGCCCCGCAAACAACAAACGCTCCACACTGCGCCTGCGCGCATCCTGCAGCAATAAGTCACGGTGCGCCGGGTCATACGGATGTGCCACATAACCAATCGCGGCAATCACCTGCAAAATCTCGCTTAACTTGGTTTGCGCAGGATCCCAAACCACCCGTGCCTGATGGCTGGCATAATCTAAATGCACATCCACCACCCCCGGATGCGCGCGCAAGGTTTGTTCGTTTAACCACATGCAGGCGGCACAGCGAATGTTTTCCAATATCAACGCCGCCTCAAGCAGCTCGCCGCTATGGCGCACAAAGCTTTGCTGAATATCCTCTCGATCGAACAGACTCAAATTGCGCAGAATTTCGGGCAAAACCTGCGCATTCACCTCGCCTTCTTGCTCGCGGAATTTATAAAAATCCTCAAAACCCGCATCCACAATGGTTTTACACGCCGCATGACAACCCGCACAGCAAAACACTCGCTCTTCACCGAGCACGGGATAGCGCAAATCAATCCCGCGCGGCACATCAAGCGCGCAGTGATAACAAACTGGTTTTTTGAGCGTTTTCTCGTCGGACATGGCGCATGATTCCAAAGAAAAAAGCCCCGCAAAAACGCGAGGCTCTAGATATAGCAGAAATGTGCCAAATTACTTCGCTGTCAGACCCGCGTAGTAATGCGCTAATTGCACAATTTCTTCATCGGTCAAGACCTTGGCAATCAAACGCATACGCGCATAAATATCATTGTGCCGAGTACCGTTTTTATATTCCTGCATCGTTTTGATGAAATACTCCGGCGGTTGACCCGCAAGCGCAGGAGTATCGGTCTCCGCGCCCGAACCATTCGAACTATGGCAGGACTGACAAGGCGCTAAAAGACGTTTGCCGTCACCGCGTGTAACCAATGGTCTTGCCTGTTCAGCGAGCTTTACATCAAAGCTCACGCCTTCAGGCAATGGCGGCAAAGGGAAGCTGGCATAAAACTGCGCCAAATCTGCCATATCTTGCTCAGTCATCAGCTGAGCTTCAATGGACATAATTTTGCCTGCTTGAGTATCTTTGAGCTTGCCGTCTTTGTAGTCCTTCAGCATTTTGAAGGTGTATTCGGCTCGCTGACCCGCGAGGGATGGCCAGTTATACGAATGTGATATGCCAGCGTTCCCATGGCACGAAGCGCAGAACAACTCTTGATTAAGCTGCCCACCTCGGTTTTTGTCACCCTGTGCCACAAAACGAACCATCTCCGCAGTCCAAGCCACGTTCGAGGATGGGCCTTTTGGCGCCGCAACTGCAGCATCATGCCCTGCAGCAAATAATGGAGAAGCCATAATTGCTACAGCAAAAACTACCCCACCGACGACGGTTTTAATATGCGTGTTATTCATAAATCAAACTCCCCAAGGAATGGTTTTGTCCCCTTCCATAAAGAAGAACTGCAAAATTGGATAGCCATAGCTTAAGAGCATGTAAGCCAGCATTGCCCAGTTCCAGAACGCCAAACTATTCAGCACATTAGGAAGACGCATGGGTTCATGAATGGCAACGGCGTATTCCACTTTGGTATCAAGAGCTGGTGTTTTGTTGAAATGCGTCATAAGAAGGTTAAAGACGAACATCAAACCTGCGATCACAACAATCACCGCACCGACAACCATAAGAGCCTCGTAAGTACCCCACATTTGCGCATACTCAGGGAAAGCTGCGTACTGATCGGTGGTGGATACGCGACGCGGTTGACCAAAAACACCCAACACATGCCACGGCGCGGTCAATACCACCATACCGATGAAATACAACCACATCTGCCAAACCGCCAAAGCACGCGAGTACAGGGCATTGCCTGTAATCTTAGGCCACAACCAATACGCAGCGGCGAGGTACATAATGACCGTGGTCCCACCAAAAATCAGGTGGAAGTGACCAGTAATCCACTGGGTGTTGTGCACCATCACGTCCCATGTGTAGGAAGCGTTCAACACACCGCCCCAACCGCCGACAGTCAGCATCAACAACGACAAGCCGCCCGCAAGCACAATCGGATTATTCCAATCCAACGCGCCAATCCAGCCGAACAAGCCCTTACCGCCACGCAGACGACCGGCAATTTCCATTGTGGCCAATACTGTAAAGCCTGTCAGGAAGGTCGGCACAGCCACCATGAAGGTACCGAACATATGCAGTAACTTCCAACCTGCCGCTTGTTGCGGATCCACATACAAATGGTGGAAACCAATCGGCACAGAGAAGATAAACAGCAACACAAAGGCGATACGCGCAAACTCATCCGAGAACAGCTTGCCGCCCGCTTCTTTGGGCAAAATCACATACATGGCGATATAAGCTGGCATCAACCAGAAATACACAATGGCATGCAGCGTCCAAGAGAACAGAGTACGCGCCAAGCCCACGTCAATCGTTGGTGCCAGCCCAAACACTACGGGCAACAGCTGGAACACTGATTCTGTCGCCACACCCAAGCTCGTCCAGCCCCATAACAACGCAGTGATGGTAAACATGAACATCACTGCGGGCACAGGCTTCCCTGGGTTTTCTTTCTTCCACTGGGTCATGGCGATAATCATATCGGCCACCCAGAACCAAGAGCCGACCACCAACAAGGTTGCGCCCAAGTAGAACGAAGGATGCGCCATTTCAGGTGGATAGAAGGTATACAGCACCGAGGCATAACCCGTCAGCAGCGGAATGGCTGCCATGACCGTGCCCACAAAAGACACCCAAAAACCTGTCCATCCGAAGAACGGCTTTTTGTTCACGCTGTGCGCCATGGTGTGATAGCCCCAACCCATCGCAAAGAAGGTGGTCAGCACAAACGCCAGCAACACACCGTGCGTAGAAGTGGAGGCAAAATACACCGCAGTGCTTTCAATGCCGGGGAAAAATCCACTACGTTCTGCGGCTTGGAACAAGCCCATAGGCAAGCCCAAGGCGAGTGCCGCAAAGGCGACCCACATATTCCACAAACCCAATTTATTACCGTAAGCCTGCACCGCCGTCACCGCAGGGCGGGATGACTTCGCAGCAAGACTTGCAGCATGTTCAGCAGTAATGCTCATTTCTAGTCTCTCCGTAAATTAAGACTTGGCAGCAGTTACATGAATTTTGGAATACATGTAATCGTGACCCAAACCGCAGTACTCGTTACAAATCATCGGAAAACTTCCGGGAGTCTGAAACTCTGTAAAAACTTCAGATACATAGCCCGGCACGACCATGGTATTCATGTTGCTAAACGGCACATGCACCCCGTGCAGCACATCGAAAGTCGCAATACGCAACTTAATCGGTGTATTGGCAGGCACTTCAATTTCCTGCGGATAAAAGCCATAACGCGCCGCGACCATGGTCACGGTGTACGAGCCATCGGCTTCTTTCTTCACACCAAGATTTTCTTCTGCAAACTCCCCTTCCAAATGCAACTTGGCCGAATCAATGGTTTCCACGTTGCTTGGCGGGTGCATGTTATCGACGGCAGCAAAATAGATTTGCACCCCCCAAAATATGGCCAACATGCCACCGATCGACCAAAGCCAACGCTTCTCTAACGGATCAATATGAATACTCGACATTGTTTAAGTCCTCTTAAATGAGATGAGCGATTTTTAGCTCACTGGGCCACGGCTAACGAACACGGCGTACATCCCTAACCAAGCCAGCGTAAAAATCACGCCATAAACGGCAAGAATGACCCAAGTACCCTTCGGTGAACTTGCGAGAATTTTTTTCTCTTCTTCTGGAGTCATGACTCATATCTCCTTAATAATATAAAAAAATTTACCTTGAACTTAGGCAAAGCAATCATCAGTAAATGTTTTCATCCACGTTTCGGTGTACAGCGCAGCGAGGCGTTGTTGCGCTTTGCTTGCGGTGAGCACTTGGTAGCGTGGACCCGAGACTTGAGCGATTTTGCCGTCTT
>JBFXGB010000009.1:0-40341 GCA_050178405.1 Halothiobacillaceae bacterium
AATGCCAAAGACAGCGCAATAATGCCAATTTCAGCCGCTTGGGTATCAACGAGCTGTGCGGTATGTGAAATGTTTTCGCCATAAACAATTTTGGGTTCAACTTTTCCCCAAACACCCGCATGTTCTAACGATTCCTTTGCACGCGCACCGTAAGGCGCATGGTCAGGTGCTGCAATTGCTACTTTTTTGAACTCTGGCTTGGGCACATCAAGCAAAGTGAGTTTGCTTGCATCAACCTTGCCGCTCCACAAGACCACACGCCCAAAGGCATAGGTGGTGACTGGATCAAGCGCATGACCGGAGGCAACGAGTTTTTTCGGCATATTCACATCGGCAGAAAAAAACAAATCAAATGGTGCGCCATTTTCAATTTGTTGAGTAAATTTACCCGAAGAACCCATAATCAACTCAAGCTGATGTTCAGGATGCTTCTTTTCAAAATTCGCCTTAATTTCATCAAAGGCAAACTTCAAATCGGATGCTGCGGCAATGGTTGCTTTATCAGCATACGCATTCGCTACTAAACCAAAACCCAATGCAGCGGCAATCGCCAGTGTTTTTAATGTACGCACGGTTATCGTTCCTAAAATAATTATCTAAAAAATTAGTCGTCCACAGCCAAAATAATATGGCTGGCTTTAATCAAGGCGCAGGCTGCATCGCCGACCTTGAAGCCCAAATCATCCAAGCTACCTTCGGTAATAATCGCCGCCAGCGTATTACCGCCGGGTAGCTCCAGCACCACTTCGGCGTTCACCGCGCCTTCTTGCACACGCTTGATCGTGCCGCACAAACGGTTACGCGCCGAGACTTTGATGCACTCGCTGGGTGCAGCCAAAATAATCCACGAAGCCTTCACAATCGCAGTGGCGACCATGCCCGGAGCTAAACCCATCGAGGTTGCCGAATCCTTGGTAATAATGGCGTGCAGGCAATCATCGCCCTGAATACGCAGTGTAATTTCGCTATTGACCGCACCGTGACGGACTTCTTCAATCGTGCCGCGTAGGGCATTTCGTGCGCTGGTTTTCATGTACAAACTCCTCAAAGTAGATAAATGCTCAAGCCCGTCGGCCTCACCCGCAAACTGCGCCAGCACGCTCGATAGCGCCTCGTGCAAACGCTGTTGCGTGGCAACAATGCGCTCGCCCAACGCCGTCAAACGCGCCCCACCCCCGCCCGAACCGCCTTGCTGACTTTGCACCAAGGGCTGCTCGGCAAGATTATTCATGGCCTCGATAGCATCCCAAGCCGCCTTGTACGTCATGCCTATGCGCTTGGCTGCACCGCTAATCGAGCCAGTGGCGGCCACCGCAGCCAGCAAAGCCAAGCGCCGCGCAGAGACTTCGCCTTGGCCTAACTGCAACACCAAAGGTGCGGCAAATACCTCGTTATGTGCCTTGGGTGATAACGACATGCGCAATATACCTCAGTAGATTTTGGTTGCAAGAAAAAATTAGCAATTGCTTATGAAGGCTTCTAAAGCTCTCGTTTCGTCACTCCCGCGAAAGCGGGAGTCTATAAGATCCATACCTTGGATTCCCGCCTACGCGGGAATGACGAGTTTTTCGAGACGACCTCATGTACGCCAATCCATCGGCGCTTGATGCTGCTGTTCCAGAAACGCATTGATGCACGAAAACGGCCTGCTGCCAAAAAAGCCGCGATACGCCGACAGTGGCGATGGATGCGGCGCTTCGAGTACGCAATGCCGCGTGCGGTCAATATGTGCGCCTTTGAGTTGCGCCGGTCGCCCCCACAACACAAACACCAGCGGGCGATTTTGCGTATTGAGAATTTGCACCACGCGGTCGGTAAATCGCTCCCAACCCTTGCCCTGATGACTGTTCGAGCTGCCACTCTCCACCGTCAGCACCGCGTTGAGCAGCAGTACACCCTGATCGGCCCAGGGAATCAGACTGCCGCAGGTGTTGCGAATGCCTAGGTCATCCTCCAGCTCCTTGAAGATGTTTTGCAGCGACTTGGGCAAAGGCCGCACCTGTGGCTGCACGGAAAAACACAAGCCATGCGCATGACCCGCTGTGGGGTAAGGGTCTTGCCCCAAAATCACCACCCGCACCTTGTCCAGCGGGGTGTGATTGAAAGCATTGAACCACTCGTCGGGATTGGGATGAATGCGCTTGCCCGCCTTCAACTCGGCGGCCAAAAAGGCGCGCAAATCCTGCATGTAAGGCTGCTCGAACTCCTCCGCGAGCGCGGCTTTCCAGACAGGTTCGAGCTTGATATGTTCAGGGTTCATGAGTGGATTTTTCTCACTATCTCGCGCTCAAGGCATCAAACGCTGAATATCCCAGCCATCCGCCGTGCGCGTGTAAGTAAAACGGTCATGCAGCCGACTCTCGCGCCCCTGCCAAAACTCATACACATCAGGAAGCAGCCGATAGCCACCCCAATCCGGATTGCGCGGTACATTCCCCGCCGGGTATTGAGCACGCAACGCATCAAGCCGCTCTTCCAACACCGCGCGCGCGGCAATCGGCTGGCTCTGGTGCGAAGCGGCGGCGGCCATACGACTGCCGAGTGGACGCTGATTGAAATACGCCTCATTGTCCGCGTCCGGCAAGCGTTCCACCCGGCCTTCCACCCGCACTTGACGATCATTTTCCGGCCAGTAAAACGCTAGGGAAGCCTGCGGATTATCTGCCAGCTCCTGCCCCTTGCGGCTGCGCCCATCGGTGTAGAAACATAAGCCCCGCGTATCAAAATGCTTGAGCAACACCCAGCGCAAGGAGGGCTGCCCGGTCAGATTCGCCGTGGCCAACGCCATGGCCGTGACATCAAAATTACCCGCCACCTCGGCATCTTGCAGCCAACGCGCCAACATGGCGTGCGGATCGGGCAGCAAGTCGGCACGATGCAACTCGCCATGCAAAAACTCGCGTCGGGTGGCGCGATGGTCAATTTCACTCATAGCCCGCACTCTTGATGAAAAGTGCCACAGACTATGCCCCGCACGCCACGCGGACGCAAGGCGCAAAAAATTTAATTGGTAGCGCGCCTCCATGCAGGAAATGGGTCAGGAAGCGTTCGCCATGCTTCTCGCCCACCCAGCATTTCATCATCACTCAACAAACAGGCATCCAGATGCGCACGCAACAGCGCCTCATCCATGCCCATGCCAATCAACACCAACTCCTGACGACGATCGCCCCACTGAGGGTGCCAATACTGCTTGAGATGCGCACGAAACCCATCATCATCCGGCCATTTGGATGGATCAACCGCGCTCCACCACAACCCGGCCAGACCGTGGCGCGCCGCTGCACCCGCCTGACTCCACGAACCTGCCTCATCAAAGCGTGTCGCCAACCAGAACCAGCCTTTGGAGCGCACCACCCCTGGCCATTCGCTATGCACCATGCTCCAGAAACGCTGCGGGTGAAAAGGCCGACTCGCGCGATAGACAAAACTTGCAATGCCGTACTCCTCTGTCTCTGGCACATGTTCGCCGCGCAGTTCTTTAAGCCAGCCGGGGGCTTGCTCGGCCTGTTCGAAGTCGAACAACCCCGTGCCTAAAACATGTGCAAGCGGCACAGCGCCAAACTCCGAACGCTCAATGCGTGCGCGGGGGTTCAGCGCCCGCAATAGACCTTCGAGCTGTTCCAGTTCTTGCGCGCTGACCATATCCAACTTGTTGATAATCAGAACATCGCAAAACTCAATTTGCTCAATCAACAAATCGACCACGCTGCGAGCATCCTCGTCACCGAGGGACTCACCCCGCTCACGCAGCATGTCGCGCGAAGCATAATCACGCAGGAAATTGAACGCATCCACGACAGTGACCATCGTATCTAGCCGCGCCATATCCGACAGCGAAACCCCCTCTTCATCCGCAAAAGTAAAGGTTTCCGCCACGGGCAAAGGCTCAGAAATTCCGGTGGACTCAATGACCAAGTAATCAAAACGCCCCTCGCGGGCCAGGCGGGTCACTTCAAGCAACAAATCCTCGCGCAAGGTGCAGCAAATACAGCCATTGCTCATTTCCACTAATTTTTCTTCGGTACGCGAAAGCTGCGCCCCGCCCTCACGCACCAGCGCCGCATCCACATTCACCTCGCTCATATCATTCACAATCACCGCAACACGCCGACCTTCGCGGTTATGCAAAATATGATTGAGCAAAGTGGTTTTGCCCGCACCCAAAAAGCCGGACAGCACCGTGACTGGCAAGCGTAAATCCTGTGTTTTATTCATGTTCATGTTTTTTTCCCTCATCATTAACCTGCGGCACCGGGTCATAGCCACCCGGATGCCACGGGTGACACCGCCCGATACGCTTAATTGCCAACCAGCTCCCCCGCCATGCCCCATGCGTCTGCAACGCCTCAATCGCATAATGCGAACACGTCGGCTGAAAGCGGCATTGCGAACCCATCAATGGACTAAGCACCCACTGATAGGCGCGCACCACGGCAATCAATACGCGCTTCATGTCGCCAACGGCGCAGTAATGACCTGCACCGCCTCCCCGCGAATGGCGTTGTAAAAACAGTTCGGGCGACCGGTATGGCAGGCCGCGCCGTGTTGATCGACCAGCAACAACAGAGCATCGCCGTCACAATCCAAGCGTGCCTCAACCAGGCTCTGCACATGCCCCGACGTTTCGCCCTTGCGCCACAGGGACTGACGCGAGCGCGACCAGTAACACACGCGGCGCGTCAGCAGGGTTTCGTCCAGCGCAGCACGATTCATCCACGCCAACATCAACACCTCGCGCGTGTCGTGCTGCTGCGCAATCGCCGCAATCAAGCCATCCGCATTCCACGGGATAGCATCCAAAACTTGAGCGAGCGCCACACTTTGCCCAAGCACGTAAGACTCAAGTTCAACAAAAAGCTCTGACATGCACCACCCGCACCATTGACCTGGCGTTACAATATAACAAAAGCACTCAATCAAGCGCATAAAAAAGCCCCGCAACCGAGCGGGGCTTTGCATCCATAAGTAGAAAAACCTACTTAAACTGCGCGAAATACGCCGCGATATTGGCCATATCGGCATCATTCAAGGCTTTGGCCATAGGCACCATAATCGGGTCTAGGCGCGTGCCATCCCGATAGCCTTTGAGTGCTGCAACCAAGTACTCGGCATGATTACCCGCCAGGGTTGGGTAGGTTTTAATGGCTGAGTGCCCATCTTTGCCATGGCAGGCAAAACACACCGCCGCCTTTTTTTCGCCCGCTGCAATATCCGCAGCCATGCTTTGAGCGAACGGGATTGCGCCTAGCGCAAGTAACAACACAACTTTTTTCATCATGAATTCCTGTATTGAAATGAAATATATCCGGCGGCGCATCAACGTCAGCCGCCGAATTAAATTAAGGTTTAGCCGTTATTACTCAGCCAAATCCAGATACCAACGGCCATAAAGCCCACCACCCAGAGCGCCGTGGCGGCCACCGAGCCGACCCCCAGCCGGGATACCGTGGCATCCGCCTGATACACGCCCGACACCCGCCCGGCCTTGTACACCAAGGTGATAATGAAACCGCCCATCAGCCCGCCCACGCCCACAATCGTGAGCAAGAACAGTACAAACGAGGGCACATCCCACAACACCTTGTAGTCCAGCACGCTGTAGTTAAACGGTGCCATATAGGCCATGCGCAGCACTTCGCGGAAAATCGCCACCAAGCCCGCCATGCCGATACTCAAGGTGAGCAGCTTGTAGCCTTGACCTTGCGTATCACTGCCACGCGCCACGGCAAAGGCCGCCACCAGCACACCGAGGTAGATCAACAACAACCAAGACATCGGGTGCGTCCATATTTTCAATGCAGTAGGTACATCCAGCATCCAGCCCAAAAGCAGCACCACCTGCGCCACCGCGCCAATAAAGGCAATTTGACTGCCCAGTTTGCGCGCAAAGGCCAGATAGGCCGGGCTGCGGTCAGCGCGCACTTTGAAATAATCGCCATACGCGATTAAAAACGCACCAAACACCGTGACACTCATGGCCATGAAAAAGCCCCAGCGCACCAGCTCATAGGCATGAACACTGTTGCCGGACATGTCCACGTGGCCGTCCGGGGTGTACCACTCGACCCATTTTTCCGGATGCAAGCCTTGGTAGGCCAAAACGTGCATGATGAAGCCATCAAGCAAAAACATGGCCAAACCGAAAACACCCAGCCAGAAAATCCAGCCCGGCGCATGATCGCCGTGGTTTTTCAGATAAAACGTAAACCAGGCGAGATAGCCGATGGTCAGGGTGAAAATAAAGCCGATCACCCATGAAGCCGACAACAGGTTCGAGGCATACCACTGCGGATCGTAGATCGTCTGGGTAAACAAAAGCGGCGCAACCCCCAGCACCACCAGCAAGGACACCCCAACCTTGGCGACCTTGGTCATCGCCTCGGAGAGCAGGTGCCAATGCGGGTCTTGGCGCTTGGTGAAGGCATACAGCCCCATCAAGGCTGCACCCAGACTGATATTCACAAACAAAATATGCGGAACCCAAGTGAACACCATCAACACCTGAAAAATCAGCGGATGCGAGGGAATCCCCGTCGGGTCCTGGAGGGTATGCAGCATGGCTGCGGTGCTTGCAACATCCATTAGTTCACTCCTTTAACAGATGATGAATGCGTCGCCTGACTCACCGCCACAGCGGGCGGCGTGTAGCCCGAAAGCGACGCGATATACAACGCCATAGCGGCACGCTCGTCTTCCGGCAGAGGCATTCGGGGCATGTAGGGAATCTTGCCGTGATACAGCGCGCCATCCAGATAAGCCTGAATCATCTTCGGCTCATCCGAATGCCCAAACAGTGGCGGCAGAGGACGCAGTGCGCCATCCGACTCCACACTATGGCAATTCGCACACATGATTTTGGTCAATACCTCGCCCGCACGCAGCTGATTTTCCGGCGTAATTTTGCGCAACTCCTCAGGCACAAAATAATTTGTCGCCAATACGCCTTTCGCCTCAATCAGCGGCATATCCGACACCACGCCCTTACCCGGAACATCGCGCGCAAAGAACTGGTTCGAATAAATATACTGACCCGCTACATAAGGTTTGCGCATCGACTCACGCGAACGCTCCTCCGGCCACAAGCCAAACAGACCAATTGCCAGCGTCATCACTACCGCCACACCCTGACGCAAGTACATGGGCTTCCACGCGGTAAAGATGAAATACACCAGCGTGGCCAGCAGCAAAGCACCCAGCGTACTGCCGTATTTCGGCATCATCTGCGTTTCCATAATCAAACGCGCGTTATCCGGCAGCGTGGCGGTGTACCACATGAACATCACCAGCATCAGAAACATGCCCGCCAGCCCCATTTTGGAGAGGAAGCGCGTAATCTCGATGCGGGTTGCACGGTCTTTCAGCGTCGCGGCAATAATTCCGCCCACCGCCCCCGCCACCGCAAACATAAAGGCCGTGCGTATGCCCAAATGCGCAAAATAATTCAGGTTAAATGCCGCATCAAAAGTGGAACCGGTGCTATACCACTGGTCATTCCCCGGCCACATCATGAAACTCAAAATCGGCACAATCAGAATCATCGTCGCCCACGAAGCAAGAGCGAACGACCACGCAAGTTTCAGATAGGTCTTGTTATCAATCTTGCCGATTAGATACACCATGGCATACACCCCGATGACCTCGACAAAGAAAAACACCCACTCCGAAGCCCACAGCCAGACAAAGTTATGAATCAGGCCACTAATCCCACGCGGACTCGCTACCGTCACCGAATACCAAATCCCAGGCCCTGTAATCGAACCGATGATGTAAGAAAACACCAACAAAAACATGCCGTACTTTTTCAAATACAGCATGATTTCTGGTTTGTTTTCACTGACCGACTTTTGCGCCAGCAAGGCAAACAGCCAAGCCGCGCCGACGGATGTATGCGAAGCCAGCACGTGAATCGTGCCGATAATTCCCATCACCCACGCCGTGCCTATTCCCGGCACATACCACTGCGGGTACAGCCCAAGCATTTCAAGCATGATGCAATCTCCTCCTGTTAGATGACTGTCTGGACGCACGCCAAACTGGAGGAGAGCCTATGCACTGCCCGTGCCACAATTGCAACTTATTGTTTTAATTAGACTTAATTACAAAACTAACGCAAAAAACACTCACTTATCACGTCAAAAAAACCACCCAACCCCGTATTCCACCCAACCGAGAGATTATTGAACATATAAGCATTCACTAATCTTATGAACCAGGTCATCTAACCGCATGACAGACGTAAAAAAGCCCCGCATTTCACGGGGCTCAGACAGTCAATCAAACACTTATTGATCCGGCCTGAAAATGTTTGAACTGTAGGAGCGAGCTTGCTCGCGAAACGCCTTTAATTAGCGCCAATCGCGAGCAAGCTCGCTCCTAAAAAAATTAAAACTTCACTTGGCTGGATCAATAAGTCGCAAGCCCTATGGCAAAGCGGCACTCACCGCAAACGCCCCGCGAATATCGCCCGCCTTAAAGCCCACAGCCTTGTCATTTGGATACAGCGCCTGAATTTTTGCCTGCACCTCTGGGTTAATCGCCGTACCGTGGCAGGTCAGGCAGACATCTTCCGTGCCAATCGCCTTCATCATGCGCAGCGTCGGCGTGCCATTGACCTCGACCACTTCTTTCCACACCAAATCGGCCACCGGCTTGCCTGCGGCCTTATCCTTCTCAAAGCCCTCAAGCACCGCCATTTCCCACGCCGTCGGCGGCGTGGCACGCGGCTTGAGCGAAGTACGGTGAATATCCACACCGTATTTTTCACTCATCTGCTGCGCAATTTTCGGCGCTTCGGTATGACAGACCGGAATCGCGTTCATCGCCCCACCTTCTTTCATGGCCGCCTGCAAAGTCGCTTTAAGCGTCATGCCAAACTCCTTCATCGCCTCCTGCGATTTTTGTACCGCAGCCTGTTGCGACGCAGCATCTTGCGCATACGCGGGTAAGGCCAATGCAGTGGACAAGACCAGCGCAGATACATAACGCATCTTCATTTTCTATTCTCCTGTGGTTTATCGAGCCTAATTCGTCATCACATCCTCTAAGCAGGAGCCTACAAGGGTTTTCCCGCCAACGCATCCCCCGCGTATACTTACCGCCACTTTGCGGCTCAACGACTCATTTAATATGTCATCAACTTACGACTTAACGACCTTCCAAGGGCTGATTCTCGCCCTGCAAGACTACTGGGCACGCCAAGGTTGCGCCATTCTGCAACCGCTGGACATGGAAGTCGGCGCGGGTACCTTCCACCCCTCCACCTTTCTGCGCGCCATTGGCCCGGAGCCGTGGAGCGCGGCCTATGTGCAGCCCTCGCGCCGTCCGACCGACGGGCGCTATGGCGAAAACCCCAATCGCTTGCAGCACTACTACCAGTTCCAGGTGGTGATGAAACCGTCCCCGCTGGAAATTCAGGAGCTATACCTTGGCTCCTTGCGCATGTTGGGTTTCGATCCGCTGACGCATGACATCCGTTTCGTCGAAGACAACTGGGAATCGCCCACCTTGGGCGCTTGGGGTCTGGGTTGGGAAGTTTGGCTGAACGGCATGGAAGTGACCCAGTTCACCTATTTCCAGCAGATCGGCGGCCTCGACTGCCGCCCGGTGACCGGCGAGATCACCTACGGCTTGGAGCGCCTCGCGATGTACATGCAGAACGCCGAAAGCGTGTATGACCTTGTGTGGGCGAAAACCCCAAACGGCGTGATTACCTACGGCGACGTGTACCACCAGAACGAAGTGGAGCAATCGACCTACAATTTCCAGCATGCCGACGTGAGCTTCCTGTTCGGCCTGTTCGACCAATGCGAAAAAGAAGCCAAGCGTTTGATGGCGCTGGATACCCCCCTGCCCCTGCCCGCGTATGAGCAGGTACTCAAGGCCTCGCACACCTTCAACCTGCTCGACGCGCGCCGCGCCATTTCGGTGACCGAGCGCCAGCGCTTCATCCTGCGCGTGCGCGAACTGGCGCGCAGCGTGGCCGAAGCGTATTACGCTTCGCGTGAGCGGCTTGGGTTTCCGATGGTTGCTAGCGGAACACAGGAGTAATTAACATGGCACTTTTGCTTAACAACCTAGAAATAGACGGCTTCCGTGGACTAAATAGGCTGAAAATAGAAAAACTTGGCCGGGTTAATCTACTCGTTGGAAGGAACAACTCTGGCAAGACTAGAGTATTGGATGCAATCCGCGTTTTAAGTGAGCGTGCATCGCCCCTCGTTATGGCGCAAATCAGTAAAGAGCATGACGAATATTATGATACTGATGGGGAACGAATAAGAACGAGTAATGCGGATTTTTTGCGTTACTTTTTCAATGACCGCTCATTGCCAACATTAGATGATGAAAAAACCATACGTATTGGTGACGGAGAAAGAATTGAGTTCAAAATTCACTACCTACCATTCATTGAGGACAGAATTGAGGAAGATGAAAGAACACGCTTAATGAGACGGTTTATCAGCCCAGATGAAGTAAAATCTCTTGCACCAGAATCCACAATAAACCACTCCATAGTTTCAACCCACATTGATAACAATGGACACAGCTCAAGAACCATCATTGCTGTCATCGACGATGAAACTAATGAACTGACCACGCGTAGTGCTTTCGGGATTACTCGACGGTTCGAAACACAAAAAAATCATAGCTTCAAATTTATCCCGTCATCATTCGTAGACCACGAAGAGCTTGCTAATTTGTGGGATAGGATTGTCTTGAGCGACAAGGAAGCTTCTGTCATTGAGATGATGAAAACCATCGACCCAAATATTACTGGTCTAGCTTTTATCGGTGAAGGTAGCCGCAGGGATCGTCACCCAGTACTTCGAATGACTGGCAACGACCCCGTACCTTTGGTCAGCTTAGGTGACGGAGTTTATCGTGTATTTCAGCTCGCACTAAACCTTGTCAATGCTCAAGACGGTTTTTTACTTATCGACGAATTTGAAAATGGGCTGCACTACAGCACACAAATGAACATATGGAAGTTTATTTTTGATTTTTCAAAAAAACTTGAAATACAAGTTTTCGCGACCACGCACAACAGCGACTGCATTACAGCCTTTGCCGAGGCCGCTACGAATCACCCCGAGCTTGGCTGCGCCTATCACCTTGGTAAATCACTTATTGACGGCACAACACTTGCGACCCGTTACGAGGAAAATAGGCTCAAAGAACTTGTTAATCTAGGAAGAGACATCCGATGAGTAATGGCAAAGTTCTTATCGTCGAAGGCGAACAAGAAAAGTTTTTTTTCAAAACACTACTCGACAAAAAACTAAGTCTCAAACACATAAACATCCAGGTTTTCAAGCCGTCGGACTTAGGATGCACAGGCAATGGATTTGGTAACTTATTAAAATCTATTCCAGAGGAGCTTGATCGCATCGAAAAAGGTGAAACCACCCACCTTGCGTTTGTTGCCGATGCTGACGATAACTTTTCTAACCAACTCCTACAAGTTAGCCAAAAACTATCGGAAAAAGATTTCCTTCGCCAACCCCACTGTAATAACGGTGAGATATTCACACACAAAAGCGGAAAGCTTAACTCTGTCGGTCTTTGGCTTATGCCAAACCACCAAGACACTGGTGCTATCGAAAAACTCTTCATTGACGCTTGCTCTGAGGAGCAACGAAGTTGCCTCAACTTAGCGCTCGGGGTGCTCGCGCCCCATCCTTGTAGTAATAATCTCAATGATAGGTGGCTTGATAAAGCTAAAATCTACACATGGCTTGCTTGGCAAGAAAAGCCTACCTTCGGCTACGGGGATATGTACAAAAGACTCGATGCTCAGCACCCATGGATGGCTGGCCTAGAACAATGGTTACAAGAAATATACGCATGAAGAACACCCACGACCTCCTTATCGAAATCGGCACCGAAGAACTGCCGCCCAAAGCCCTCACCACGCTAGCGAATGCACTGGCCGACGGCATCACTCGCCGTCTGCATGAAGCAGGTCTCCCTCCGCAAGGTCACATCGTCTACGCCGCCCCGCGTCGCCTTGCCGTGCTCGTACAAGGTCTTGCCGAGCGCCAGCCAGATCGTGAAATCGAGCGCCGTGGCCCGGCAGTGAACGCCGCGTTTGACAGCGAAGGTCGTCCGAGCAAGGCGCTGGAAGGCTTTGCGCGCTCCTGCGGGGTAAGCGTCAACGAGCTGGAAGAACTGGCCACCGACAAGGGCGCGTGGATGGTGTATCGCGCCCAGCAACCCGGTCAGTCGGCACAGGCGCTGATTCCCGCCATGCTGGCGCAGGCGCTGGACGAGCTGCCCATCCCCAAGCGTATGCGCTGGGGCGCGGGGGAAACCGCTTTTGTGCGTCCGCTGCACTGGATCGTGCTGCTGTTCGGCTCGGAGGTCATCGAAGCAGAAATCTACGGCATCCACACCGGGCGCATGACGCGCGGGCATCGTTTCCACCATCCCGAGCCGCTCAGCGTGCCCGCCCCCGGCGACTATGCGCTGCTGCTGGAAAGCACGGGGCATGTGGTGGCGGATTTTGCCACGCGCCGCGCCATGATTCGCGCCCAAGTCGAATCGGCGGCCAGTGAACTGGGCGGTCACGCGGTACTCGACGATGACTTGCTCGACGAAGTGGCCGCGTTGACCGAATGGCCGCGCGTGGTCACCGGCAATTTCGAGCCGCGCTTCCTCGATGTGCCGAAAGAGGCGCTGATTTCCACCATGCAGGGCAACCAGCGTTATTTCCCGCTGCTGGATGCGGCGGGCAAGCTGTTGCCGCATTTCATTACCGTGGCGAATATTGACAGCCGCGACCCTGCGGCCGTGCGCCTTGGCAATGAGCGCGTGATTCGCCCGCGCTTTTCCGATGCTGAATTCTTCTGGCGCGAGGATCGCAAGCAGCCCTTATCCGCGAATCTCGAAAGCCTGAAGAGCGTGGTGTTTCAACAGAAGCTCGGCACCCAGTTCGACAAGACCGAGCGCGTGGTGCGTCTGGCGCGGCATATTGCCGTACTGACTGGCGCGGACATGGAACTGACCGCCCGCGCCGCCCTGCTGGCCAAGTGCGATTTGATGAGCGGCATGGTCGGCGAATTCCCTGAATTGCAGGGCATTATGGGACGCTACCTTGCCACGCACGACGGCGAACAGTCTGATGTGGCGCAGGCGCTGGACGAGGTTTACATGCCGCGCCGCGCGGGGGATGAGCTGCCTGCTACCCAAGTCGGTCAGGTGCTGGCCTTGGCCGAACGTTTGGATACCCTGGTCGGTATCTTCGCTATCGGCCAAGGCCCTACCGGTGCGAAAGACCCCTTTGCCCTACGCCGCGCCGCCTTGGGCGTGCTGCGTATTTTGATTGAATGCGGGCTTGATTTGGATTTGCACGCCTTGCTTGCGTATGCCGCTGAAGGCCTGCAAGCCAAAGTGGACGCGAACAAGACTGTAAACACCGTCTTCGACTTCATGCTTGAGCGCCTACGTGCCTACATTCAAGATCGCGGCATTCGTCACGATGTCTTCGATGCCGTGCTCGCCACCCGTCCGCTGCGCCCGCTGGATTTCGAGCGCCGCGCCCAAGCGGTCAATGCCTTCCTCGCCCTGCCGCAGGCCGAAGCCCTGGCCGCCGCCAACAAGCGCATCAGCAATATCCTGAAGAAAGTGGACGGCGAATTGCCGACCATCATCAACGATGCCCTGCTGCTTGAGCCCGCCGAACGCGAATTGGCGAGCCGCGTGCAACAGCTCGAAGCCGAACTCGCCCCGCTGTTCGCTGCGGGCGATTACACCGCCGCGCTGAGCAAACTGGCGCATCTGCGCGAGGCAGTGGATGCCTTCTTCGATAACGTGATGGTCATGGCGGACGATACTGCACTTCGTGACAACCGCTTGGCGCTGCTTAACCGGATGCGTGCCCTGTTCCTCAAAGTGGCCGACATCTCGCTGTTGGGCGGGACGGCCTGACGGTAGGCGCGTGGTTATTCGCCCGCGACGTTCAGCCCTGATCGGCCTGCTGTTAAGTACGCTGTGCTTCGCCGTGCAAGCCGCTCCCGCAAGCAACGCAGCGCAGGACAGTCTGCCGCATGTTGTCCTCGCCGATTTCGATCAGACGCAAATCGCGCGGGCACAGCTTCGAACGCAACTTAAAATCTGGGAATGTCCGCCCGCAAAGCAAGGCAAAGCGGGCGCGCTGCGCGCCGAGATCGTGAACGCCAAACGCGCCGGACAAAACGAGAGCACCTTACGCCTGAGCTACCGCCTGCAACCCAGCACAAGCGCAAGCACCGAAGCCCCGCCCGTATCACGTTTTGCCGGCATCGACCTTGCCTTACCCAAGCTTAACATCGCCGACTACGATCATCTGCGCCTGTGGCTACGTCTAGATGGAAAAACCGCGCCCAAATTACGTGTGCGCTTCAACCACGCATCCTCACTCGATGCAATTGCCACGGCACGCACGAATGATGGCTTCAATGTCATCGGGCTGGGTTCGGGCTGGAAGCAAGTGCTTATCCCGCTCAACGCGCTGAGCGGCGTGATCGACGGGGTGGAGCCTGAGAGCCTGAGCCTGATTCTTTTCAACCCGGAGCCAAGCACGCTGCAGGGCGCGCTGGAGGTGGACGACATCGAACTGGTGCGCATCGGCCAGCGCGTCGGCGCACATGAAGACCGCGCCGTGGCCGCGCAGAAAAAGGTCTGGGAAATGGCGCATGGCGGCGAAGTGGCGGCGCGCAAGGCCATTCGCGCCCGTGCCATCGAGTTGCCGCCCGGTCCGCTGGTGCGCCGCGAGCCGTTGCCCGAAGACGATCAGGAATTCGTCCAGCAGGTGCTGCGCGATACATGGCGCGGGCTGGACGGCCTGCGCGACCGTGAAAACGGCCTGCCCTTTGACACCGTGACCTTCTTCCCCGGCGGCGGCGCGCCCGCCGTCGGTGACTACACCAACGTGACCAATATCGGCTTGTTTATGATGAGCGTAATTGCCGCGCGCGAGCTCGGTCTCGTGAACCAACAAGGCGCAGCACAACGCCTCAAGCAAATCGTCAGCACACTGGAAAAACTCGAAACCTACCACGGCTTTTTCTTCAACTATTACGACACCACCTCGCTGGAGCGCACCAGCCACTTTATTTCCTTTGTCGATTCCGCTTGGCTGAGTGCAGGCTTAATGACCACGCGCATGGCGGAACCGACCCTCAAGCCGCGCATCGACCGTCTGCTAAAAAAACAAAATTACGTCTTCTTTTACGATGCCAACATTGGCCAAATGGCGCATGGCTTTCATGTGCAGCGCGACGCACGCTCCAATAACCGCTACGGCCTGCTCTACTCCGAGCCGCGTCTGGGCAGCCTGATCGCCATTGGGCGCGGCGACGTGCCGGAATCGCACTGGTTCAGTCTTTCGCGCACTTTTCCCACCGACTGGACTTGGCAGAGCATGAGCCCGCGCAACCGCACCCCGCGCCTCGTGGACGGCTACAACGTCACCGGCGGCTACTACCTGTGGCAAGGCTTGCGCTATCTGCCCTCCTGGGGTGGCAGCATGTTCGAAGCGCTCATGCCGCTGCTGGTACTGGATGACCAAGCCTATGCGCCGCACAGCCTCGGCGCGAACGCCATTGCCCATGTCGATATTCAACGCCGCTATGCGCAAGAAGTGCTCAACCTGCCGGTGTGGGGCATGTCACCCTCCGCCAACCCGCTCGGCGGCTATGGCGAATACGGCATCTCGATTCTCGGTGTCAAAGGCTATGACGAAAGCGTGGTCACCCCGCATGCCTCCGGCCTCGCCGCCATGCTGCGCCCGCGCGAAGCCGCGCTCAACCTGCGCGAAATGGCGCAGCTCTACCCGATCTACGGCAACTTCGGCTTTTACGATGCGGTTGAACCGAAGAGCGGCAAAGTGGCCTACAAATACCTCGCGCTCGATCAGTCCATGCTGTTTCTCGGGCTGGCGAATACCGTCAAGCCGCACCTCGTGCAGCGCTATTTCGCCGCCGACCCAGATATTCGCCGTGCCCTGCCCGTGGTGCGTAGTGAGAATTTTTTCAAGTGAAAACCTGCTCATCAATAGGACTTACGCAAAACACCCGATTCACTGCTCTGTCGGGTTAAAACCCGACCTACAAGGCAGGGCTGTAGGTCGGGCTTCAGCCCGACAAGTAGCCCATCTGCGTAAGTCCTAATCAATTCGGTTGCCACGCGCTACAACGCAGCAGTAGGGTGGATAAGCGCAGCGCATCCACCAAGGGCGGCACGGTGGATGCGCTGCGCTTATCCACCCTACTGAGCTGCGCCACCCAAAGACAAAAAAACATTCACTCGACTTGCGCAAGGGGGGGGGGGTAACATGAGCACGCCTTGAAAACAAGACTCACCCCCCTAAAAACAGGAGTAAATCATGCGTGCGGATATGTTGACCTCAATCCTTGCCGAACTTAACGGCTCCTCTGCCGACATCGAAGCCTCGGCGATTGTCTCCACCGACGGCCTGATGATGGCCGCCTTGCTGCCTTCCAATATGGACGAAGACCGCGTCGGTGCCATGAGCGCCGCCCTGTTGTCCTTGGGTGATCGTACCGCCAAAGAGCTGGCGCGCGGCGGCCTGGAACAAGTTCTAATTAAAGGCTTCGGTGGCTATGTCCTAATGACCTACGCAGGTGACGATGCGGTTTTGACCGTACTCGCCAAGCCCCAGGCCAAACTTGGCCTGATCTTCCTTGATGTGAAGCGCGCCGCCGAATCTGTGTCCAAGGTCATTTGAGGAATTGTTATGCAACTGAATACCACCGATAAAAACCTCACCACCTTTTGCCACATTGGCGGCTTGTGCAAAGAAGACCAAAGCATTCTGGGGCAACTTCTGCCCTCGATTGAACCTCACTTACCCGCCGTAACCGATGCTTTTTACGCGCTGCTACAATCCGACGCGCAAACTGCACCGTATCTTGAAGGACGTATTGACGCGCTTAAAGCCACGCACTTGGCTTGGATCAAGGATATTTTCAATGGCGAATATGGTGATACCTTCATCGCCCGCCAAGAAAAAATCGGCGAAGTTCACGTCAAGGTACGCGTCCCGCCGCATTTTGTGGCCTCAAGCATGAGCCATTTGCGTTCGGCATTGCCTGCGCTGATTCAAGATGTGGAAAGCGACAAACAACGCAGCACGCAAGCCATCAAAACCCTGATGCAAGTGCTGGATCTGTGCCAGTATCTGATTGATCGCAAATACAGCGAAACCCTGATGGACAACCTTGGTATCAGCCCGGCGCTGCTCAATCGTTTACAGACCTTGAAGTAAGCGTTAAACCGCCAAACACTCAGGCCGCTGCACTAAGCGGCTTTTTTATTGCCCGCTCATCGAGCGGCTTGCCACGCACTACAATGTAGTTCTATCATCAAAACCATGAGCAGCCTGAAATTTGAATGGGACGATAACAAGAACGCACTCAATCAGAAGAAACATGGGGTTTCCTTTGAAGAAGCGAAAAGCGTATTCGCGGACGAGCTTGCCCGCCTTATCCCCGATCCCGATCACTCCGCAAGCGAAGAGCGTTTTATTCTTCTAGGCGTGAGCGCTAATTTAAGGCTGCTGATTGTCTGCCACTGTGAGCGAGATGCGGACACCATCCGCATTATCTCTGCGCGCAAAGCAGTTCCTTTTGAACGACGACAATATGAAGGTGATCGCCATGCGTGAAAGCTATGATTTTTCCAACAGCGTCAAGAACCCCTACGCCAAAAGGATGAAGCAACAAATCACCATCCGCGTGGATCAAGCGGCGATTGATTACTTCAAAGGGCTGGCAGAAGAGCAAGGCATCCCCTACCAAAGCCTGATTAACCTGTACCTGCGTGATTGTGCCGCCAAGCACAAGCAACTGGATTTGTCTTGGTCATAGGTGGATGTTTGCGCCACCCTCAGAGTCTTGCGGATAACGCCATGCCCACCCCCAGCGTCGAATGCCTAGCCTTAAGCAAAACCTACCCCGGCGCAGATCGCCCGGTGATCGACGGCCTGAATCTGCAGGTTCAAGAAGGCGAGTTACTAGTCATGGTTGGCCCCTCCGGCTGCGGTAAATCCACCGTGCTGCGCATGATCGCCGGGCTGGAAACAATAAGCAGCGGCGAGCTGCGCATCGGCGGGCGGCGGGTGAATGAACTCGAACCCAAGGCACGTGATGTGGCCATGGTGTTTCAAGACTACGCCCTCTACCCACACATGAGTGTGCGCGACAACCTCGCTTTTCCGCTCAAAATGCGCCGCGTCCCGGCGAATGAGCAAATCCAAAAAATCGCCCGCGTGGCCGACATGCTGCACCTAGGCGAGCTGTTACAGCGCAAGCCCGCGCAGCTCTCCGGTGGTCAGCGTCAGCGCGTGGCCATGGGGCGCGCCCTGATCCGCGAAGCCTCGGTGTTTCTGCTCGACGAACCGCTGTCCAACCTAGATGCCAAGCTGCGCGGTCAGGTGCGCGCCGAAATCGCCGCCCTGCAACAACAACTCGGCGCGACCATGCTTTACGTCACCCACGACCAAACCGAAGCCATGACCCTAGGCCAGCGCGTCGCCGTATTCAACCAAGGGCGGCTGCAACAAATCGCCAGCCCGCGTGAACTCTACGAGGCTCCGACCAATACCTTCGTCGCCGGGTTTATTGGGCAGCCGCCGATGAATCTGCTCGCGGCGCGGATGCACGATGGGCAAATCTTTGTAGGTGCGCATGGACTCGCGATTCCGGCGGCGCTATTGCCCGCAAATTTGCCCACAAGCTCACTCATGCAGCATGGCACCCTCACTCTCGGTATTCGCCCCGAAGATTTACGCCTCGCACGCCCCGGCGAGGCGGGGCTGTCGGCTCGTGTGAGCATGACGGAGTTCCTCGGTCACGAGACCCTGCTGCACGCCCAACTCACCGACATGGATGCCTCCATCATCCTGCGCCTGCAAGGCGTGCACGCGCTAAGTATCGGCACGCCGTTGCAACTGACGCTCAGTGCCCGGCCTTATTTCTTCGATCAACAGGGCATGAACCTTGAAACTCCATCTCCCGCCTGATTTCACCTGGGGTGTCGCCACCTCGTCCTACCAGATTGAAGGCTCGCCGCTGGCTGACGGCGCGGGCTTGAGCAACTGGCATCGCTTCGCGCTCGAAACTGGGCGCATTCTTAACGATGAGCACGGCGAAACCGCCTGCGACCATTACCACCGCTCGCATGACGATGTGGCGCTGATTAAAAGCTTGGGTGTGGATGCCTACCGCTTTAGCTTCAACTGGGCGCGCATCCAGCCGAGCGGCAAGGGCGCGGTCAATGCAAAAGGGCTGGATTTTTATCGCCGCCTGGTCGATGCCCTGCTCGAACATGGCATTCAGCCCTTCGCTACCCTGCACCACTGGGATCTGCCTGCCGCGCTGGAAGACCACGGCGGCTGGCTGAACCGCGATACGGCGCATCGCTTTGCCGACTTCACCGAGATCATGACCCGCGCGCTCGATGGACAGATTCAGGATTGGTGCACCTTCAACGAACCTTGGGTCATCATGCACGAAGGGCATGTCAATGGCGCGCATCCGCCCGGCCTGATGGACGTAGCGCATGTGCCCGTGGTCGCCAACAACCTGCTGCGCGCTCATGCCGAGAGCGTGCGCGCCTACCGGGCAAATGGCCGCCATCGCATCGGGCTGGTGGTGAATATCGAGCCAAAATATGCGGCAAGTGACTCGTTGGATGACCAGGCCGCGCAAGCACGCGCTGAGAGCTACATGAACCGCTTGTTTATCGACCCGATTCTCAACGGCGAGTGGCCGCAGCCGCTGGTGGAATTTATGGGCGAAGCCGCATGGCGCGAGGTACTGGATGAATCCACCACCCCGTTGCAAGAGCCCATTGACTGGCTCGGTGTGAACTACTACAGCCGCAGCGTGGTGCGTCACCAAGACGGCGGTTTTCTTGATACCGCCAGCGTGCGCCAAGAAAGCACCCACACCGCCATGAACTGGGAAGTTTATCCACAAGGACTGGCCGACACCCTCGTTTGGCTAAGTGAACGCACCCGCGGCCTGCCCTTGTATGTGACCGAAAACGGCGCGGCTTTTGACGACCCGCCCCTAAGCAACGGTCGCGTTGCCGACCATGCGCGGGTGGATTACCTGCGCGAACATCTCCAAGCCATTTCCGACGCGATTGAACAAGGCGTGAACCTACGCGGCTACTTCGCCTGGTCACTGCTGGACAACTTCGAGTGGCAATTCGGCTACTCCAAACGCTTCGGCCTCGTGCATGTTGACCCTGCCACACAACAGCGCACACTCAAAGACAGCGCACACTGGTTCGCTGAAGTCGTACAAAAAAGTCGATAGTCACCGCCCCTGCTGCTGCTTCATCATCTCCTTCATCAGCATCTGAATTTGCGGGTCGTTCATATTGGGCAGGCCGTTCGGCAGTCCCGGCAACGCGGCGGCATTCGCCTTCTTGGGTAAAACAAAGAGCGCATCAGCTAATGGCGCGGGCTGAATACTGTCAAGACGCATACTGCTGCCTTTGTCTTCTTTGGAACGCACAATCCCCTTGTCGCGCAGCGCCGGATGCTCACGCATTTCACGGAACGAGGCGGTGGCTTGCGCATTGCCCATCGACTTTTCCATGTGTTCACCAATACGCTCCATCGCTTGGCTTAATTGCTGGGCACGCGGGTCTTGACTTAACACCACCTCACCCGCATGAGTGCCATCGCGGAAGCGATAAACCTCGCCTTGCAGTCCAGCCACGGTTTCCTTTTGCCCCGTGGCATCCAGACTGAAGCTGGCTTTCGGTGCAGGCTTAGCCTGCACGCCGCCCAGCGCTCCGGCAAGGCTTGCCACCAAGGCCATGTCCATCACCTCACCCTGCGGCGTAATGGCGTAAAGCTTGTCTTTGACCAGCAACAAAGCACCTGATTCGTCGGGCTTTTTGCCGCTAAATTCATAGCGCACATGCTGCGCATCCCGCAACTGAATCGTTAATGTACCTGCATCCTTTTGCTTGTCGTCCGTCAGGCGGTACACGCCGGTCATATCGGCCTGTGCCGCCATTCCAATGCCGCTTAAAAAAAGTACAACACCTAACACGGCTAGCTTGAAACGCATCGTATCCACCTCATAAAAATGCTCTGTTTAAGACATCACTCATGCGCACAAAGTTTGACATGCTTTTGCCATCTTGCACGCTGTACAATCGCGCATCTTTTCAACACAGAACAAAGGGTCGCCCATGAGATTTCGCTTCCCCATCGTCATTATCGACGAAGACTTCCGCTCCGAAAACGCCAGCGGGTTTGGCATTCGCGCCCTTGCCAAGGCGATTGAAGATGAAGGCGTGGAGGTCATGGGCGTGACCAGCTACGGCGATTTGTCCACCTTTGCGCAGCAACAAAGCCGCGCTTCGGCTTTTATCATGTCGATTGACGATGAAGAATTTAGCTCCGGCATCCCCAACGAAGAGCTGGCCGTGGTGCGCCAGTTGCGCTCTTTCGTTGAAGAAATCCGCTTCCGCAACGCCGATATTCCCATCTTTTTGTACGGCGAAACCCGCACCTCAAGCCATATCCCCAACGATGTGCTCAAAGAGCTGCACGGCTTCATTCATATGTTTGAAGACACGCCGGAATTTGTGGCGCGCCATATCATCCGCGAGTCCAAGGCGTATCTGGACACCCTCGCGCCGCCGTTTTTCCGTGCGTTGACCCATTACGCGGCGGATGGCTCGTACTCTTGGCACTGCCCCGGACACTCCGGCGGCGTGGCCTTTTTGAAAAGCCCGGTCGGGCAGATGTTTCACCAGTTTTTCGGCGAAAACTTGCTGCGTGCCGACGTGTGCAACGCAGTGGAAGAGCTGGGCCAATTGCTTGACCACACCGGCCCGGTCGCGGCCTCCGAGCGCAACGCGGCACGCATTACCCATGCCGACCATCTGTACTTCGTGACCAACGGCACCAGCACCTCGAACAAGATGGTCTGGCATAGCGTGGTCGCGCCGGGTGACATCGTGGTGGTGGATCGCAATTGTCATAAGTCCATTCTGCACGCGATTATTATGACCGGCGCGATTCCGGTGTTCCTCACGCCGACACGCAACCATTTCGGCATTATCGGCCCGATTCCGTTGTCCGAATTCACCATGGACAACATCCAGAAGAAAATCGATGCACACCCCTTCGCCCGCGATGCCGCCATCAAAAAGCCGCGCATTCTGACCATCACCCAATCGACTTATGATGGCGTGTTGTACAACGTGGAGGCGATTAAAGAGCTGCTGGACGGCAAGATTGAAACCCTGCATTTCGACGAAGCCTGGCTGCCGCACGCCGCCTTCCATGAGTTTTACGGCGACTATCACGCCATTGGCGAAGGCCGCCCGCGTTGCAAGGAATCGCTGATTTTCTCCACCCAATCGACGCACAAATTGCTGGCGGGCTTATCACAAGCCTCGCAAATTCTGGTGCAAGACAGTGAAAACGGCGGCTTTGATCGTGACGTGTTCAACGAGTCGTACCTGATGCACTCCTCCACCTCGCCGCAATACGCAATTATTGCTTCTTGCGACGTGGCGGCGGCGATGATGGAGCCGCCGGGCGGCACCGCCTTGGTGGAAGAATCCCTGGTCGAAGCACTCAACTTCCGCCGTTCGATGCGCAAAGTCGATGCCGAGTGGGGCGCCGATTGGTGGTTCAAAGTCTGGGGGCCGGACGAGCTGCCCATCGACGGCATGGGCGAGCGCGAAGACTGGATGATTAAGCAAGGCGACCGTTGGCACGGCTTTGGCGATTTAGCCGAAGGCTTCAACATGCTCGACCCGATCAAGGCCACCGTGATTACGCCGGGGCTGGACATGGATGGCGACTTTGCCGACTGGGGTATTCCGGCGGGCATCGTCAACAAATACCTTGCCGAGCATGGCGTGGTGGTGGAAAAAACGGGGCTTTACAGCTTCTTTATCATGTTCACCATCGGCATTACCAAAGGCCGCTGGAATACGCTCGTCACCGCTTTGCAGCAGTTCAAGGATGATTACGACCGAAACCAACCCCTTTGGCGCATTTTGCCCGAGTTCATCGCCAAGCATCCGGTGTACGAGCGCATGGGTCTGAAGGATTTGTGCGACAAGTTGCACGGCCTGTACAAGCAATACGATGTCGCGCGCCTGACCACCGAAATGTATCTTTCCGACATGATTCCGGCCATGCGCCCAGCGGATGCGTGGGCAAAAATGGCGCACCGCCAAATCGAACGCGTGCCAGTGGATGAGTTGGAAGGCCGCATTACCGCAAGCTTGGTCACACCTTACCCGCCGGGTATTCCGCTGCTTATTCCGGGTGAGCGTTTCAATAAAACCGTGGTGGATTATCTTAAATTTGTGCGCGAATTTAACAAGCAACTGCCCGGCTTTGAAACCGATGTGCATGGTTTGGTGGCGGAAAACATCAACGGTGAAACTGTCTATCACATTGATTGCGTGAAGGATTAAGCCCCGTTCATTGCACCGCAGGCCCCAAGCCGCTAAGGTGGGCTGTGTTTTAACTCTTGAGGACAGCTGACAATGAGCAATTTCTGGGATTTAATGTGGCTACTGGTGACGAGCTTTTTCATGGTGATCTACCTCATCATCATGTTTCAGGTCGTGGTGGATATTTTCCGCGACCACAAACTTGGCGGAATCGCTAAGGCGTTGTGGATTGTGGCTCTCATCTTCGCCCCCTTCCTTAGCGTTTTGGCGTACCTCATCGTGCGCGGCGCGGGCATGAGCGAGCGCCAACTGACCACGCTGCAACACAACCGCGAACAGGCCGAGTCGTATTTGCGCGGCATGGTGCAGGTCAAATCGCCCGCCGAACAAATTGCCGATGCCAAAGCGCTTCTTGATGCCGGCACCATCAGCGCCGACGAATTCGCCAAGCTCAAGGCTAAAGCGCTAGGGTAAATTGCAAATGCTCAGCGTGTTGATGAGTCTTGAGTTTTTGTGACTCACACAAGAAGACACTGAATATCGCGCCTGAATATACTTATGTTCGCTTTTGCGGGCTTTTTCATGAAAAGGCCGTTGGCGGCTTCTAAAAACCTCATTTCGTCACGCCCGCGAATGCGGGAGTCTATATAAATCAAGGGCTCGAATTCCCGCATTCGCGGGAATGACGGTTTTTTTAGAAGTTCCCCGTTGGCGCATTGCGGCGCAAAATATGCCCAAATATTGCTCTCGTAGCCCGGGTGCCAACCCGGGGAAGACTGTGTAACGAGCATGAGCGCCCCCCGGATTCTCGCTGCGCTCCATCCGGGCTACATGGCCTAATGATCATCAACAGCTTCTAAGCAAAGCCTCGCGCACTCTCCAGCGCCTCGTGCAACGTAGAAAAAATAGCATCTCCACCCAAACTAGCACTCAAACGATGGCGATCCATGTCGGCACGCAGATAAGGCGAAACGCGGGCAAACAACACCCGAACCCCCTGCACTTTGAGTTCGTCAAATAACTCCCGCGCCGCCGCCGCCGCCGTAAAGTCCAGATCGGTCATGGCGCTGGCATCGACCACCAGCCAGCGCACAGGGTGGGGCGCGCTGGCCACCAACCCACGCAACTCGTCAGTAAAGCGGTATTCATTGGCATAAAACAGGTCCGCCCCAAAACGATAGACCAACAAACCCGGCGCGCTTTCTTGCCCAAAAACAGCGGGAGTAGGCAGCCAACGCCCCGCATCATCCGGCACCAACAGCATGGTGTGCGGACGATAGCTATGGCGTACATGGCGCAGCAAAGACAAGATCATGGCCAGCACGATACCCTGCATCACGCCGACCAGCACCACAGTGACCGCCGTCAATAGCGCCAGCGCAAACTCGCCCGGACTTTCTGCGTAAATGGCGCGCAAACCACGCACATCAACCAAGCTTGCCGCAATGGTCAACACAATCGCCGCCAACACGGCATCAGGAAGATATTGCATAGGTGCCGTAAAAAACAGCAGCGCCAACATCACCACCAAAGCAAAAACGAGGTGTGCCCACTGACTACGCGCCCCCACACTGTCCGCCATCGCGGTTTGCGTTGGGCTGCCATTGACCACAAACGTGCCGCTGAGCGCCGCCGCCATATTGGCAGCCGACAGACCGAGGATGTCGGCATCCTCATCCACACGCTCCTTGTATTTCATGGCAAAACCACGCGCCGTCACCGCACTTTGCGCGATGATAATAATCACGCATGACAGTGCAATCGGTAACAAGGCGATCAACTCGGCTTGGCTCACATGAGGCAAGCCGAGGCCAGGCAGGCCACCGGGAATCTCGCCAAGAATGTCGATACCTTGAGCCTGAAAATCAAAAACATAGCTGGACGCAATGGATACCAACACCGCCAATAGCGCCATCGGCCAACGCGGAGTCCAACGCTTGGCAAGGAAAATAGCCGTCACCACGCCCAAGGACAAAAGCGCCGTCGGAGCGTGCATCTCACTACCCACCTGCCGCACAAACTGTATGAGCTGTTCAGGTGTACTCGTGGCGTGATTGTGCATACCAAACAAGCCCGCAAGCATCGCAATGCCCACCTGCACACCCACGCCACTCAAAAAGCCAATCAACACCGTGCGCGATAAAAAGTCCGCCACAAAGCCCAAGCGAAAAATACGCGCCAACAATAAAAAGCCTGCACTCAGCAGGGCCACCATGCCCACCAGCTCGACATAATGCGCACTGGCGGGAGCCGCCATCGAGGATAATCCACTGGAAAAAATCGCCGCCGTAGCCGAATCCGCAGCCACGACCAGATGCCGTGAAGACGCAAACATGGCAAACACCAAAACGGGCAAAAACAGGGTGTACAACCCCGTCACCAAGGGCATGGCGGCGATATGCGTGTAACCAAGAACCTGCGGAATATCCATCAACGCCATGCTGATCCCCGCCCTGGTGTCGCGCAGCATGGCACGACGGCGTAGCGGCAGAATGGCGCTCAGCAGCCGAAGATTCATCCATCCCACCTAACGTAGCGCATCCCATGCGTAGGCAGAGGCATGAAGCGTCGTCACCTCCGTCTCAATCAACTGCAGCAGCAACTCGGTCGAGGCCGGCCCCATGACTAAGCCGTTGCGGAAATGCCCTGCGTGCACAAACAAGCCCGTAATGTCTGGGTGCCCGCCAATATAAGGAATCCCCTGCGGACTACCCGGGCGCAATCCTGCCCAATGCGCCTCGATGGGCGCGCCCGCCAATGCCGGGCACAGGCGCAGCGCAAAAGAATGCAAAGACTCACGCGCCGCCTCGCTGGTCAATTTTTCAAAACCCGCATATTCCACAGTACTGCCGACCAGCACGCGGCCATCCTTGCGCGGAATCAAATAGCGACCCTCCGCCATCACAATCCGCTGCAGACCGCTCTGCGGCGCATTCAACACCATCATCTGCCCGCGCACCGGCTCAATCGCGGGCGCATCTGCGCGGGCAAGCCCCAGTTGCTGCAACACGTGCGCACTCCATGCACCGGCGGTCAGCACGAGAGCATCTGCCGGCATGTCCTGCCCATTCACACGCACACCCTGCACGCGCCCCGCCGTCACCGCCAGAGCCTGAAGTTCGACTCGCTCCAGCAGGCGCACGCCATGCACATCCAAAGCCTGACGCAGCGCGCGCAACAGGCGCGGATTGCGAATCTGCATCACCTCCGGCATCCACCATGCGCCATCCCTGCCATGCGCGATGCCCGTTTGCAGCATCGGCACATCCGCAGCCGCCACACGCTGCAAAATCACACCCTGCAACCTTGCCCATGCCAATGGCTCGACATCCTGCCCCAATGACGCATCTTGGCTTGCCACGTCATCGAGCATCAGCAAACCACTGTGCAACAACTCAGGATCCACCCCGGTTTCTTCCCGCAAACGCTCAACCAACGCCGGATAAAGCTGCTGCGAACGCTGCGCCAGCGCATTCACCGCTGCCGAGTAATGCCACGGGTACAATGGCGAAAGAATACCGCCGCCCGCCCACGAGGACTCTTGACCTGCGGCTTGCCGATCCAGTAGCGTCACCGCATAGCCACGCGCGCGTAGCGCCAAAGCGGTTAACATACCGATTGCGCCCGCGCCCACTACTAGAAAATCGCTCATGACACTTACCGAACTCCGTTACATTCTTGCCGTCGCCCGTGAGCGCCATTTTAGCCGTGCCGCCGAGGTCTGCCACGTCAGCCAGCCGACGCTCAGCGTCGCCGTGCGCAAGCTTGAAGATGAACTTGGCGTACAAATTTTTGAGCGTGACCCCAAAAGCGCCATCCGCGTCACCCCAGCCGGAGAGCGCATCTTGGCACACGCCAAGCGGGTTTTAGAAGAAGCCGAACAACTCAAACACGCCGCCCAAGACTGCAACAACCCCCTGCAAGGCACCCTGCGCGTCGGTCTAATTTACACCATCGGCCCCTATCTGCTGCCGCATATCATTCCTGCCTTGCACCAACGCGCCCCGCTTATGCCCTTGCTTATTGAAGAAGGCATGACCGCTGAACTTGCCGCCCGCCTGCAACTCGGTGAGCTGGACGTCATCGTCGTCTCCGAACCCTTCGCCTCGGCGGGCGTATGTACCCAAGCCTTGTATGACGAAGCTTTTGTGGTCGCCATGCCGCCCGAACACCCTTGGAGCCAGGAAAAACGCCTCTCCCCGGAGCGCCTCGCCGAAGGCGAGCTCCTGCTGCTTGGGCAAGGGCATTGCTTCCGCGACCAAGTGCTGCAAATGTGCCCCGACTGCAACCGCAGCGCCAATTTCAGCGGCCTGCAACGCACCTTGGAAGGCGGCTCGTTAGAAACCATTCGCCACATGGTCGCCTCCGGCTTGGGTGTTACCGTATTGCCTTGCAGCTCCGTCGAACAAAGCTTCGACCAAGGCCGCCTGATTTACCGCCATTTTAGCGAACCCGTCCCCACCCGGCGGGTCATCCTTGCGTGGCGCAAAACCTTCCCGCGCATTGGCGCCATTGAAACCTTGCGTCAGACCGTTCTCTCCATCCAGCATCCTTGTTTACAAAGCCTGCCAGATGCCCAAGTAACGTGTCGGTAGAGTGGGTTGTAGGTTGGGCTTCAGCCCGACAAATGGCTAGATGAGGCAGCTTTAAGGAGGCGCTGAATAATTCATGAACCGTCATTGCGAGCGTAGCGAAGCAATCTATAAATCCCGAAGAATCAGCGACCTATGGATTGCCACGTCCCGCCACGCGTTGCTCGCGGCTAAAGGCCGCTCCTCGTAATGACGAATAAATCAGTGCTTCCCTATTCAAGCCTCAATTGGCACCACTTCCTCAGCCTGCAAGCCCTTGCGCCCTTGGGCAATCACAAAGGCCACACGCTGGCCTTCAAACAAAGAGCGGTGTCCTTCATTCATCAACGAACGGTAATGCACAAAAATTTCCGCGCCTGAATCGCGCAGAATAAAACCGTAGCCCTTGCCCGCATCAAACCACTTCACCGTCCCCGTTTCCTGCAAGCCCACTTCATCCGATGACTGCACCCCAAGCGAGGTGCGTGGCGCATAATTCGGCTCAAACACGCCATCCCACGCGCCACTGACCCAGGTCACAAGCATCGTCACCAGCAAAAAAATCAAGGATAACAACGCATAAGGCAGCCACTGGATACTCTCAACCTTCAATACCTGATAAACCGCAAGCGGCGCCAAAACCGCCAAGGCAATACTAACCACGATGGATCGCACTAAAATTTTTTTCTTCATGATGTACCGTAACCCTAAGTTAATGTTGTAAATAAACGCGAATTGCACAAGACCTAAAATATGATTTGAACGCCCAATCCACTGCGCAAACCCAAACAACTCGTAATTGTTGCACAATCGCCCGCTCTAAGTGAACGTAATATGACGACACACCCGACAAGGAAAACCCCCATGAACCCCTCCAACACCGAAAACAACCCATGGATTAGCGAAACCATCCCCCACATGGGCGCAGCCTTTAGCCTTAAAACCACGCAAAAACTGGATGAAATCCAAAGCCCGTTCCAAAAAATTGCCGTGTACGCCACTGAACACTGGGGCAATCTCATGGTCATTGACGATGCGTTCATGCTCACCAGCTTAGAGAACTTCGTCTATCACGAAATGCTCGCCCATCCTGCGCTGTTTACCCACCCCAACCCCAAACATGTGGTCATTATCGGCGGCGGCGACTGCGGCACCCTGCGCGAAGTCCTCAAACACCCAGGCGTCGAGCGCGTCACCCAAATTGACATCGATGAAGTGGTCACGCGCATGGCGGAAAAATGGTTTCCGGAGCTTTGCGAAAGCAACAATGACCCGCGTGCCACCCTGCACTTTGACGATGGCATCAAATTCATGCGCGAAGCCAGTGATGGATCCGCCGACATTATTATTGTCGATTCCACCGACCCTATTGGCCCCGGCGAAGGGCTCTTCGGTGCCGCATTTATCGCCGATTGCTACCGCGTATTAAGCAAGGGCGGCATTATGGTCAGTCAAAGCGAATCGCCGTTTTATCACATGGACGTGCTGCAAAACGTCCACCGCGCCATGCTCCACGCAGGCTTTAGCGACCGACGCGCCCTGCTCTTTCCGCAACCGGTCTACCCCGGCGGCTCGATTACCTGCACCCTCGCCCGCAAAGGCGCAACGCTGGACACCTTCCGCGAGGACGATGCGCGCAACAAGCCGTTTGCCACCCGCTACTACAACGCCGGCATCCACCAAGGGCTTCTCACCCCGCCGGAATTTGTGCGCGAGGCGCTGGAGAAAATCCAGTCATCGTAGGCTGCGCGGTGCGCGCCCTCATTTCAGAAACTTGTCAAAACTAAGCCAATGAACCACACTCGCGCCATGAAATTTGAATGGGATGAAGCCAAAAGCGAAACCTGCTTCCGCGAACGCGGCTTTGACTTTGCCTACGCAGCACACGCGTTTTTCGACCCCAATCGCATCGTGCGTGCTGACACGCGACACAGCTACGGCGAAGATCGCTATCAACTCATGGGCAAGATTGAACAACGGCTTTTCGTCATTGCTTACACCCCTCGTCCCGGTGCGCTACGCATTATCTCAGCGCGCAAAGCCAATCAACGCGAGACTCGACACTATGACAACGCAACACATCACCCTTGAGCCACGCACATCAACGCCCTCGGGGCGCATCGACCCTGCTCGCGTGGATGCCACCACCGAAACCGACCTTGCAGCCCAACGCGCCGCCGATGAGCTCATGGCCATGCACGATGCCGCCAAATTTGCCCGCCGCGTCCGCGCGCGCTTAGGCCTTAGCCAAGCCGAATTTTCACAGCGCATCGAAGTTCCGATTGACACAATCCGCAACTGGGAACAAGGCAAACGCAGCCCCACCGGCGCCGCCAAAGCCCTACTCAAAGTGCTCGACCAAGCCCCCGAAGCTGCGCTCGCCGCACTGGGCTAGTCAATCACTTGCGCCCAAAAACATGGTTCACACCTGTATAATCAGCGTCTTGCGATTTTGGCTTGATGATTGAACCATGCTTTACCCTGAAAAATTCGATGTGATTGTGATTGGCGGCGGTCATGCCGGCACCGAGGCGGCGCTGGCTGCGGCGCGTACGGGCGCTAAAACCTTGCTGTTGACGCATAACATCGAAACCGTGGGCGCGATGAGCTGCAACCCTGCGATTGGCGGCATAGGCAAGGGGCATTTGGTCAAAGAAATTGACGCGCTCGATGGCGCGATGGCGCGGGCGACCGACCGGGGCGGAATTCAATTCCGCATTCTCAACGCCCGCAAAGGCCCTGCGGTGCGTGCCACCCGTGCGCAGGCCGACCGCAATTTGTACCGCCTCGCCATCCGCGACATGGTGGAGCATCAGCCGAATCTGTTTGTTTTTCAGCAAGCGGCGGATGATTTAATCGTCGAAGGCGAGCATGTGGCGGGGGTGGTGACCAACACGGGTATCCGCTTTGCCGCACGCAGCGTAGTGCTCACTGCTGGCACGTTTTTAGGCGGCAAGATTCACGTCGGCATGGACAATTACGCCGGTGGGCGCATGGGCGACCCGCCATCAAACGCACTGGCGCAGCGTTTGCGCGAGCTGCATCCGCGTGTCGATCGCCTGAAAACCGGTACGCCAGCACGCATTGATAGCCGTTCACTCAATCTTGCGGTGATGGAAGAGCAGCAAGGCGACACGCCCGCGCCAGTGTTTTCATTCCTTGGCTCGCGCAGCGAACACCCGCGCCAAGTCAGCTGCTACATTACTTACACCAACGAGCGCACCCACGAGATTATCCGTGGCGGCCTCGATCGCTCGCCCATGTACGCAGGAGTCATCGAAGGCATAGGCCCGCGTTATTGCCCGTCGATTGAAGACAAAATCGTGCGTTTTGCCGACAAAGACCGCCATCAGGTGTTTGTCGAGCCCGAAAGCCTGACTTCGACCGAAATTTACCCCAACGGCATCTCCACCTCGCTGCCGTTTGATATTCAACTGGCCATGATTCGCTCGATAGCAGGCTTTGAAAACGCGCACATCACCCGCCCCGGCTACGCGATTGAGTACGACTATTTTGACCCGCGTGATTTGAAACCCACGCTGGAAACTCGCGTGCTGCACGGCCTATTTTTTGCAGGGCAAATCAACGGCACCACGGGCTATGAAGAAGCCGGAGCGCAAGGCTTAGTCGCCGGAGTGAATGCCGCCCGTTCAGCGCAAGGCTTGGAGCCATGGGCACCGCGCCGCGAAGAAAGCTATATCGGCGTGATGATTGACGACTTGATTACCCTCGGCACCAAAGAACCCTACCGCATGTTTACCAGCCGTGCGGAATACCGCCTGTTGCTGCGCGAGGACAATGCCGACCTGCGTTTGACTGAAATTGGACGTAGCTTAGGCTTGGTGGGCGAAACACGTTGGCGCACCTTTTGCGACAAACGCGAAGCAATTGAACGCGAACAGCAGCGATTACGCGAAATTATGGTCACGCCCAATAGCCCAGCAGGAAAGGCATTGCTTGAGCGCGGCCTAGTGTTTGCGCGTGAATCTCTTGCCATTGACCTACTCAAGCGTCCGGAGCTGGACTATGCGCAAGTCGTTCAGCTTCCGGGGATTGGAGCGAGTATTGAAGCGGAACATACGACGCACGACATGGCAGAACAACTGACTGAACAGGTGGCCGAACAAATCGAAGTCCAAGCCAAATATGCCGGCTACTTAGACATTCAACACCAAGAAATCGAACGCTCACGGCGCAATGAAGACACCTTGCTACCCGACGCGCTGGACTTGGATGCGATTAGCGGGCTATCGAATGAAATCAAACAAAAGCTCAAGCTGCACCGCCCATCCACCTTGGGGCAAGCCTCGCGCATTCCCGGCGTGACTCCGGCGGCTATCTCTTTACTGCTCGTGTCGCTCAAAAAACAAGCGCGTGCACAAACTAACAGCAAGGCATCCGCATGAGCCTCGCTTTTCCACGCGCCGCCTGTCTTGAACGCCTGCGTGCGGGTCTCGCTGAAATCGAATTAAGCCTCGACGATGCAATCCAAGAACGCTTGCTCGACTATTTAGCTTTGATGGACAAGTGGAATCAGGCCTACAACCTCACCGCCATCCGCAAACCGCTGGACATGGTGGACAAGCACCTGCTCGATTCACTCAGCCTGCTGCCGCATGTTATTGACGCGCCGCTACTGGATGTCGGTGCGGGCGCGGGCTTGCCAGGCCTAGCCATCGCCATCGTGCGCCCCCAAGTCGAAGTCACCCTCGTCGATGCGGTCGCTAAAAAAGTGCAATTTATGCAGCACGTCATCCGCAGCCTGCCCCTTGCCAACGCCCGCGCCATTCACAGCCGCATCGAAGACATGGACGGCCAGTACCCGCAAATCACCAGCCGCGCCTTTGCGAGCCTTGGCGATTTTGTCGAGCTTACCCGCCCACTGCTTGCCTCCGGCGGCGCATGGCTCGCGATGAAGGGGCACATTCCGCAGGATGAGCTGCACACACTGCCTGCATGGGTTAAAGTCATCGCTACCCCAATGCTTCGCGTGCCGCCCTGTTTGGGCGAGCGCCACCTTATTTTGTTGACTGACAAGGACACGCCATGACCCGCATTTTCGCCATTGCCAACCAAAAAGGCGGCGTAGGCAAAACCACCACCGCCGTCAATCTGGCGGCAGGATTGGCGCTCGGCGACAAGCGCGTGCTGCTGATTGATCTTGACCCGCAGGGCAACTCGACCACCGCTTGCGGCTTGGATAAACACGCCATTCACCCCACAGCGAATGAGCTTCTTCTCGGTGAACAGGACATTCACGCCTGCACCCACCCAAGTCATGGTGGCGATTTTGATGTCATTCCGGCCAATGGCGAGCTCACCACCGCCGAGGTGCGCTTGGTGAGCAAAATCGGCCGCGAAATGGTGTTGCGCCTTGCACTGCAAAGCGTACAAAGTCGCTACGACGTGGTGCTGATGGACTGCCCGCCCGCGCTAAATATCCTCACCGTCAACGCGCTTGTCGCTGCGCAAGAAGTGATTGTGCCGATGCAGTGCGAATACTTTGCGCTAGAAGGGCTCTCCGCTCTAATGGGCACGATTGAACAAGTGCGCACCGCAGTCAACCCCCATCTGCATATCTTTGGTGTGCTGCGCACTATGTTTGACGGACGCAATCGCTTAAGCCAAGAGGTTTCAGAACAGCTGGAAGCACATTTTGGCAATACCTTATTTAACACCATCATCCCGCGCAACGTGCGCCTGGCCGAAGCGCCCAGCCACGGCTTATCGGTCATTGCGTATGATGCTAGCTCCAGTGGCGCGCAAGCCTATATTGAGCTTGCGCAAGAAGTCATGCAGCGCATGATGGAGCGTGTCGCATGAGCGCCGCCAAACGCGGCCTAGGGCGTGGCTTAGGCTCGTTGCTCTCTTCCGCCGAAGCCCCGCGTGAAGGTGAAATTCGCTCTTTGGCGATAAGCCGCATTCGCCCCAATCCTTGGCAGCCGCGCCAAGTGTTTGATACCGACATGCTCGAACAGCTTGCTCAGTCGATTCGCAGCCAAGGCTTATTGCAGCCGATTGTCGTGCGCCCCGTGGGGGATGACTACGAACTTATCGCCGGTGAGCGCCGCTTACGTGCCTGCGGCCTCGCCGAACTTACGCATATCCCCGCCGTGGTGCGCCATGTCGATGACCGCACCACGGCGGCGCTTGCACTCGTCGAAAATCTGCAACGCGAAGATTTGAACGCGCTGGAAAAAGCCCTCGGCATCAAGCGCCTGATTGAAGATTTTGGCCTCACCCATCAACAAGCGGGCGAGGCACTTGGTCATTCGCGCGCGCATGTAAGCAATCTTTTGCGCCTGCTGGACTTAACTCCCGCCGTACAAGGTTTGGTGGAAAGCGGTCAGCTGGATATGGGTCATGCGCGTGCGCTACTGCCGCTAGACAAAGCACTGCAAGAAGAATTGGCGGAAAAAATCGCCGCCCGCCCGATGTCGGTACGCGAGGTCGAAGCTGCCGTCAATCGCTTGCTCGCAGGCAAACCTGACACACCCGCCCGCTCAAACGCACCCGATGCCAATATCAGCGCCCTTGAGCGCCGTTTGAGTGAGACACTGGGCGCGCCCGCCGAAATTCGTCACGGTCAACGCGGCAAAGGGCAAATTATCTTGCGCTATGCTTCGCTGGATGAGCTCGACGCCTTGCTTTCACGCCTACACATTGACGCGCAAACAGTCGAATAAAGCGCCATGTTGCTCGATGACCACCCATTGCTGCAAAACACCTAGGCAAATTCCGCAAGTTTCTCCTACACTCATTAACAATTTGCACATTGACCCACGCACGAGGACCACGCATGGCGCAGGCGAAAAAACTGGATAAAGAACATATCGGCGACAACAAAGTCACTTGGTCGTGGGAAGGCAAGGGCAAAAAAGGCGAGGTGATTCGCGGCGAAGTGCTTGCGGTGAGCGAAATTCAAGCGCGTGCCTCTTTGCGCCAACAAGGCGTGATGGTGCTCAAAATCAAGAAAAAGCCCAAGGCTTTGTTTAGCAGCGGCAAGCCGGTCGAAGCAGGCGATATTGCAGGCTTTGCACGCCAGTTAGCTGTGATGATGCAAGCAGGGATGCCCTTGCTGCAAGGCTTGGAAATCATCGCGCAAAGTGCAGAAAAACCCTCCATGACCAAGCTTGTGACCGCAATTAAAGACGATGTTTCCGGCGGTATTTCGCTCGGCAACGCGCTCAAAAACCATCCGTTGTATTTTGATAATCTGTTTGTGAGTCTGGTGATTGCCGGTGAAAACGCCGGTGCGCTGGAAGCCATTCTTGAACGCATTGCCGTTTACAAAGAAAAATCCGAAAGCCTGAAGAAAAAAATTAAAAAGGCATTGACCTATCCAATTGCCGTTTTGATTGTGGCCTTTATCGTCACCGCCATTTTGCTGATTTTTGTGGTGCCCGTTTTTGCCGAGGTTTTTGGTAGCTTTGGTGCTGACTTGCCCGCCTTTACCTTGTGGGTGCTGGGACTTTCAGAAGCCTTCCAAGCCTATTGGTGGCTGATTTTTGGTGGTATCGGCGCTGCGATATTTACCTTTACCTATTTCAAAAAACGCTCCAAAACCTTCCAGATTTTTCTGGATAAGCTCATTTTGCATATGCCACTGGTGGGGCCATTGACCCACAAAGCCGCCGTCGCACGCTTTGCGCGCACCTTGTCCACCATGTTCGCCGCCGGTGTGCCCCTGGTTGAAGCCATGGGCTCGGTTGCTGGAGCGACAGGCAACTGGGTGTATGAGCAAGCCGTTTTGCAAATGCGCGACATGACCGAACAAGGTCAGGCCATGCGTATTTCCATGCAGCAATCCGGCCTGTTTCCTATGATGGTGATCCAGATGATCGGTATCGGCGAAGAGACTGGCGAGATTGACAAAATGCTCTCCAAAGTCGCGGATATTTATGAAGAAGAAGTGGACAACATGGTGGATTCACTCGCAAGCCTGATGGAGCCGATGATTATGGCGTTCTTGGGCGTGGTGGTGGGTGGCCTTGTCATCGCCATGTACCTACCCATCTTCAAGCTCGGCTCGGTGGTCTAAGTCAGTATGCAAGAAACGAGTCTATTCAGCGTCCTCGCTGCTTACCCGGTGTGGCTGTATTTCAGCGTTGCGCTCCTTGGCTTATTGGTCGGTAGCTTTCTCAATGTGGTGATTTTACGCCTGCCCAAAATGATGGAAGCCCGTTGGCATCGCGAGTGCCGCGAGCTGCTCGGTCAAACGCCCGATGAAGAACCGGCCCAAGCGACAGGTTTTAATATCGCCTACCCCGCTTCGCATTGCCCAAGCTGCGGCCATGAATTGCGCTGGTGGGAAAACCTGCCGCTCATAAGCTATGCCCTGCTGCGCGGGCGCTGTTCCTCGTGCAAAACCCGCATTTCGCCGCAATATCCGCTGGTCGAAGCCGCAGCGGCCGGGCTTGCCTTGCTTGCTGCAAGCCTTGTGCCCTTGGGCTGGCCGCTTTTGTTTGCCTTGGTACTGGTGTGGGCTTTGCTTACGCTGACGGTGATTGATCTCAACACCATGCTGCTGCCGGATCAAATCACCCTGCCCTTGCTTTGGCTGGGGCTGCTGGTGAATGTCGGCGGCATGTTTACAAGCCTAAGCGATGCTGTAATTGGCGCGGCGGCGGGCTACATGGTTCTTTGGACGATTTACCAAGGCTTTCGTTTGCTCACCGGCAAAGAAGGCATGGGCTTTGGCGACTTCAAGCTGCTGGCCGCTCTCGGCGCATGGATGGGCTGGCAAGCCTTGCCCGGCATTGTCTTGATGTCGAGCCTTGTCGGAGCCGTGGTGGGTATTAGCTTGATGTTACTGCGCAAACAAGATGGCAGCATGGCCATTCCCTTTGGTCCCTACCTTGCGGCGGCGGGTGTGATTTGGTTCTTTTTTGGTAACACCATCAGCGTCGCCTATCTTGGCGGACTCGCCCCTTAAACATGCTCGTTGTCGGCCTCACCGGCGGCATTGCCAGCGGAAAATCCACCGTCGCTGCGCAGTTTGCAGCCCTTGGCGTGCCCATTATTGACACGGACATCATCGCACGCGAACTTGTCGCCCCCGGGCAACCCGCCCTCAACGCCATCGTTGCCCACTTTGGCGCACAAGCCTTGCACCTGGATGGACAGCTCAACCGTGCATGGCTACGCCAACGTATTTTTAACGATGCGGCTGAGCGCAGCGCCCTCAACGCCATTTTGCACCCGCGTATTCACGCCCAAGTGGTCGCTAAGCTTGAGGCGCTGCGCAAGGCTCAAGCGCCCTACGTCATTGTAGTTATCCCGCTGCTGGTCGAAAGCAACACTTACGACGACATACTCCAGCACATCATCGTTGTCGACATTCCCGAGGACGAGCAAATGCGCCGCCTGATCGCCCGCGACGCCATTGAGCCTCTGCAAGCCCAAGCCATACTCCAAGCCCAAGCAAGCCGCAAGCAGCGCCTCGCCCGTGCGGATGATGTCATTGACAACAGCGGCAGCGCCGACGAGCTTGCTCCGCAAATCGCCCGGCTGCATACGCGCTTGACGCAATTAGCCCCCGTAGCCCGGATGAAGCGCAGCGAGAATCCGGGGAAGTCGTGCTGATGATCAAGCCTGCCCCGGGTTGACACCCGGGCTACACAAAGCATTTGAGACATGACTTACGCAAAATTGTTTTTTCTCCCTCTCCCGCGAGGGGAGAGGGAGCTAAATCCGCTATTCTGCGTAAGTCCTATGCGATTGATTTTGCACCACCAACGCCTAAAAACTCGACACCATTTTCAGTCGCGTGCGCAAACGCCGAAACTCATCCGCGTTAAGACTATCCGCCGCTAAAGTCAGCCCCACGCGCTGCCCGTCCTCCGTTTGATAATCCAAGTAAACCCACCCAAGCCAAGACCGGCTGCGCTTGGCATTCAAGCGCGCCCCGACCCGCTCGCCGTTTCTAAGCTCCAACTGCCACACACCATCGCGCCCCCACTGCACACCGCGCACAGGGAGAACCTGAAGCCACACCCGCCACGCTGATAACCCCAGCCCAACACCCAACAGCACGCTCAGCCACCAAGGCAGCGCAGCCAAAAACACTGCACCAAGCAAAAGCCCATGCAAAGCCACGAGCGCCATACGCAAGCCCAGCGAAGGGCGAGGACGCAACATTAATAACGGCATCGCCGTAAGCTTGGGCTTCTTTGGTCGTGCACTCAGCAAAACGCTTGGTTCATTCATCCCTAACCCTCAAGAGAGCTTCTAAAAAACCGAATATCGTCTTTGCGAGCGCAGCGAAGCAATCCAAACTTCGCTGTTTTTTGGAGACACTTTTGGATTACCACGTCGCTTCGCTCCTTGCAATGACGGTTTTTAGAAGTTCCCTCAAAACTTCAACGCCGTATGAAGCAAACATCCAAGCACCTTTATCGTCCGCCCAAGACCACCCCCACCTTATGAGCCACCACCCCGCCCGCCACAATCGCCCCCAGTGCCACAAACGAGCCTAGAGCCAAACTTGCAAGGCCACTCAAGCCCTGACCGACCGTGCAACCCATCGCTAACACACTGCCCACACCTGCCAGCACCGCACCAATCATGGTAATGAGCCACTCACGCAGATGACCAAAAGGAATCAGCCTAAACTCGCGCCGCACCAAGGCACTCACAAAAGCACCCAACAACACGCCGACCACCGCGACCACGCCAAAGGTGATGGTCGTGGCGCTCGGATGCCCCAAAAAATGCACCACATCGCCAAGGGGCGCGCTAAAAGTAAAAGACTGCACCCCCAGACCCTCCGGCGGTGTATCCATCAACTCCGCCGCCTCCACCGCCGCCTGCCCCAAGCGCCCGCCAGTCAAGGCATAGCCAAGCGCCACCATCAAACCCACCAGACTTGCGCCCAACCACACCGCCGCGCCTTGGCGAAATTGCAGCCATTGCGCCGCCACCCACCAAAACACCACGGCAATGATGACACCGAGCACCACACTCATGCCCACATCCCCGCCGAACAAGCTGGCCAAATCCTGATGCGCAATACCAAAACGGGTTAAATCCAGCGACAACACACCGATCCAGGGCGCAAACCACTCGGCATACACCGGCGTGCGCGTCATTACATACGCACTCAAGGCCACCACAATCAACACCGGCAAAGATTGCAGATTACCCTGCCCCAGCTTGACCAAATTGCGCGCCGGGCAGCCGCGCGTCATCACCATGCCTACGCCAAAGATAAAGCCGCCAAGAATGTAGCGCCCCCAAGCAAACTGCGGGCTGCGATACGGTGGCTTGGTGTTATTCAAATCAATCCCACCAAAGGCTTGCAGCAAGGTGGTGAAAAAAACCGCCGCGCCAATCGCAATCAAATACGCCGCAACACGGCTGCGATTGCCATCAATCACCCACTCGCGCAAACCGCCGGGCAAGCACACGCGCGAAAACTGCGCCGCCGCGCCAAAGACCAGCGCAATCAGCAACACACTCCCCAATAACATCGTCACTGCATCCATCATCGCCCCACATTCATCTTAAAATTTGGAGCAAAAGCATAAAGCGCCGAGCCGCGTTTGGCTTATTGAATGTCACAATGCGGGCATATATGGCTTACGGTAAATGAATCAACGCCCACTTAAATCCCTTACCCCAGAACATGCTAGATTGGAGCATCAAACCATCGTCGCGCGAGGCCAAGACCATGTTGCAACAACGCACAACCCCCATCTGGAAGCGTGTTTTTTTACTCATATTCGGCGCAAGCCTGCTGGCGCTGCACGGCTGCGCGACCAGCCCAGATGTCTGGGTGGATTACAACCCCGCCGCCAATTTCAGCCAGTACAAAACCTTTAGCTTCGCAAACCCCTTAGACACCGACAGCGATGGTTTACAAAGCATCCTCTCGCAACGCCTCATCACCGCCACCCAACGCGAATTTGAAGCACGCGGGATGCGTCGAGTGAATGGCGCGGCGCAGCTGCAGGTGAATTTCAAACTGCTCTGGACGGAGCGCACCCAAGTCACCACCTACGCCGCACCGACGCTTGGCTTGGGCTTGGGTTACGGCTATGGCTATCGCAGCGGATGGCGTTCGGGTTTATATGGCAGCTGGCCGATTTTCCCCACTCAAAGCTATGTCACGCCCTACTGGGAAAGCACGCTGCGCATCGACATTGTGGACATCGCCCAGCGCCAGCGTGTTTGGGTGGGTCTTATTAGTGATTTCTCTAGATAGTGTCGTCACAAGATATAATAAACGGTAGACATCGTAACAACCCCAAAATCAAATGCCAGAAGCCACTCATCGACACGATATATCAGACAGACATTGGGAGCTGCTCGAACCGCATTT
>JBFXGB010000010.1:0-39283 GCA_050178405.1 Halothiobacillaceae bacterium
TCCTGCATCTCAAGCGGTGGCGAGGAATTGCGACCCGTTATGCAAAGAATTTGTCCTCTTTCGTTGCGGCCATTCAAATTCGATGTTTAGTGCTTTGGCTGAAAATCTCGTGACGACACCATCTAGTTTGTTGAAACGGATTATAAACCACCTTTTTGATCGTGGCGGGAGCGGCGGGCATAAAAAACCCCCGACGGGCGGGGGTGAGTTGATGCTTTATTTGAGATTATTTCCAACCCGCCTTGTCGATTAGGCGTTGTGCCAAGGGGATTTCCTTGGCCAAGGCGCTGGCATTGAGGGGGTCGATTTTGAAGCTGCCCAAGGCATCGAGCTGGGGGTTGTCGATTTTCACGCTCGCCACGACCGGCCATTCGTTATTGCCGTTGGCAAAATAGGCCTGCGCGCTGTCGCTTGCGAGGTACTCCATGAATTTGACGGCGGCTTCTTTGTGCGGGGCGTGTTTTAACATGCCGCCGCCGGAGATGTTGACGTGGGTGCCCTGGGTTTTTTGGTCGGGGAATAGGATGCCGACTTTTTCGATCACGCTTTTGTCTTCAGGCTTATCCGAGCTGGCAAGACGGGCGTAATAGTAGTGGTTGGTGAGGGCGACTTCGCATTCGCCCGCCGCAATGGCGCGCATTTGGTCGGTGTCGCCGCCTTTGGGGGCGCGGGCTAAATTGGCCACGATGCCTTCTGCCCATTGCAGGGCTTTGGCCTCGCCGTGGTGGTTGATAATCGATGCAGTAAGCGTGAGGTTGTAAGGGTGGCTGCCGCTGCGCACGCAGACTTTGCCTTTGAATTCGGGTTTGGCAAGGTCAAGGTAGTTGGCAATTTGTTCGGGTTTGACTTTGTTTTTGTCATAAGTAATGACGCGGGCGCGGTAGGCAAAGCCAAACCATGCGTTGTCTTGGGCGCGAAATTGACTGGGAATGCGCTCATCAAGCAGCTTTGAGGTTACGGGGGCAAAAAGGCCTGCAGCATCGGCGGCTTGGAGGTTAGCGGCATCGACGGTAATGAAGACATCGGCGGGGCTGGCGGCGCCTTCGCGTTTGAGGCGTTCCATCAGCTCGGTTTCTTTGCCTTCAATACGGTTGATTTTGATACCGGTGGTGTCGGTGAAGTTTTTGTAGAGCGCGTCATCGGTTTTGTAGTGGCGGGCAGAATACAGGTTAAGCTCTTGGTCGGCGGCCAAGGCGGAGACGGATGCTGGGGCGCTGATGGCAAGGGCGATCAGGCTGGCGATCAGTTTGGGTTTGAAGTTGGCTTGCATGATGATGTCCTAGCTAAAATTTGGTTAAATCACGGCGGCCTGAATTTGGCCACAAATGAGAATTGTTTGCAACCGTATTTGAGTGTGGGTTGTTCACCGCGCTGTCACGCTTTCGGCCTAGCATTGCAGCACTAAAATTAAGGAATACAGGGTATGGCTTCGATGATTTTGGTCATCAATTGCGGGAGTTCCTCTCTTAAATTCGCTTTAATCAGCACGCAAAATCAGCAGCTTGTATTGAGCGGCTTGGCTGAAAAATTGGGGCTTGATGAGGCGCAAATCAGCTTTAAGCAGGGCGAGACGCGGCATAGCATTCCGCTTGAAGCGCCTAATCATGCGGCGGCGATGTCGGCGTTGGTGGCGACTTTGCGCGCATTGGGCTTGCTTGAGCAGATTGCTGCAATCGGGCATCGGGTGGTGCATGGGGGCGAGAGTTTTAAGGCTTCGGCCTTGATTGATGCAGAGGTGGTGGCTGAAATCGAGCATTGTTCACGCCTCGCGCCGCTGCATAATCCGGCGCATTTGATAGGCATACGCCATGCGCAAGCGAGTTTTCCGCATGTGCCGCATGTGGCGGTGTTTGATACCGCGTTTCATCAGACAATGCCGGAACATGCGTATTTGTATGCCGTGCCGATGGCGTGGTATCGCGATTATGGCGTGCGTCGCTATGGTTTTCATGGCACGAGCTACCGTTTTGTGGCGCGTGAAATGGCGCGGGTTTTGGGTAAGCCTTTGGATGCGGTGGGTTTGGTGGTGGCGCATTTGGGCAATGGGGCGAGTGTCGCCGCCATTCTTAAGGGGCAAAGCGTGGATACCAGCATGGGGCTTACGCCTCTGGAAGGTTTGGTGATGGGGACGCGCTCGGGGGATATTGACCCGGGAGTGTTTGCCTATCTTGAAACGGAATCGGGGATGGACACCCAGCAGGTGACGGATGCGTTAAACAAGCGTTCGGGCTTGCTGGGCTTGTCTGAGTTATCCAGCGATTGCCGTGAGCTTTTGCACGCCAGTGCGGAGAGGCATGTTGGTGCAACACGTGCTCTGGAGGCGTTTTGTTATCGATTGGCGAAGCAACTTGCCGGGCAGATGATTGCAGTGGGCGCAGGGCTGGATGCGCTGGTGTTTACGGGCGGCATCGGCGAGAACGCGGCGCAGGTCAGGGCGCGGACGCTGGACTGGCTCGCGCCTTTGGGCTATGCCGTGGATGCGGCGGCGAATCAGGCTTGCGTCGGCGGGCAGGGCGGTAGGATTCATGCCGCCAACAGTCGCCCAGTGTGGGTGGTCAATACCAATGAAGAGATGATGATTGCGCTGGATACCGCCAAGCTTGCGGGTTTGGTGTGAGCATCTGTTGACGATGTTGCTCAACGTCTATTGCGCCACAAGCAGCGGCCTCCAGTAGCCCGGGTGTTAACCCAGGGCAGGTATCACAATTGGCACGGTAGTTCCCGGATTCTCGCTACGCTTCATCCGGGCTACAAGGCTCTAACACCCACACCCCAACCCTCTCCCGCTTACGGGAGAGGGCGTGAAATCATAATTCCTAGTTTATTTTTAACGCCGCTTATCATCAGAGGATTTTTCATGCACACCTATTTTCTCGCCCCGGTGGGCTACAACGTCGGTTTGACCACGGTGGTTTTGGGCTTGGTTCATGCGCTGGAACAAAAAGGGCTAAAAGTAGGCTTTGTCAAACCCATTTCCCAAGACCCAAGCGGCAAGCCGGAGCTCACCACGCACTTTATCCGCCAGATGAATCATCATATTGCGCCCGAACCGTTGAGCATGGAGCGGGCGGAGCATCTTTTGAGCCTAGGCATGGAAGATCAGCTGATGGAGGAGATTGTCGGCCTGTATCAAGCAGCGCAGGATGATGTCGATGTGATGATTGTCGAGGGCATGGTGCCCAATCCGCGCCATGCGTTTGTGGCTTCGCTCAATAGCACGATTGCGCTCAATCTTCAGGCGGGGGTGATTTTGGTCGGCGCGGCGGGCGAACAGGGCAGCGAGGCTTTGACCGAACAATTTGAACTGGCGGTGTCGAGCTTTGGTGCGCACAAGCTCATGGCTGGTTACATCATCAATCACATCCCTGCGGGGGTTGATGCCTATCACTACGGCTGCGAGGTTCTTGAGCGCAGCCTGCAACTGCAAGCGCAGCCGCTGCCCTATCTAGGCGGTATTCCGCACAAGGCGGAGTTTTTGCACCCGCGTACCATGGATATTGTTGAAGTTTTACAGGCGCGGGTGCTGCATGGCGGGGAAATGGCCTCGCGCCGCGTGCGTCAGAATCTGATTATCGCCCGCTCAGTGCCGCATATCGTGCATTTGCTCAAACCCGGCGCGCTGATTATGAGCCCAGGCGATCGGGATGATGTGATGATGGCGGTGGCGCTGGCAACCCTTAATGGCATTCCGCTCGCGGGTTTGCTTTTGACATCAAACGCCGAGCCTGAGCCGAGCATTGCCGAACTCTGCCAGAAAGCCTTTTCTAGCGATTTGCCGGTGTTGATGACCAGCTATAACAGCTTTGAATCGGCAAGTTTACTCAATAATATGAGCCAACATGTGCCGGCGGATGATGTGCAGCGCATGGAGCAAATTATTGATTTTATTGCCGAAAAATTAGATATCACCGCGCTTTTGGCGGGCATGGCTCTGCCGCATGAGTTACGCATGACTCCGCCCGCATTTCGCTTTCAAATGGTGGAAAAAGCGCGCCGCCTCAACAAACGCATCGTCTTGCCCGAAGGCAATGAACCGCGCACGATTCAGGCCGCCGTAATTTGCGCACAAAAAGGCATTGCCCGTTGCGTGCTGCTTGGGCGGCGTGAAGAGATTTTAAGTGTCGCTGAAGCGCACGGGGTTGCGTTGCCGGACAGCGTGGAGATTTTGGAGCAGGAACGCGTGCGTGCGCATTACGTCGCGCCGATGGTCGAATTGCGTAAACACAAGGGTCTAAGCCCTGCGATGGCCGAACAGCAGCTTGAAGACAACGTGGTGCTCGGCACTATGATGTTGCAGATGGGCGATGTCGATGGCCTCGTATCCGGCGCGGTACACACCACGGCCAATACCATCCGCCCAGCCTTGCAGTTTATTAAAACCGCACCGGGGGCGAAGCTTGTCTCCAGCGTGTTTTTCATGCTGATGCCCGACCAAGTGCTGGTGTACGGCGATTGCGCGGTCAATCCCGACCCCAATGCCGAAGAACTGGCGGATATTGCGATTCAGTCGGCGGACTCGGCAGCGCTATTCGGCATCACTCCGCGTGTGGCGATGATTTCGTACTCCACCGGCGATTCGGGTACGGGGGACGATGTGGTCAAAGTACGCACGGCCACGCAAATCGTGCGTGAACTACGCCCAGATATTCTGATCGACGGCCCCATGCAGTACGACGCGGCCAGTGTCATGTCGGTGGGCAAGCAAAAAGCGCCCAACAGCCCCGTTGCAGGGCAAGCCACGGTATTTATTTTCCCTGATTTGAACACCGGCAATACAACGTACAAAGCCGTGCAACGCGCAGCCAACGTGGTCAGCGTCGGCCCGATGCTGCAAGGCTTACGCAAACCAGTCAACGACTTATCACGCGGCGCGTTGGTGGATGATATTGTCTACACCATTGCCTTGACCGCGATTCAGGCGGCGCAGATGAAGGGGTGAAGCCACATTAGTGTCGCCTTCGACCCGACGAACCGAATGAGTCCGCCACGCCATTGCACCATTGCTTTTCACACGGAACACCGTCGTTGTTGCCGTCCATTTGGGTGTTGGGGCAATTCTGTAAAAATAATTTGGCCTCCTCGCAAGAAGTCATTTGTGAGCAGTGGGTTCGTCCGTCACAATTAAAAGGGCTTGGCGCAGATGCGATATTTTGATTTTCATTGGGTGTGTTGTCGTTCACTCGCGAGTCAGTTTTTGAAGCCTGATCTGGCGAGGCGTATTCCTCTTCTTGGCGTTTCTTGCGCTCTTCTGCCGCCGAGATTCGTTGCTTACGTTCGTCGGTAATATCAACCCAGTCGCTTCCTTCACGACGAAAACCATCGGCACACCACGTGCTGGTGTAAATATACACACCACTCTTGTCCGGGCATTTGTAAATGGCAGCCATGGTGGTGTTCGAGACGCTGAGTATGACGAACGATAATGCAAAAATAATGAGCGCTTTCATTGGGTCAAATGTTCGCTGGTGTATTCAATACGTGTTGAATCGTCATAGAGGGTTTCAGGGGCAATATCAATCTCGCCGGGCCAAACGACAGTGCCATAATCAACGCGCACGCGATTGAAAATATCGGGCGAAGCAATGCGTGTCCAAGGTTTGATTGTTAGCAAGGGGCGCACGTCAAAAAGGCGGTGCTCGCCATTTTGGTATTCGAGAACTAGCTTGAAATCAGCTTGGGGGCGAACGGCAATAACATCAATTAACATGGCGAGCCTCATTGAAGGGGTGCAATACGAAACGGCTCCTCACCGTTGACCGCCAAATCCCAGTCCACCATGAGTTCTTCTTTGTGGATTTCGATCCAAGCTTGAACCATTTTGAGTTGTTTGGTGGGGATTTTGCCATCTAGCAGCGCGCCGTCCTCAAGGGCGATGGAGGCTTCCGCACCCTGATAACGAACATGAATATGCGGCAGATGGTGACGACGGTTGTCGCGGTAAAACATTAAAACGAGGATGCCGTAAAACATGCTGATCGTTGGCATGACGAAGGTTCCGTTGATTTGCTATGAACTCGTTTTAAGTTTATCTCGCGTAGGCTGGACTAGAAAAGCACTGATATGCTTTGTTCGCTTTAGAGACCCCTGATTGATTCGCGAGGCCAGCATGGGCGCACATACCTTAGAACAGCTTTTTAATCCCAAGGGCATTGCGGTTTTTGGTGCCAGCGAGCGCGCAGGGGCTGTGGGCACCACGGTATTGGCAAACCTGCTTGCGGCGGGTTTCAAGGGTGCGATTGTGCCGATCAACCCCAAGCACACGCAGATTCAGGGGCTGCGCTGCTGGCCGGATGTGGCACAGGTTGAGTCAGCCTTGGCGCACACGCTTGATCTGGCAGTGATAGCCACTCCGGCGGCCAGTGTGCCGGGCATTGTGCGTCAATGCGGCGAGGCGGGCTTCAAGGGCGCGGTAATTCTCTCGGCCGGTTTTGCCGAGGCCGGGGCGGCGGGGCAAGCCTTGCAACGCGAACTCCTTGAAATTGCACAGCATTTTTCCATGCGCCTGATTGGGCCGAATTGTCTTGGGCTGATGCGTCCAAAAATCGGCTTGAATGCGACCTTTAGCCACAACCAAGCTGCAGCGGGTCAACTGGCTTTAGTGTCGCAGTCGGGGGCGCTAGTGACGGCGGTGTTGGATTGGGCACAAGCGCACGGGGTGGGCTTTTCGGCGATTGTGTCCACCGGGGATGCGGCGGATGTGGATTTTGGTGATGTGCTGGATTATCTCGCGCTCGATCCACAAACCAAGGGTATTTTGTTATACGTGGAGGGTATTCATCACGCGCGCGGCTTTCTGAGTGGTCTGCGTGCGGCGGCGCGCATCAAACCGGTCATTGTGCTCAAGTCGGCGCGCCATGCGGAAGGTTCGCGCGCGGCGGCGACGCATACCGGGGCGCTGATGGGCGCGGATGATGTGTTTGATGCGGCCTTGGAGCGTGCCGGGGTGGTGCGGGTGGAGCGCATTACGCAGTGGTTTTCTGCCGCGCAGACCTTGGCGCAGTTGGGTGGACAAGGCATGGGCTTGAATCTGCGTGAGGGCAGGGTGCTGATTCTGACCAATGGCGGCGGACCGGGGGTGATGGCGACCGACCGCGCGGCAGATTTGTCCATGCCACTTGCGACTTTAAGTGCAGAAACTTTGACGGCGCTGAATGCCTTTTTGCCTGTGCATTGGTCACATGCCAATCCGGTGGATATTTTGGGCGATGCCAGTGCTGCGCGTTACGGTGAGGCGGTGCGTCTGTGTCTAGCCGATGCGGGCGTGGATACGATGGTGGTGTTGCTCACGCCGCAAGCCATGACTGACCCTCTGGCCTGCGCCGAGGCGGTGATTCAACAGGCGCAGCAGCAGGGCAATGGATACCGCAAGCCGGTGCTAGTGTGCTGGATGGGTGAGACCTTGGTGAATGAGGCACGAGCGCGTTTTGATGCGGCGGGCATTCCTCAATTTCGCTCGCCGGAGTCCGCGATTGAGGCCTTGGCGTATTTGCTCGACTATCGGCGCAACCAAAACCTTTTGATGCAAGCGCCCAGCCCCTTGAGCGAGGATACTCCAGCGGATATTGAAGGTGCGCGGCTGATTATGCAGCAGGCGCGAAGCGAGGGGCGCATGGTACTGAGCCTGCGTGAATCCAAGGCGATTTTATCGGCGTTCCGTATTCCGAATCACGCAAGCGTGCTGGCACGCGATGCGAATGAAGCCATGATTGTGGCCGAGAGTCTGGGCTACCCGCTGGCGCTCAAAATCAGCGCCCCGGCACTCACGCATAAGACCGATGTGGGCGGCGTGCGTCTGAATGTGCAAAGCGCGCAGAGCGTGCGCCATCAAGTGCAGGAGATGCTCGACAAGGTGCGCGCAGCCCATCCTGATGTGGCGATTGAAGGTGTGACCCTGGAGCGCATGGCCGAGGTGGGCCATGCGCGCGAGCTACTGGTGGGGGTGAGTCGTGATCCGGTATTCGGACCGGTGATTGCGTTTGGCATGGGCGGTGTGGCGGTGGAAGTACTGCATGACCGTGCCTTGGCTTTGCCGCCGCTGAACCCCTTGTTGGCCAAGCGCCTGATGCAACGCACTCGCGCCGCCAAAATGCTGGGCGCGTTTCGCGGTGCCTTGCCGGTGCCGATAGGCGCGTTGGAGCAGGTGTTGCTGCGCATTTCAGAAATGGTATGCGAGCTGCCGGAAATCGCCGGGCTGGACATTAACCCGCTGATGGCCGGGGAGTTGGGCGTAGTGGCGGTGGATGCGCGCATTGAGCTGGCCGAGATGCACCCCGGTCAGCCGCGTTATGCGCACATGGCGATTCATCCTTATCCGGCGCATCTGGCGCGGCATGTGGTGCTCAGCGATGGACGCGAAATTACCCTACGTCCAATCCGCCCGGAAGATGCCGAAATGGAGCAGGCGTTTGTGCATGAACTGTCCGATGACAGCCGTTATATGCGCTTTATGCGAGCATTGGACGAGCTCACTCCGGAGATGTTGATGCGCTTTACGCAAATCGACTATGACCGCGAAATGGCGTTTGTGGCGATTTATGGCGAAGGCGAACAGGCTGTAGAAATTGGTGTGGCGCGTTACAGCCTACAGCCGGATGGCGAAAGCGCCGAGTTTGCGGTGGTGGTGAGTGATGCCTGGCAGGGCGCGGGCTTGGGCAGTTTGTTGCTGGAAGCGGTCATGGATGCCGCACGCCAACGCGGGGTGCGTGTGCTTATGGGCGAGGTGTTGCCGCATAACACGGGCATGTTGAAGCTCGCCGAACGCATGGGTTTTGAGCGTCTAGCAGGCGCGTTTGACGATGATGTGGTGCACGTCACGCGCAAGTTGTAGACCGCGGAAATTATAGGACTTACGCAGAAATTGGATTTAGCTCCCTCTCCCCAACTCTCCCCCATCAAGGGAGAGGGGTAAATCCGCCATCCTGCGTAAGCTCTATTAAGGCTGAAAATCATTCGTGAAACAACGCTGTAGGTGCGAATTCATTCGCACAAATGTGCCTGAATTGTGCGCATGAATTTGCACCTACAATGATGACGCATCTTCCAGCAACGCCCTCTGTGTGATCTCTGAGGCAAAAAACACATGCAGCCGATTCTCAAACTGCAGTTATTAGTGTCTATGCTAAAATTTGCAAAATTCATTAGTTTTTCTTATAAAAAAGGAGTCTCTCATGTCCGCTTTGCCCCCTTGCCCGAAATGTGGTTCGGAATACACCTACGAAGACGGCGAGATGTTCATCTGCCCAGAATGCGGGCATGAGTGGCCGCAAGCCGCCGCCTTAGCCGAAGAAAGCAGCGACGCGCTGGTGATTAAAGACTCGAACGGCAATCTGCTGACCGACGGCGATACCGTCACCGTCATCAAAGATTTGAAGGTCAAAGGCACATCCTTAGTGGTCAAAGTCGGCACCAAGGTGAAAAATATCCGCCTCATCGAAGGCGATCACGATATTGACTGCAAAATCGACGGCATCGGCCCGATGCAGCTTAAGTCGGAGTTTGTGAAGAAGGGTTGATCTGAGCTAAGCCTACTGCGAAGAGGTCAGCGCCTTCTCCGAGTAAGCGACAAGACTCACGCCGAGTTCATGCGGCGTGGGTATCACTCGCGGGTGAGGTCAGTGCTTTGGCCGACGTGCCACACGAGAAACAGTAGCGCGCAAACGCGTTTTTGCGCGTGTTGCACTGGCTGCAATGGTCAAACAAGCACAGGCCGCAGTGCGGACAGAAGTCGGTTTTGCCGTCCTTCATGTCCACTGCGCGCTCGCAACCCGGACAGATATTCTTGCTCATGCGTGCCTGCGCTTGGTCGTAGTCCATTTCGCGCTGACGCTCCTGAGCCGGTTGCGCTTCGGCCAGCTTCTGCCGCTCTAAGTAACGCTGCAGCGCTTGGATCGCGTAGCGCCCACCGATCACCGTGAGCACAATCCCCACAATGTAGTGCACATAGCCGCCGTAGCTGGGTAGATAGGGCACCAGTTCCACGAAGAAGGCGAACAGCGCGAAGATGATAAAGCCCCAAACGAATGGCCAATAGCTACTTTTACGCTTTTTGACAAACAACCAACCCGCCGCCAACAGGAGCGGTAGCGTAAGCGCCAAGCGATAGCCAAACACGCGCAGCTCCTGCGCGTGAAGTTCACTTATGTATTCGCTGAACGCGTTGTCCTGCAGGCTTTGCAGTTCGGCCTGGGCGCGCTCCTCGGCTTGGCGCGCGTCCAGCTCGGCCTGCTGCTGCTTTTCCACTTCCGCAAGTGCATCGCGCTCGGCCTGACGCAAGTCGTCCAGTTGCTTCGTGCGGGCAATCAATTCCTCATCATGCTCAGGCCTAGCAGTCGCGCTGCGAGTGGCCAGCCAGTTGTCAAAGGTCTCGCGCGCGGCGCGGTTGCTGGCCTCGGCTGACTGGTGGCGCAGCTGCGCCTGATCCAGCGCGTCCTGAGCGTCTTTGGCGTTCTTCTGCGCGATCAAGATCGCATCCTTCACCGCCGGGGCGAGGGCTGGATCCAAGTAGTCGTCAAGCGAGCGGTTCTCTTCTACCTGCGGCAGGTCGCCTACGATGGTGCTGCCCAACCCGACCAGGAACCAGGCGAACACAAACGCCACCAGCCAAAGGCCACGGTGGAACCACTTTTCAGATAGACGCAGGGTCTTGCTCAAGGGCGTTCTCTCAGAAAATTGTTGAAGCGATTGTGAACCCGTCCAAAGTGGTTTCCACAGCCAAATGCCAATCAAAAGGGTCAAGCCCGATGGCGAGTTTAATTTTTTATTGGATATTTTTCATTGAATTCAGATACAGGGGGCGGTCTCAACTTCCAAGTGCAACACCAAAATCAAGCTGGTGAGCACTGTCTTAGATACCTTGGGGAGCTTCTAAAAACCGTATTTGCGAGGAGCGAAGCGACGTGGCAATCCAAAAAAACAGCAAAGTGTAGTTACATCAAAGATGTATGCAATCTTTTTGTAGTTGCTAAAAATGCGTAATGACAGGCTGCCGGATGATTTAGTCCGGCCTGCTTACTCCCCATTCTCCTGCGCCCGCACCACCTGGCGCATTCTGAGCAAGCTATCCGGATTGAGCGACAAGCTATCAATGCCTTGTTCGACTAAAAAGCGGGTGATTTCCGGGAAGTCGGACGGTGCCTGGCCGCAGATGCCGATGTATTTGTTATGCCGCTTGCACGCGCTAATCGCCATCTGGATCAGTTTCAAGACGGCGGGGTCGCGCTCGTCGAATTCGGTGAGCAGGCCGGAATCGCGATCGACACCGAGAGTGAGTTGGGTCAAATCGTTCGATCCAATGGAGAAGCCGTCGCAGAGTTCGAGAAACGCATCCGCCATCAGTGCGTTGGTGGGGATTTCGCACATGATGTAGAGCTTGAGGCCCATTTCGCCGCGCTTGAGGCCGTGTTGCGCCATAAGCTCGATCACGGCTTGGGCTTCACCGACCGAGCGCACGAAGGGCAGCAGCAGGGCGACATTGCTAAGTCCCATGACTTCGCGCACGCGGCGCAGGGCGGCGCATTCGAGGGCGAAGCCGGCGGCGTAATCCGGGTGGTGGTAACGCGAGGCACCGCGCAGGCCGATCATCGGGTTTTCTTCCACCGGTTCAAAGCCGCGCCCGCCGAGCAGGGCGGCGTATTCGTTGGATTTGAAGTCGGAAAAGCGCACCACCACCGGGCGCGGGTAGAAGGCGGCGGCGATTTGTCCGACACCTTCGGAGAGGCGTTTGACGAAGAAATCCTCGCCGTTGGCATAGCCGCGTGTCAGTTCAGCCACGCGCGCACGGGTGGCGGCATCGAGTTTGTCGGGGTTGAGCAGGGCGTTGGGATGCGCTTGGATGCTGCGCATGATAATGAATTCCATGCGTGCAAGGCCAACGCCGTCCGCAGGCAGGCGACCCAGTTCAAGCGCGGATTCGGCTTGGGCGACGTTGAGATAAATTTTGGTGCGGGTGGGGGCTTCATCCGGGTCTAGGCGCTGTTCATCAATGCGGAAGGCCAAGCTGCCGCGATAGACATGCGCTTCGTCGCCTTCGGCGCAGGAGACGGTGACTATTTCGCCGCTGGGGATGGTTTGGGTGGCATCGCCGCAGCCGACTACGGCGGGAATGCCGAGTTCACGCGCAATGATTGCCGCGTGGCAGGTGCGCCCGCCGCGATTGGTGACGATGGCTGAGGCGATTTTCATCACCGGTTCCCAGTCCGGATCGGTGATATCGGTCACCAGAACTTCGCCGGGATTGAGTTGACTCATGTCTTTGGCATGCAGGATGACGCGCGCGGTGCCTGTGGCAATTTTCTGCCCCACGCTGCGCCCGGTGGCGAGCACTTCGCCGCGCTGTTCCAGAATGTATTGTTTGAAGACGTGGGTGTCGGCACGGGTTTGCACGGTTTCCGGGCGTGCCTGCACGATGAACAGCTCGCCGCTTTGTCCGTCTTTGGCCCATTCGATGTCCATCGGGCGGCCATAGTGTTGTTCGATGGTGACGGCTTGGCGTGCCAGTTCCAGCACTTCGTCATCCGAGATGCAAAAGCGCTGGCGATCTTGCGGCGGCACTTCGATATTGCGCGTGGAGTGTCCGGCTTGCGCATCGTGGGTGTAGATCATGCGTATCGCTTTGCTGCCCAGCTGGCGCTTGATGATCGGGCGCAGGTCGTCGTGCAGGGTAGGTTTGAAAACGAGGAATTCATCCGGGTTGACCGCGCCTTGCACCACGTTTTCGCCTAAGCCCCAAGCCGCCGTAATCAGCACGGCATCGCGGAAGCCGGATTCGGTGTCTAGGGTGAACATTACGCCGGAGGAGGCCATGTCGGAGCGCACCATGCGCTGTACGCCAATCGACAGGGCGACTTTGTCATGCGCAAAGCCTTGATGGGTGCGATAGCTAATCGCCCGGTCGGTGAACAGCGAGGCGTACACGCGCTTACAGGTTTCCAGCAGACTGGCTTCGCCACGAATGTTCAGATAAGTCTCTTGTTGCCCGGCGAAGGAGGCATTCGGCAGGTCTTCGGCGGTGGCTGAGCTGCGTACCGCGACTTCGATCATGCCGCCTGCATCAATGCATAACTGACGGTAGGCGCGGGTAATTTCGTCGCTCAAGGCCTCAGGGAGCTCGGCATGGGTCAACCACTCGCGAATGGTTTGGCCAACTTCGGCGAGGCGCACCACGTCTTCAATATCCAGTGCGTCGAGTAGGGAAAAAATCTTTTCATGCAGGCCGTTGTGCTCAAGAACCGCCCAATAAGCCTCGGAGGTGGTCGCAAAGCCATCCGGCACATTGACACCCTTGGGCTTGAGGGTGCGGAACATTTCACCCAAGGAGGCATTTTTGCCGCCGACCAGCGGCACATCACTCAGACTCAGGCTATCGAAAAAGCGAACAAAGTTCATGGGGTACTCCAGAATGATTCAAATCAATATCAGGTGCTCAACACGTTCTCACACTCAAAGCTGGCACGTTAATCGCTAGGGTTTGCCTAGGTTCTCCTTGACAAGCGGGCTGCCCTGTCTATAATGCGCTCCATCGATTGCGGGGTGGAGCAGCTCGGTAGCTCGTCGGGCTCATAACCCGAAGGTCGTAGGTTCAAATCCTGCCCCCGCTACCATTATTCTAAACCTCGGTTGGAACATTAAAATGTTCTGACCGAGGTTTTTTTATGCCCTTAATCTTGGTTGCGCAGTAAAGTTAGCGCGAGCTTATGTAGTAGCTCATCCACGTCGCGCAAGCTGTGTGCGACGCTCAAGGTCACGCGCAGGCGGGCGCTGCCTTGGGGTACGGTGGGCGGGCGGATGGCGGTGACGTGGATACCGGACGCGAATAGTTGATTGCTAAGAACTGTGGTTTTTTCTGTTTCGCCAATCAAAATCGGTTGAATTGGGGTGTCGGAGGGCATGAGGCTCAGACCGAGTTGGTGCGCGCCTGTTTTGAAGTGGGCAATCAGTGTGCGCAGGTGTTCGCGTCGCCAGGGTTCGTCGTCGATGAGCCTTAGGCTGGTGCGGGTGGCTTCGGCGAGCGCGGCGGGCATGGCGGTGGTGTAGATGTAGGGGCGGGCGGCTTGGATGAGCCATTCGATGACATCAACGGAAGCGGCGACAAACGCGCCTGCCGTGCCTAATCCTTTGCCGAGAGTGCCCATCAGTAGCGGAACGTGCGTGGCATTCAGGCCGAAATGTTCCAGCGTGCCGCGTCCTGTCGCGCCGAGGATGCCTAAGCCATGCGCATCGTCCACCATCAACCAAGCATCATGTTGCTGTGCGAGGGCTGCGAGTTCGGGTATGGGGGCAAGGTCGCCGTCCATGCTGAATACGCCGTCGGTGACGATGAGTTTTTCGCGGGCGGGACTGGCGGCGAGTAGGCGGGCGAGGGCGGCATCATCGTTGTGCGGGTAGCGTTTGAAGCCTGCGCCGGAGAGTAAGCCTGCATCGAGCAGGGAGGCGTGATTGAGCCGATCTTCAAACACGGCATCGCCGCGCCCGACGAGTGCGGCGATTGCGCCGAGATTCGCCATGTAGCCAGTGGAGAACAGTAGGGCGCGTTCATAACCGCAAAAGGCGGCGAGTTCTTCTTCTAGGGCTTGGTGCGCGCGGGTGTGGCCATTGATGAGGTGCGCTGCGCCGCTGCCTAACCCGTACTCATCGGCGGCGCGTTTGAAGGCGGCAACCACGGCAGGATGATTGGCCAAGCCAAGATAGTCATTGCTGCAAAAGCCCAAGACTTCACGCCCATTGACGATGCGACGCGGGGTTTGTGCGCCTTCGGCAATGCGTGGCGTGCGGTACAGGCCGCTGGCTTGACGCTCCTCAAGGCGTTGGCGTAAGCGGGCGTGCTTCATGGTTGACCAGGTTTGGCGAAGTCGTCAGCCGTGCGGCCTTGTTTGTCTTTAATTGTGGCATCCGCACCCGCTTGCAGCAGGCGTTGGGCAATTTTGGTCTGATGCGTGGCGGTGGCGTGCATGAGCGCGCTGCGTCCGCGTTCGTCTTGCAGGTTGAGATTGGCTTTGCGCGCAATCAGCAGCTCAACCATCTCCATTGAACCATTGTCCACCGCCATCATTAGCGGGGTGAGTTCGGTGTAGAAGTTTTTTTGGTCGATTTTTGCGCCCTTGTCGAGCAGCATATTGACCATTTTGGGGTCGTTGCGCATGACCGCCTGCATCATCGGGGTGTAGCCATATTTGTTGTCGAGTTGGATGTCTGCGCCGTGTTGCAGCAGGTATTCTGCGACGGCGAGATGGCGGTTATCCACGGCCATCATCAGCGGCGTGGTTTGGAATGAGTCGATGATGTTGATATCGACATCCCCTGTTTCCAGCAAGGTTTTGACTTGCGTCAGGTCGCCTGCTTTGGCAGCATTGAGCAGTTTGTAGTCGTGGGGGCCGGCGTGGAGGGGAAGCGCGAGCAGTGAGAGCAAAACGAGAATGACGGTGCGCAGCATGGTGGGTGTCCTAGTAATCTCGGTTCAATCAAAATCCAAAAAATTAGCCACAGAGAACACAGAGTTCACAGAGAAAAGCCAATGGAGAGCTTTATACCCTCTGTGCCCTCTGTGTTCTCTGTGGCTAAAAAATGGCGGGGGATTTATTCCTATCTGTGCGTTATGTCTTGCATGGTCAGTGTCCTATGAGTTTTCAGTTCAATAAAAATCCAGAAATGAGCCACAGAGAACACGGAGGTCACAGAGTAAAACCAGTGAGGCTTTCCCCTCTTTGACCTCTGTGTTCTCTGTGGCTAAAAATTAACGGGGGATTAATTTCTATCAGTGCGTTAAACACAACCGCAGCTTGAGCAGGAACCACCGTTATCATGCGCGCCGAGGCTATGAATCCCTAGGCGTTCGAACAAGGCTTGGTCGTGGTTTTCGTCGGGGTTGTCGGTGGTGAGCAATTTACCGCCGTAGAAAATCGAATTGGCTCCGGCGTGGAAGCATAGGGCCTGCATTTCATCACTCATCTCCGTGCGCCCCGCAGAGAGGCGCACAAACGATTGCGGCATGAGAATGCGCGCCACGGCGACGGTGCGCACAAATTCAAACGGGTCGAGTTTGGCGGTGCCATGCAGCGGCGTGCCTTCGACTTGCACTAGGTTGTTAATCGGCACGGATTCCGGGTGTTTGGGCATATTGGCGAGTTGTTGCAGCAAGCCTGCGCGATCACGGCGCGATTCGCCCATGCCGACGATGCCGCCTGCGCAGACGCTTAAGCCTGCGTCGCGTACATTTTGCAGGGTGTCGAGGCGCTCATCATAAGTGCGGGTGGTAATCACTGTGCCGTAAAACTCCGGCGAGGTGTCGAGGTTGTGGTTGTAGTAGTCCAAGCCTGCATCTTTGAGGCGCTTGGCTTGTTCGGCACGCAACATGCCCAAGGTGACGCAGGTTTCTAGACCTAGGGCTTTGACTTCGCGCACCATGGCTTCGACAAATTCAAGGTTTTTGTCGGTTGGGTTGCGCCAGGCCGCGCCCATGCAGAAACGGGTCGAGCCTTTGGCTTGTGCAGCTTTGGCGGAGGCTATGACTTCATCGAGGGCGAGAAGACGCTCTTTTTCAAGCCCAGTGTCGTATTTCGAGCTTTGCGGGCAATACGAGCAGTCTTCTGGGCACGCGCCTGTTTTAATCGACAACAAGGTGGAAACTTGCACCGCATTGGGGTCGAAATGCTTGCGGTGCAGGCTTTGGGCGTGGAAGAGAAGATCGTTGAAGGGTTGGGCAAAGAGCGCGAGGATGTCGTCGCGGCTCCAATCGTGGCGGAGTTCGGTGGTCATAGTGGGTTGTTTTTAGTTAGTCGAAGGTTTCGGGTGTATGTTTTGGAACAGGCATATCCGTCCAGGTGTCGCGCTGGATTTTGATGATTTCCCAAATGGACCAGGGCACTAAAATGCTGGCGGCAAACGCCCAAAATGCAAGGTAGTAGCGCACATCGGCCGGGAAAAACGTGCCGATCACAATCAGCGAGCCAGTGACAGCGTAGTAGCGATACGCTGCCCATTGGGTGTAATGACCGACTTTGGGGTTGGGGTGGTGTTTGTTGAGCGCATACAGCAGCATGGAGCCGCCAAACCAAAGCACGATGGGGATAATGGCGGCGGCAGTGGCAAGAATCATGCTTTTGCCGGAGGCCGAGCCTGCCATGATGAGCGGAATGCCTGCGAGCACCATGACGGCGATGTTGATGTAGTTAAACAGGGCGGCTGAGCGGCGCTGGCTGGCGGCGGTGAGGATTTCAGTGCTCATGTCTGAAGAGGGCGATGTCATGGCGAATAGACCTTGGCAAATAGCGAATGTGACGCGCAGTATAACGAATTGGTTACTGCCGCGTCGCTGCTTGCTGTGTGGTTTACCTGCGGGCGCGTCGCATTTATGTTCGGCGTGCGAGCTGGAGTTGCCGCGTGTGGATAGGGCGTGCCCGCAATGTGCTGTGCCCGTGGCAACGTCTGGATTGTGTGCGGCGTGTTTACAGCATCCGCCGCCGTATGCCGCGACGTATGCGCCCTTGGTTTATAGCGGTGCGGTGCGCTATCTGTTGACGCAGTTTAAGTATCAAAAGCGTTTGAGTTGCGGTGTGCCGCTTGCGCAGACGTTGTTGCAGGCGGTGCGTGCGCGGGATGATGCGCTGCCACAAGTTTTAATTCCGGTGCCGATTCATGCAAAGCGTTTGGCGGAGCGTGGGTTTAATCAGTCTTTGGAGTTGGCGCGTCCTTTGGGGCGGGCGCTGGGTATTGCGGTCATGCACGATGGCGTGCGCCGGATACGCGCCACTGTGCCGCAAAACCAGCTTGCCGGGGATGAGCGCGTGGCGAATGTGCGCGGGGTGTTTGCGCTGCGTTCTGGCGTGGTGTTGCCCAAACATGTGGCGATTGTGGACGATGTGTTGACCACGGGGGCGACGGTGCGCGAGTTGACCAAGGTGTTGCGCAAGCAGGGGTGCGAGCGCGTGGAAGTTTGGTGCGCAGCAAAGGCGGTGTGAGTAGGGAGTTACTAAAAACCGTCTTTGAAGTTTGGATTGCGTCGCTACGCTCGCAAAGACGATATTCGAGTTTTTAGAAGTCCCCAGTAAGTTCTAAAGCAGGATTTCGGCTGGCGGATTGTGGCTTAAAAAATGAATCGGGCTGGCGCTTAAGCCATACGCGCCGGATTGGGTAATGACGAGCAAATCGCCAACGTTGGCAGGGGGTAGGGCGATTTTGTGACCAAGGATGTCTAGCGGGGTGCAGAGTGGGCCGTGGATGTTGACGATTTCTTCGGGTGGCGCGTCGGCTTTGTTCGCAAGATAAACGGGGTAGTTTTTGCGGATGACTTGCCCAAGATTGCCGGAGAGGGCGAGGTGGTGGTGCATGCCGCCGTCGCAGATTAAAAAGGTTTCGCCGCGTGAGGTTTTGCGCTCGATGATGCGGGTGACGTACACCCCAGCTTCGCCGACAAGATAGCGCCCCATTTCCAGAATTAGTTGGGTATTGTTTAGCCAGTCTGCGTGTTCTTGCAAAAGTTGCTTGATGTTTGCGCCGATAGGTGTGAGTTCAAGGCGTTGCTCGCCGGGAAAATAAGGGATGCCCAAGCCCCCGCCAAGGTTGATGTGTGGGCAATGTAATCCACTTGATTGGATAAGATTTTTTGCAAGCGCGAGTGCGGCGCTCATGGCTTGTGCAATCGCTGCGCTGTTGAGACTTTGTGAGCCGCTAAAGATGTGTAGTCCTTGAAAATCCACATCTTTGGCTTTGATTTTGTTGAGAATATCGGGGGCTTGTTCTGCATCAATGCCAAACGGCTTAGCGCCGCCGCCCATACGCATACCCGCGCCTTTAAGTTCAAAGTCGGGGTTGATGCGTAGGGCAAGGCGCGGGCGAATGCTTAAGTTTTGACCGATATGGCATAGGCGCTCAAACTCGCCTGCGGATTCGATATTGACGGTAATGCCCGCGTGCAAGGCTTTGCTTAGTTCATTGTCTGTTTTGCCGGGGCCTGCAAAGCTTAATGTTGGTGCTTTGAATCCGGCTTGGAGCGCGGCGGCAAGCTCGCCGCTGGAGGCAATGTCGCCGCCGTCCACCCAATCGCTCATGCGCTGGAGCAGTGGCGGGTAAGGGTTGGCTTTAATGGCGTAGTGCAGCTTGATATTGGAAGGTAAGGCGGTGCGTAATTCGCGGATTCGCTGGTCAATCATGCTTGCATCGTAGGCGTAGAACGGTGTGCCGAGGCGGGCGGCGAGTTGGTTGATGCTTATCCCGCCGATGTGGATTTCGCCGTGTTGCACCTTAAAAAGCAGCGGAGCGTGAGTTGCGGCGTTCATGCGTTCTCCGTAGCGACGATAGCGCTTAATTCAGCACGCAAACGCGGGCGATCGACCTTGCCATTGGGGTTAAGCGGCAGGCTCGCTCTAACGTGAATCTGCTGCGGCAGCATGTAGGCGGGCAAGATGTTGCGGCAATGGTTGAGCAGGGTTTGCGGGTCTAAATCAGCCTGTTCTGCAACCACCACAGCAACGATGCGATGACCTAAAACTTCATCATCCAAGCCTAGCGCCACGGCTTGGCGTACTTGATTTGAAGTGTAAAGCGCATCTTCAATTTCTGCGGGGCTTATGCGGTAGCCGGAGCTTTTGAGCATGTCATCCATGCGGCTGACAAAATACAAATAGCCCTCTTCATCCATGCGTACTTGATCGCCTGACCAGACGCATAATTCGTGCGCCACAAGACCCGTGTGGCATTCATCTAAGGTGTGGCAGGGGCGGAAACGCTCGGTGCTGCGCTCTGGGTCGTTCCAATAGCCGCGTGCCACGGTGGGGCCACGATGCACCAGTTCACCGATTTCGTGCGCGGCGCAAGGGCTGCCATCGTCACGCAGCACGCTAATCTGGGCGTTGGGGATGGCTTTGCCGATGGAGTCGGGGCGGTTATCAAGCTCATCCGGCGGCAAATAGGTGGAGCGAAACGCTTCGGTGAGTCCGTACATTAAAAACAGTTGGGCTTCGGGCAGACGAGCACGCAAGCGTTCGACAATATGGCGCGGCAAGTGACCGCCGGAGTTGGTGAGAATGCGCAGCGAGCTAAGTTCATCCAGCCAATCCTGCGCGGCAAGCTGATGCCAAAGGGTTGGCACGCCCGCAAGCACGGTGATTTCATGCTGCGTAATGGCTTTGTACAGGTCTCGCGGCAAAAGATAATCCAGCAACACGACGCTTGCGCCCGCTAAAAAGGCCGTGGTCAGCTGCGATAGGCCGTAATCAAAACTCAAAGGCAAGACGGCGAGCACCCGATCATCTGCGTGAAGTTGCAGGTATTGCATCACGCTAGAAGCGCCTGCCAGTAGGTTGCGATGGCTCAGTGCCACGCCCTTGGGGTTGCTGGTGCTGCCGGAGGTGTAGAGCAGGGCGGCTAAATCATTTTCGACACGGGCGGGCAGGGCAAAATGCGTGCTCGCTTGTGCGTTGAGTTCGCTTAACGTGCGCACACCCAAGCCCGGAATGCGCTCCATGTCGCCCAATTCATCAATCACAATCACCCAGCGCAAATCGTGCAGACGCTGCAAAAGGGGGCGCAGGCTATGCAGCCGTGCGGTTTGGGTGATAAGAATGCGCGCACCGCTGTCGCTCAAAATATGCAGCACTTGCTCAGATTTAAGCAGCGGGTTGATGGGGACCACCACCCCTCCGGCGGCGCTGGCGGCAAACAGGGTTTGCACTGTTTCAATGCGTTTGGGTAGCAAGATCACGACACGTTCGCCGGCGTACAGCCCCATATTGACCAAGTTTTGCGCCAATTGCTCCACGCTAGTTTTGAGTTCCTCATAGCTAAGGACACGCTCCTGATGGCGTAATGCAGCGGCATCCGGCTGCGTTTGCGCGGTATGGCGAATGATATGGTGCAGTAGATAGGGCATGTTTTGTAAATTCAAAGCGCAAAGACAAGGCCGTGATGATATAGAATTTGCGCCACTTTTAACGATATGAACGCTTAATCTATGTCTGGCAATACCTTCGGCACTCTGTTTACTGTGACTACGTTTGGCGAAAGCCACGGCGTGGCGATTGGCTGCATTGTGGACGGTTGCCCACCCGGTATGGCCTTGACTGAGGCGGATATTCAGCCGGATTTAGACCGCCGCAAGCCCGGAACATCGCGCCATACCACGCAGCGCCGCGAGGATGATTGTGTGCGTATTCTTTCCGGCGTGTTTGAAGGCAAAACCACGGGCACGCCGATTGCATTGCTGATTGAAAACACCGATCAACGCTCGAAGGATTACTCCAATATCGCGCAAAGTTTTCGCCCAGGGCACGCGGATTACAGCTACCAGCAAAAATACGGTATCCGCGATTATCGCGGTGGCGGTCGCTCAAGTGCGCGCGAAACGGCGGCGCGGGTGGCGGCGGGGGCGATTGCCAAAAAATGGCTTCTTGAGCGTTACGGGGTCAAAGTGCGCGGCTATTTGAGTCAATTAGGGCCGATTCGTATCGAACAGGTTGATTGGCATGAAATCGAACGTAACCCGTTTTTCTGTCCGGATGCCAGCAAAGTGACCGAGATGGAAAGCTTTATGGACGACTTACGCAAGTCCGGCGATTCCATCGGCGCGAAGCTGACCGTGGTGGCCGAGGGCGTGCCGCCGGGTTGGGGCGAGCCGGTGTTTGATCGTCTGGATGCGGACATTGCCCATGCCTTGATGAGCATCAATGCGGTCAAGGGCGTGGAAATCGGCGACGGTTTTGCCTGTGTTGAGGCACGCGGCACGGATTACCGTGACGAAATCACGCCGGAAGGGTTTTTGAGCAACCATGCGGGCGGGGTTTTGGGTGGTATTTCCAGCGGGCAAACGGTGGTGGCGCATCTGGCACTCAAACCGACTTCCAGCATTCGCCTGTCAGGGCAAAGCGTGAATCTGCATGGCGAAACGGCGGAAGTGATTACCACGGGACGGCATGACCCGTGCGTCGGCATACGCGCCACGCCGATTGCCGAAGCCATGCTGGCGCTGGTGCTGATTGACCATGCGCTGCGCAACCGTGGGCAGAATGCCGATGTGCATAGCGCGACGCCGGTGATTGCTGCGCATCTTTGATTGAAATAGGACTTACGCAAAACTAGTTTTTTCTCCCTCTCCCGCTTGCGGGAGAGGGTTGGGGTGAGGGTGCTTGAGTAGTATATGTCGATGATTTATAAGCCTATTCACCCCTCACCCAAGCCCTCTCCCCAGAGGGGCGAGGGAGCTAAATCCGTCTTTATGTGTAAGTCCTATGAAATTGCTTCAAGGCGCAAAGAGATTTTTTAACCGAGTCACGCACTTTCGTGCAAGCCTCAAAACGGGAGTGGTCAATCCATGTGTACTTCACTTATTTATCGTGATGCGGCGGGCAAAGCCTATTTTGGGCGCACGCTTGAGTTGACGGTTGATCTTCCTTATCAAGTGGTTTGGTTTCCGGCCAATTTCTTGCTGAAATCAAACGCTGGCGCACATCCGCCGCTTAACGTCACAACCCGCTTGGGCGTGCTCTCGATTACGATGCCAACGCGGGTGCCGACTAAGGATGCGCCCTTGAGTCCTTCGGATTTCAAAGTTTTGGAAGGTTTGAATGAGCAGGGTTTAACTTTTAGCCTGCTCTCCTACCCGCAGGCGGCAGGGGAAGAAGCGCCCATTCCCGATGATGTGGCCGTGCTTGCAGCATCCGATCTTGGTTTGTGGGCGCTGGGGCAATTTAGCTCGGTGGCTGAAGTGAAGGCCGCGCTGGCCAAGCAACCCGTGAAGCTTGAAGCACTTGAGTTGCTCGGCGGGGTCGTCTCACCGTTTCACTACGTGGTGAATGATGCAACGGGCGCTTCATTTGTAATTGAGTTTCACCAAGGCAAAATGCTGACTTACGACAATCCCGTACGCGTGATGACCAATGCGCCGCGGTTTGATTGGCATTTGACCAATCTTGATAACTACACCTTTTTATCGAATATCGATAAGCCTGCGGCCAAATTTGGCGACTACCAAGCCATGCAGCCGGATTCAGGCGTTGCCACCGCAGGCTTGCCCGCCTCAAACACGTCCGTCGGGCGTTTTGTGCGCGCCGCGTATTACACCGAGTATGCGGAGAAGGCCGATACGCCGGAGCGCGCGGTTGTAACGCTTGCGCACATTATGAATAATTTTGATCGCCCAAGAGGCGTGACCATGGATGTGCCCGATGGCGACACGCATCACCTTGAGGTGCAGGGTTTAGATCAGCCCGCAGGCGCATCGACCGAATTTACCTGCTGGACGAGCCTTGCCGATTTGACCCGCAAGCATTTTTATCTGCGCACCTACGATGGCTGTAATTTTTTGCGTTTTGAATTAGCGTCGCTCAAAGGGATCGACACGCCACGGATTATGCCGTTTGCCAAGCTCAACTTTGCTGCGCCCGATGCCACGGCAAGCCTTGCCTCAGCCAGTATGCCTAACGCCGCGCCAGCACCTTGACAGAGGAGGGGGCGCAGGCGAAAGGGTGTTGAAGTTGGCGCAAGTCCATGTTCCAGCAGAGGCTGCACCCCCTCTCCCCAACCCTCTCCCACGAGGGGAGAGGGGGCTAAACCCAATTTTTGCGTAAGTCCTATGGATGCCGCAGCAACATTCAAATGAAATTCTGTAGGGTGCATTCATGAAGTGGTTCGTGCTTGTTTCTCCATTGGCATTGGTCGGTTGCGGATTAACTTCAAGCCCCATGGTGCCCTTGTATGGCGCGTATTTTCCCGCGTGGTTACTGAGTGCTGCGTTGGGGATTATCGCGTCGATTCTTGTACGTATGGTTTTTATTCGCTTAGGCGTTGACGAAGGCATTCCATTGCGGACGCTGGTTTATATTGCGCTGGCGTGTTTGGTGGCTTTTTTGCTTGCGGGCACTCTTTTTGGACACTAAAGCATGAGCCAATCTCCTTACGCACGAAAGTTCACGGTGATGGGAATCGTGCTTGCCCTTGTCATTATCGTGTCCGCAATGTTCGCTGGCCGGTGGTTTTTTCAACAGTCAGAAAAAAACCCCATGTCTGAAGAGGCGGTGATTAAAGCCCATGTGGTGAATATCGCCGCCACGGTGGGCGGAAAAGTTATCACCCTGGCGGTGCGCGATAATCAGCGGGTAAATAAGGGCGATTTGTTGTTTGCGCTTGACCCTGAGCCGTACCAACTTGCTGTCGAACAAACCAAAGCCGATTTAAGCATTGCCAAGGCCGAGCTAGCCGCGCAGGGGCGGGCGATTTCGGCAGAGCAATCCAACGCCGTGATTGCTAATGAACAAGTCAACCGCGCGCGCAACAATCTTAAACTCGCAGAATCAACATTGGCGCGGTTGCTGCCGCTGGAATCCAAGGGCTATGTAACAAGCCAGCAGGTCGATACCGCACGCACGGCCAAGCGTGATGCCCAAACCAGCCTTGAGCAAGCCTTGCGCCAAGCCGATGCCGCAAGCGCGTTGGTAACAACCTTGGATGCCACCCAAGCCTTGGTTAAGGCGCGTCAAGCGGCCTTAGCCATTGCCGAACGTGCGCTTGCGCAAACTCAAGTTTATGCGCCGCATGATGGTTTGGTGGTGGGCTTGCATGTTTCAAGTGGCGAGATTATCGCGCCCGGGCAAGCGCTATTTACGCTGATTGATACAAGCCATTGGTATGCCGTGGCGACTTTTCCGGAAACCGAGCTTGGGCATATCGCTGCGGGCGATTGCGCGCGCGTTTATGTGTTGTCGAATCGTGCAAAGCCAATTCAAGGCAAGGTAGAAAGCATCGGCTGGGGCGTGATTTCAGAAGACATGATTAACCTGCCGCGCGGCTTGCCGTATGTGCCTAAATCACTGAATTGGGTGCGGATTGAGCAGCGTTTTCCCGTGCAAATTGAACTCACCAATCCGCCGCCCGAACTCATGCGGATGGGCGCATCCGCCGTGACCATCGTGCATCAGGGAGAACGCTGTGGCGATAACTGACGCTGCAATGCCCTCGTTATGGCAACAAGTGCGGGACGATCTCAAGCCCGTGCCCGGGCGCGCCGCCATGACGTGGCGCGTGGCTTTGCTCTGCGCGCTCGTCACCGCCGTGGGCATGATGTACCACGTGCCCGAGGTGGCGATTAGCTGCTATCTGATTATTTATCTTATCAAGCCCGATGCGGTGGCAAATATCGCAACAGGCTTAGGGTTTTTGCTGCTTCTGCCGGGGCTGATTGCGCTGCTTGCATGGATTATCAACATCACCCAAGGCTCAACAGGGCACATTATGCTCGCCATTGTGATCTCCTCTGGCCTGCTGCTGTATATCGGCGCGGCAACGCAGTTGGGTGAAAATGGCGGTGTGGCGGCGCTGATTATCGCCTTTGTGCTGACCTTAATCGTACAAGCGCCTTTTGGCGAAGCCGCAACCTTTGGCCTGCGCGAAGCTTGGGCGATGGCGGCCTTGCCGATGGCGATGTTGGTGGGGTTTAGCTTAGTTTTGGGTTTTTCACCGGTTAAGCTGCTGCGCGATAAGCTGCAAGCACGCCTTGCGGCGGCAGCGGCGGCGCTAGAGGCGGGGGAGATGGGCTCGCTGCATGAGCTTCTGCACGAAGGCAATGCGCCGTTCAATCAGCAAGCCATGGTGACTCGCGTATTGCGCTTTGTGCCTTTGCCCGCCGCCCAGCAAATCGCGGCGGATGTGCGGGCAAGTTTCGCCTTGATGCTGGCGATATCCGCCTTGCCTGAAGGCTTTGAGCCTAGCCAGCGTGCACTGCTTGCACGGCAAATTCGTAAGGCGCATGGCGCGCTCAAGGAGGGCAAAATGCCGCCGCCCGTGGATGCTCTGCGTCCAGACAAAATCACGAACCCGGCGGAGCAAGCCGCGTGGCAGGCGCTTTCCGTGCTGGCGGGTGCGCCGGAAGCACGTGTCATTCCCGCACCGAAAGTCCCGTTTGTCGCGCCAGATGCACTCACTAACCCCGCCTATCCGCGCTTTGCCATTAAAACCACGGCTGCGGCGGTGATTTGCTTTTTGATTTATACCTCCGTGGACTGGCAGGGCATTCATACCGCGATGGTCACCTGCTATGTCGCCGCGCTTAGCACCACGGGCGAGACGGTGCATAAACTCGCCTTGCGCATCGTGGGTTGCCTGATTGGCGCGGCGATGGGCGTGACCGCCATCTTTTGGGTGATTCCGCATATCGACGGCGTTGGCGCACTCATGGCACTGGTCTTTTTGGGTTGCTTGGTGGGCGCGTGGGTATCCACGGGGCCTGAGCGCATTTCATATGCTGGCGTGCAAATTGCGCTGGCGTTTCTACTCACGGTGCTGCAAGGCTTTGGCCCTAGCGTGAGCTTGGATACGGCCTATGATCGGATTATCGGCATTTTGCTCGGTAATCTTGTGGTGTATGTGATTTTTACGCGCATTTGGCCTGCGCCGGTGACGGGGGAAATTCGTGCGCATCTTGCGCAAGCATTGTCGATGCTCGCACACATGGCGCGCCTAGCGCCCAATGAGCGCGCTCATGCCATCAGCAGTACGGCTGCGGTTGAGACCTTGCTAGGAAAGAGCCAAGAAGCGTTGCGCTTATTGCCATTTGAGCCGCAAAAATTGCGCCCCGATGCCGAACACGAGAAGGCGCTGCATCATGCAGTGGCTGCGATTGAGTCGCTCAATCGTCATATCTGGTTGCAGCGCGAAATGGATTTATCGCCACTTGCTGACCAGCTCGACATACTTGCAGAGTTGTATCGCATGCCCCTAAAAGGCTCTTTGCAAGGGCTAAATGTTGAGCATGGTGAAGCGCAATTTTTAATCGCGCCCCATACCTTGGCGGTGGAGCGTTTACGGAGGGCGGCCTTTTGAAACCGCGCATCTTGGCGTTGTGGGGCTGCGGCTTGGGCGCGGTGTTGTTGGGCTTAATCGGTTGCGCATCCAATGCAGAGCACATGGCTTCGTCGTCCGCCGACAAGCCTTGGGTACCGGGTGGCGATGAGCAAAAGATCGTTTGGAGTCTTGCCAAGCCAAGTGTGCCGGCCGCGCAGGGCATGGCTGATTTTCGTATTCCGGCAAACCCCAAGCTTGCCCTGCTTGCTCAGCCTGTTGGATACGACCCGGAACGTGTGTATCGCCTGCCCGAACTTATCGACTTGGCGCAGCGCAACCATCCTGCAACGCGGGTTGCATGGCAGCAGGCAAGGCAAGCGGCGCTTGCGGTGGGTGCGGTGGAGGCTACGTTCTTGCCCATGTTGAGCGCAAGTGTGATTGCGGGTCGGCAGGAGCTTGCCACACCCTTGCCGGAGGTTTTAGGGCAAAGCTTACGGCTTGATAGCACCGAAAAAGGTAGCACGCAGATACTCGCTTTGCAGTGGCTGCTGTTTGACTTTGGGCAACGTGAGGCGCTTGCTGCGGCAGCCAAGCATGTGGCGCTTGCGGCGAACACGCTTTTTAATGGCAGTCATCAAAAACTGATTTTTGAAGTTGCCCAAGCTTATTACATGTATGCCGCAACCATTGAGCGCCACCAATTTGCGCGCACAGCTTTGGATAATGCCGTGGCGATTCAGGCGGCGGTGGATGCCCGCCGTTCCCAAGGGCTGGCAACCACGGTCGAGACGGCGCAAGCGCGTCAAGCCGTGGCGCAAGCGAAGTTGCGCATGGTGCAAACCGAAGGGCAAGAGCGCGATGCTTATCAAGTGTTGCTGGCGAGTGTGGGCGTGCAAATTCCTCTGAAGTTGGATGCGAGCGAAGTTGCCGCTCGTACCTTGCCTGCGCCTTCATCCGCGCCCCTTGATGCGACGATTGAACAAGCATTGGCCAAGCGTCCCGACGTTGCGGCGAGTTACGCGAATCTGCTCGCAGGCAAGGCGGCGATTGATGCGGCCAAGGCGGACTTTTTTCCTAAAATCTATGCGGCGGGCAATCTTGCTTGGGGTTCTGGGCGTTTTGATGCCGCAGGTTTGCCTACCATCGGGCAACAAGGTTCGGGCAGTGGCGTGCTGCTGGGCGTTACCTTGCCGCTTTTTGATGGCGGCTTGCGTGAGGCTCGGCTCAAAGGGGCAAAGTCCCGTGCTGCTATGGCGGAAGATGAGTTTTTGCGCGTGCAAACGGCTGCATTGACAGAAATAATTATTGCACGCAACGCCTTGCGTACCGCGCTTGAGTCCCACCGCGCCGCCACGGAGCTCGTAAGCGCCGCCACCATCACCTACGATGCGGCGCTGGATGCCTACCGCAATGGCGTGGGCACGGTGGATGTGGCGATGGCGGCAAACACCGCGTTAATCGCGGCGCGTGAGGCCATGATGGACGCGCACTCGGCCTCTCTGATTGGTGCGGTAAGGCTCGCCTTTATGCTGGGGGCATTAACCTCCCGTGAGGGGGTGTGAGTTTGTTTATTAGGACTTGCGTAGAGTGGCTGTTTTACTCCCTCCCCCTTGACGGGGGAGGGCTGGGGAGAGGGTGGTGAAGTTGGCGCAAGTCTATGTTCCTGCAAAGAATGCAGCCACTCTCCCTAGCCCTCTCCCGCGAGGGGAGAGGGGGCTAAATCCAAGTTTTGCGTAAGCCCTGTTTATGACTGCGCAGGGTGTTTTTTATAGCAAAAACAAGGAGAAATCATGACCCTATCGGTACTCAAAAAATCGACGCTGCAAGTTTACTCATTCGGGTTTTTTCTTGTCTTGGGGCTTTTCTATTTGCATACGGCGTTAATTTTTAATGTCGCAGGCTCGTTATTGAGTGCAAAGCCTTGGTTTCTTGAGTATCTCGAACCGCAAGAAGCCGGCAAGATGATTGTTTTGGGCTGTTTTGTGATTCTTTTTTTTGCGCACATTGTCAATGCGGCCATTTGGGGTTTATTTTTGCGCTGGAGCGGGCTCGTGCCGTCGTTTCTTGAAGGTTTTTATTTTGTGGGTGTAACTATTAGTACCTTGGGCTATGGCGATGTATTACTCAAAAAACCCTGGCGACATTTGGGGCCGATGATCGCTATCGCGGGTGTTCTTAAGTTTGGTTGTTCGACGGCGTTTTTGTTTTTTGCCATTCAAACCGTGTGGGTGAGTCAAATTTGAGGCACGGTGCAATGACTTTTTGGTTTATGTCTAATTTTTGGTCATAACCACCATGCCCCATGCTAAACGCGCTTTAACTTGGCGTATCCCCGGTTATTACTTCGCCTATTTTGCTGGTTTAGGGATATTTCTGCCGTTTTGGCCGCTGTATCTCAAAGACGAGGGCTTTGATGCGGCGGCGATCGGCTTTTTGATGGGGCTGTTTGGTCTGACCAAGTTGGCCGGGCCGCCGCTGGTCGGCTGGTTGGCGGATCATTATGGTCATCCCATGCGCTGGGTGCGCTTGGCAACCTTGTTCGCGCTATTGGCGTTTGCTCTTGTTTTTGCGGTGCAGGGCGTGTGGAGCATGGCCTTGGTCATGGTGCTGTTTACGCTGGCTTGGAACGCCGCCATGCCGCAGTTTGAAGCCGTGACTTTGCATTATTTGGGGGCGCGCAGCGAGCGTTATTCGCGGGTACGTGTGTGGGGTTCGGTCGGTTTTGTGATTACGGCGTTTGCCATTGGTCCCTTGCTCGATGATTGGGGGGCGGGTGTGTTGCCTTGGGCGGTGTTAGGCATGTTTGCGCTGATGTTGCTGATGGCTTTGGCGGTGCCAGAGGTGCAAAGCCCGCCCGCACACGCCGACGCGGGCTTGGAGCGCACGATGCGCGCGCAGGCTTGGCCGATTCTCCGCCGTCCGGAAGTTTACTTATTCCTTGCGGCGAGTCTGTTGCTGCAAGCCAGTCATGGCTCGTATTACGCCTTTTACAGCGTGTATTTGGAGGCGCATGGGCATAGCAATACCCTGATTGGTGCGCTTTGGGCTTTGGGCGTGCTCGCCGAAGTCGGCATTTTTATGCTGGTGCATCGCATGTTGCCGCGCTTTGGTGTGTTGCCGCTGATGCTTGCGGTCATGGTGTTGACCAGCGTGCGTTGGCTGGTAATTGGTAGCCTGCCCGATAGCGTGCCCGCCTTGGTGTTGGCGCAGTTGCTGCACGCGTTTAGCTTTGGTGTGGCACATGCGGTGAGTGTGGAGTTTATTCGTCAGCACTTTACCCACGGCACGCAAGGACGCGGGCAGGCGTTGTTGTCGTCCATAGGCTACGGAGCGGGCGGGGTGCTGGGGTTTTGGCTGGCGGGTTTGTTGTGGCAATACGCGGGGGCGTGGCCGAGCTTTTTAAGCAGTGCGCTCATGGCTTTGCTGGGGGCGGTGTTGATTGTGTGGGTGCATAGGCGTGAGGTGCGGTAGGGTGGTTGGTGCTATGTAGCCCGGATGGAGCGAAGCGAGAATCCGGGGAAGCCGTGCCATTTGCAGACCCTGCCCCGGGTTGACACCCGGGCTACATGAGCTCTTGAGCGGCGAGGGTAGTCGCCCGTCGAGACGGCCTCCCACAAGAGGTTGCGAGTGATTGCCTGTTTGGGGTCATACTAAAAAGTTGAATCAATCAGTGCAGTCTTTGCACGCTCGGGGCGGTTTTGCGTCAGTCCCATTTTTATACAAACCCGCGTCCTTCGCCTGCTTCTTCATGGGTCACGCCGTCGCGGATATGGTAAATGCGCTTGAATGTGGGGATGATTTTTTCGTCATGAGTGACGACGATGATGGCGGTTTCAAACTTTTGCGCCATGTCGTTAAGGATGCGGATGACTGCCATGGCGCGTTCGGAATCTAAGGGGGCGGTGGGTTCATCAGCCAGAATCACCGGCGGTCGATTGACCAGTCCGCGTGCAATCGCCACCCGTTGCTGCTCGCCCCCTGAAAGTTGCGAGGGCATGGCGCTTGCTCGGTGGTGTACATCCAGCGCGGTGAGCAGTTCGAGCGCCTTGCTGCGAGCCACGTCATTGGCGATACCGGCGAGCATCGGCAAGAGAGCCACGTTGTCGGTCACATTCAGAAAAGGAATCAGGTAGGGCGCCTGAAATACGAAGCCGATTTTGTCGCGGCGCAAAGCGCGCAAGTCGCGCACTTTCCAGCCATCGTCGAAGATGACTTCATCGCCTAGCGTCATGCGGCCAGCGCTTGGGTCAATGACCGCGCCTAGGCATTTGAGCAGGGTGCTTTTGCCGGAGCCGGAAGGACCAATAAGACCCACGACTTCGCCCGGTGCGACTTGCATATCGACGCCTTTCAAGGCATCGACGGCGGTGTCGCCTTCGCCATAGCGTTTTTTCAAGCCTTCGATGCGTATGCCTTTGCCGCTCATTTCAACCTCCAATCGCTTCGGCGGGGTCAACCTTAAGCGCCATGCGAATAGCGACCAGGCTAGCCAAGATGCAAATCATGAGCACGGCAAAAAAACCGATCATCGAGTCTTGTGACATTAGTAGGACATATTTGGGAAAAAGCGGAGCGGCGAATGTCGCGCTAATTTTGCCGACGATAAAGCCAATCAAACCGAGCGCCAGCGCCTGCTGCATAATCATGGCGGCGATGGTGCGGTTGCGTGTGCCGATGAGCTTCAATACCGCAATTTCGCGGATTTTGTCCATGGTCAGGGAGTAGATGATAAAGGCGACAATGGCCGCGCTGACAATCGCCAAAATGACCAGAAACATGGCGATTTGCTTGGACGAGGTGGCGATCAGCTTACCGATAAGAATGTCTTCCATCTGCACCCGGGTGTAAACCGTCAGCCGCTTCCAGCGCCGGATGGATTCGGCCACGTCTTCGGCAGCATAGCCGGGTTTGAGCGTGACCAGTACAGCATTCACGGAGGCGTTGGTGCTCTGCGCTGCATTCACGGCATCCAATAAGCCCGGCACGCCGGGGCGATTGAAGGCCGGGTTGGCTTCGGTGCGGCGTCGGCTTTGCCAGATGGCATCGTTATCCTTGAGGAACTGGGCTTCTTGGGCATCCTTGAGCGGGATGAATACCATTGGGTCGCCGCTGGATGAGACCATGCGCCGAGTGAGTCCCACTACATTGTAGTGATTGCGGCGAATCACTAGGCGATCGCCGAGCTTGAAACCGGTGGCGATGTCGGCGACGGCCTCATAGTGGCCGCGCGTGATTTGGCGTCCGGCGACGAGATACGGCGGCCATCCGGGCGTTGCCCCTAACTCGCCGGGGGCGATGCCAACCACCATGGAGCGAACATCACTCTCGCCCTTGCGTACTTGCATGGTCAGGTAGGTGACGTTAGCAGCTTGAGCAATGCCCGGCATGGCGAGAATGGTGCGATACACATCGTCGTTGAGGCTGGACGATTCCGCATAAGGGCCTAGTGTGCCTTTTTGCACCACCCAGAGATCGGCACCACTGTTGTCGAGCAGCGCTTTGCCGTCATCCACCATGCCCCGATACACTCCGGCCATGATGAGGGTAACGCCGATCAATAGCCCAAGGCCGATACCCGTGAAGATAAACTTTCCCCAAGCATGGAGAATGTCGCGCCCAGCCAGGCTAATCACGGTGCGGCTCCGCGAGCGGGTTCAACAATATGGATGCGGCTATGCGCGCTCAGTGCCTTTTCACTGTAAATCACGATGCGCTCGCCGTCTTTGAGCCCCTCAAGCACTTGCACATTGCCGTCAAGGTCGGAAACACCCAGTGTGATCGGGGTCCATTGCAGGCTATTGTCCACGATTTTCCAGACACCGATTTTGTCGCCTTCGCGCACAATGGCGGCGTTGGGAATGACCGGAGTGGCGGCAAGCGTGGGCAAATCAACCGTTACTTCAGCCAATTCACCGATGGGTGGCAAAGGCTCGGGCGGCTGATCGAAATTCACCTTGGCGAGGGTCTCTTCGGTCACTGCGTCAGCCTTGGGCTCAACCCGCAGTACACGGCCTTTCAGCGGCTGGTCGTGACGTGAACGCAGGACAATCCGCGCTGGTAGCCCTCCGTTCAGTCCCGATGCACGAATCTGGTCGAAACGGACATTGACCCACAGGCTCTTGGGGTCAATGAGTTCGATGACCGCTTGGCCTGCGACAATGGTTGTACCCGGATCGGCATCGCGCAAAACGACTAAACCCTCTACCGGGGCAATCAGTTGAAGGTTATTGCGCTGGGCGTGCAACGCTTCGAGATCAGCACGGATGCGATGGACTTCCTCCCGCGCCGCATCCAGTGCGGCATCCGCAACGGCCTGTTCTTGGCGCACGGTGGCAACCATTTCCTCGCTGGTGCCGCGTGCAGCGAGCAATTGCTCATAGCGCCGTGCCTGGGTTTTTGCGTAAGTTGCTTTGGCTTGCGCTTGTTTGACCGCAGCCTCGGCGGCCTTTTGTGCGGCCTGTTGAGCGCGAATACGCTCATCAAGATCAATAGGTTCCATTTCGCCGAGCACTTGACCCGCTTTGACCCTATCGCCGACGTGGACATCCAGATATTTAATACGCCCAGCAACGGTTGGACCAATTTTGTAGGTGTAACGCGCCTCCACCGTGCCGATACCGAACAACGCCGGGGTGATGGCGCGGGTTTCCACGCGAGCCACGGATACAGTGTTCGGAGCAAGCGGCCCCGAGCGCAGAATGACATAAATAAACAGCGCCAATAAAGGCAAGATAATGGCCAGCAAGGTCAAGGTGCGAGCCTGCAAGGGTAGTTTTTTCATAGGGCGTTCCTTATGCCACGTTGATAAATGGCAAAGACACGCGCCGCGTCACGCTGCATCCGTTCGACATCACCGGCTAACAACGATTGCATGACCAAGCCCTGAATGGTACCAATGAACAAAGTGGCCGCCGCTTCGCCGTCCAGTGTTGGAGGCAGTTCACCTTCGGTTTTGCCTCGCTCAATAAGCCGATGCAAGCGTTCGCTGTAACGTCGAATCAAGGTTTGCGCCATCTGCTTGGCAGGTGTTGATTCAGCACGCTGAAGCTCACCAAACATCATTCTTGGGACACCCGGATGTTCGGCCACGAATTCGATATGACTTAAAAACATAGCTTCCATGGCGGCCAAAGGCGATTGAATGCCCTGCGCGGCGCGGTCAATTCGGCTCAGAAGGCGCTCAGTAACCCACACCATGACCGCCTGCCAAATGGCTTCCTTATGCGGAAAATGGCGGAATAGCGCACCCTGAGTGACATTCATGTGCTTGGCGATCGCTGCCGTGGTGATTTTGCTTGGGTTTTGCGAGCCAGCTAGCTTTATGACAGCTTCGATAGTGACCGCGCGACGTTCATCGGCGGGCAGATGCTTGGGCTGGATGTCCATCAGTCACTCCTGATAAGGTAGTAATTGATTACTATCTTATCAGGAGGCGGTGATTAAACAAGAGAGCGTCCAAAATCCCATTGACGATCTCGCTAAGCGCAAAAATCGAGTGGTGTTTAGGCCAACGGGTCTAACCCAGTCTCGCGTAGCATGTCGCATAAGGCAATCAAGGGTAGGCCGATAAGGCTTGTAGGGTCGTCGCCTTGCATAGACTTGAACAGCGTGATGCCCAAACCTTCGGATTTGAAGCTGCCCGCGCAATCGTAAGGTTGTTCGCGTTGCAGGTAATGTTCGATCTCCTGATTGCTTAGTTCACGAAAATACACGCTAAACGGCACATTGATGACACGCTCAAAGCCGCTTTCTAGCTGCATTAGGCACAAGCCGGTGTGGAAAGTGACATGCTTGTTTGATGCGGCTTTGAGTTGCTCAACAGCACGCGCATGGTGGCCGGGTTTGCCGAGAATGGTGTTATCGAGCACGGCGCACTGGTCTGAGCCAATGACCCAAGTCTGTGGGTGGTTTTGTGCTATCGCATAGGCTTTGGCGCGTGCAAGGCGACACACCATGTCGCATGCCTCTTCATCAGGCAAGCGGGCTTCATCTAGCCCAGGCTTTTCGACCGTAAAGGGCAGGCGCAAACGCTCAAGTAAGGCACGGCGATAAGGCGAGGTTGAGGCGAGAATAAGTTGGGTTTGAGGCATGATGGGTAGGCGATGAATGGGTCTTTGAGTGAAATGCTTTGACAGTTATCGCGTTAAGTTAATAAAATTGCAAGATTATGTTCGATCAATGGCAGCAACCTCTCGATATTCCTGCGCTGGTTCGCAAGAGTGTCACCCTTCAAGGTGAGGCTCGAATCAGCGAAATGCTATCTATGAAAGACGGTTTGGCGGCGCGTGCCTCCGGTCGTTTGGATGGCGTGGTGCTCAATGATCCTTTGGTGCGCTTTGAGTTTCGCTTTGGGCGGAATGAAGTGGGGCATCGTTTGATTGAGGGCTTTGTGGACACGGTGGTTGATTTAACCTGCCAACGTTGTCTTGAGCCTGTGGCGGTGGAGATTCATGCCGATGTTTTGCTTGGTGTGTTAAACAACGAGCAGGATGCGGGCAAATTGCCGGAATCCACCGAGCCTTTGATTCTTGGTGAAAGCTCGGTTTGGCTCGCTGATTTGATTGAAGATGAGATTTTATTGGCTTTGCCCGTCGTGCCGCGACACGCGCATCTTTGCGCACCTATTCATCGTGAATACGAAGATACGCAAGGGGTGGAAAACCCATTTGCGGCGTTACGTGGTTTGGTTAAGCCTTCCACACACTAATCCGCAAAGTGCGGATGATTGTTTTTTTGAGTTTATTTGGAGTTTTGAAAAATGGCCGTTCAACAAACCCGTAAGAGCCGTTCCAAGCGTGATATGCGTCGCGCACACGACTTTTTGACCAAGCCTAGCGTTTCTATCGAGCGTACCAGCGGCGAAGCGCATCTGCGCCACCATGTGACTGCGGATGGTTTTTACCGTGGCCGCAAAGTGATTGAGACGGCTTCTGGGCAAGAGTGATTTTTAGGTTTTTGGTGGTGATTTGGCTTTGAATCCAGTCATCACTCGCACCTAAGAAGCGGTGACGATGGTGTAACATCGCGCCGCTTTTTTTATTTTCGGCCTCATTATTTCTATCTCAAGTGGCTGTATGACTATTACTTTGGCTTTGGATGCCATGGGTGGCGATCATGCCCCCGGTATTGTGCTTGATGCGGCGCTGGATGCGCTCAAGCAACACCCCGCATTGAATCTGATTCTTGTCGGTCATGAGGACATGCTGCGCGATGAGCTTGCTCGTCGCCAAGCAATGTCTGAACCACGCTTGCGCATTCATCACGCGAGCGAAGTGGTGGCGATGGATGAGTCGCCCGCTTTGGCTTTGCGTGGTAAAAAAGATTCGTCGATGCGTGTGGCGATCAATTTGGTGCGCGATGGTACGGCACAAGCCTGCATTAGTGCGGGGAATACCGGCGCATTGATGGCGACAGCGAAGTTTGTGCTTAAAACCCTGCCGGGCATTGATCGTCCGGCCATTTGCGCCATGATTCCGACCACGACTGGGCATACGCACATGCTTGATTTGGGAGCGAATGTGGAATGCAGCGCCGAACATTTGCTGCAATTTGCGGTCATGGGTTCGGTCTTGGCGGCAGCGGTGGATAACCATCCGAATCCGCGTATTGGTTTGCTGAATGTTGGCGCTGAGGCGATCAAGGGCAATGACACCGTGAAGGCGGCGGCGCGTTTGCTGGAGAGCTCGCCCATCAATTACATCGGTTACGTTGAAGGCGACGATATTTACAAAGGCGCGGCCGATGTGGTGGTCTGCGATGGTTTTGTCGGCAATGTGGCGCTCAAAGCGAGCGAGGGCGTGGCGAAAATGATTAGCGGGCACATGCGCGAGAGCTTTCAGCGTAATCTGTTCACCAAGCTCGCGGCGCTAGTTGCTATGCCCGTGTTGAATACGCTCAAGCATAATTTTGATCCACGCCGCTACAACGGCGCGAGCCTGCTTGGTTTGCAAGGCATTGTAATTAAAAGCCACGGCGGTGCGGATGCATATTCGTTTGGCTTTGCGATTAACACGGCGATTCATATTGTTGAACAAGATGTGCCTAAACGCATCAACAGCCAGCTTGAAGCTTTATTGGCTAAGGGGTAACTCATTTTGATCTATGCACGCATTACCGGCACGGGGGGTTACCTGCCCGAAAAAATCCTCACCAACGCGGATTTGGAGCGCATGGTGGAGACCGATGACACTTGGATTCGTGAGCGCACCGGCATTGAGCAACGGCATATCGTGGCTGAAAACGAGTCCACGGTGGATTTGGCCGAACATGCGGCGCGCCGTGCTTTGGATGCGGCGGGTATTGCGGGGTGCGATCTTGATTTGATTATCGTGGCGACGACGACACCGGATTTGGTGTTTCCAAGTACGGCCTGTCTGTTGCAACATCGTTTAGGGGCAAATGGATGCGCGGCCTTCGATGTGCAAGCCGTGTGTACGGGCTTTATCTATGCACTGGGTGTAGCAGATAAGTTCATTCGTGCGGGCGGCACCAAGCGTGCCTTGGTCATTGGTGCAGAAACCTTGTCGCGCATTGTGGATTGGTCTGATCGCGCCACCTGCGTGCTGTTTGGTGACGGCGCGGGCGCGGTGGTGCTGGAGGCTTCGGAAGAGGCTGGGATTATGTCGGTGCATCTCCATGCCGATGGGGCGCATAGTGATTTATTGAGCGTGCCTTGCGGCGTGTCTAGAAATCGCGTGTTGTGTGATCAAGGCGGCGCGTTTATTCAGATGAAGGGCAACGAGGTGTTCAAAGTGGCGGTGAATACCTTGGGGCGCATTGTGGACGAAACGCTGGATACAGCGGGCTTGGAGAAGGCTGATATTGACTGGCTCGTGCCGCATCAGGCCAATACGCGCATTATCGCGGCGACGGCGAAAAAGCTGGGTTTGCCGATGGAGCGTGTGGTGGTCACCGTGGCCAAACATGGCAACACTTCAGCCGCGTCCGTGCCTTTGGCGCTGGATGTGGCGGTGCGTGACGGGCGTATCCAACGTGGCGATCGTTTGTTGCTGGAGGCGTTTGGCGGTGGCTTTACATGGGGTTCGGCGCTGATTCGGTTTTGATGCGCAAAGACTTCAAGGCGCGGTGCTTTTTGCTAAGTTCGGCGCGATCATGCCTTCGCTTAACGAGGTGATTTGATTATGGCCTTAGAAATCGAACGCAAGTTTTTGCTTAAAAGTGACGCATGGCGACACGCCGTGAGCCGGAGTACCTTGTACCGCCAAGGCTATCTTACCCAAAGCATGGAGGGTGCAAAGGCTTCGGTGCGCGTGCGTGTTGAGGGTGAACGCGGTGTGCTGAATATCAAAAGCGTGCGCCTAGGCATGGCGCGCCATGAGTACGAGTACGCGATTCCCTTGGCTGAGGCGAATGAGATGCTGGACACGCTCTGCGGCAGTATTGTTGAAAAAACGCGGCATTTAGTGCCTTTTGGCGGGCATGTCTTTGAGGTGGATGAATTTCACGGTGACAATGCGGGTTTGATCGTGGCAGAAGTGGAGCTTGCAGCGGTGGATGAGGTTTTTGAGCGTCCAGCGTGGTTAGGGCAAGAGGTCACGGACGATGCGCGTTATTACAATGTCGCCTTGGCGCTTAAGCCTTATGCAAGCTGGAGCATTGAGTCCGTCGAATCCGCAGCGAAATGAACCCGACCACGGAAACCCCAAGCCTAGGTTTTGATGCCAAGGCATTTTTAGCGCGTGTTCCTGAAACGCCCGGCGTGTATCGCATGTTGGATGCGAGCGGTACGATTTTGTATGTGGGCAAAGCCAAAGACTTAAAAAAACGTCTGGCGAGTTATTTTCGCAATACAGGACTTGCGCCGAAAACTTCGGTTTTGGTAAGCCATATCGCCGACATTCAGTTGACGGCAACACATACCGAAACCGAAGCATTGCTTCTTGAGAATCATCTAATTAAACAACACCATCCGCGTTACAACGTGTTGATGCGTGATGATAAAAGTTACCCGGAGATTTTTCTTGGCACGACACATGAGTACCCGCGCCTAGGCTATCACCGTGGACCGCATCGTAAGCCGGGGCGTTACTTTGGGCCGTACCCCAATAGTTATGCAGTGAAGGAAACGCTAAATCTATTGCAAAAAATTTTCCGCCTGCGCGATTGTGCCGAGCATGAGTTTCAAAACCGCTCGCGCCCCTGTATGCAGTACCAAATCAAACGATGTACTGCACCTTGTGTGGGATATATTTCAAAAGAGGCCTATGCACAGGACGTGCGCGACGCGCAGGCGTTTTTAGAAGGGCGCAGCCAGCAGGTGATTCATACCTTGGTGGAACGGATGGAGCACGCCGCGGCGAGTCTTGCCTTTGAGGAGGCAGGCTTATTGCGTGATCGGATTAGCCAGTTGCGGGCGGTGAGTGAAAAGCAATACATCAGCACCCAAGGCGGCAGCGTGGATGTATTGGCTTGCGCCTTGGCAGGTGGCTTGGCCTGCGTTGAGGTGTTGACGATTCGGGATGGGCGCAATTTAGGCGGGCGTGCTTATTTTCCGAAAAACACC
>JBFXGB010000011.1:0-38178 GCA_050178405.1 Halothiobacillaceae bacterium
CAACTGCTGCGACAAGCCGACAAATTTCTGACTTAAACGCACATGCCCAATCGCCGATTCGCCTGCCGAGGCCACCATTTGATCCAAAACATCTGCACGCAAACGCACCAATTCGGCACGCTCCGTGGGAACGGCAGCAGTGTCACGTTCCGAGTCATCAGCAAGGCTGGCTTTTGCTTCCTGCTTCGGAGCGGCAACGTTTTCTGCGGGTGTCACCACAGTACCTAGCTCGTCAACCAAGACACCGTGATTGGCGCGCAAGCTCGCCAACTGATCCATGAGCGCATACTCAGCGGGAATCGGTAAACGCGAATTAAGCTGAGCCACCATGCCGTGCAGACGGTCGAACACACGCTGCATCAAGTGCTGAATAGCGGGCGTCACCGGATAGGCTTGCGCCTCAAGATCCGCAAACACATCTTCCAGGGTATGGGTCAGCTCACCCATGTGCATCAGGCCCGCCATACGCGCACCGCCTTTGAAGGTGTGCAAATGGCGCTGCATGGACTGCAGATGCGCACGCGTTTCGGGTGCTTGCTGCCATGCGGCAAGCGACGCATCCAAATGTTCGAGAATTTCGCTCGCTTCTTCGGTAAAAATATCTAACAGCTCAGCGTCCTGCTCCGCAGGGATATCAAAGGCTTCCTCATGCAGCGGAGTGGCGGCTTCGACGGCTTCGACGGCTTCGACGGCTTCGACGGCTTCGACGGCTTCGACGGCTTCGACGGCTTCGACGGCTTCGACGGCTTCGACGGCTTCGACGGCTTCGACGGCTTCGACGTTCTCCAGCGTAGAATTCACATCAACCCTGTCAAGTGCTGCCTCAGGTTTAGCCTGCTGCATCGCGGCAAGCGCGTTCACCAATATCGCCTCAAGTCGTGAAGTGTCAGGAATTTCTACCTGCATTCCACCCACTTCATCTACAAGGGTACGCACGACCCGTACCGCCTGCCCCACAGCATCAAGCGCTTCGCCCTGAATCGGATGATGCGACTCTTCAGCTGCGCGAACAAGATGCTCCACATGCTGCACCAGGGTCATCATGCGCGAGGCTTGTGCCGTGCGCGAACCACCCAAAAGCGAATGCGTAACGCGCAACAGCTCATGATCGACGTATAAACCACCTTCACGCTCACCTTGAGCCACAAGCGCATCAAGGTAATTCAGATATTCGACCACCTCGTTGCGGAAGATTTCATAAAGCTGTGGATCAATGCGCGGGACTGGGGGCGCTGGAATTGTCACCTTCTCTGCTTCGCCCATCGTTGGGGTAGTCGCAGGCTCCGCTATTGAGACAGATTCATCTGCAGCCACCACAGGAGGCGCAAGATCAATCATCTGCCCCTCAGACAAGGCATCTGCTTGCCGCATGGATTGCGTCAAGGCATCCAGCGACAAACCCGCTCGACCTTCGAGGGCATTCAAAAGATGTCCAAACTGGGTTTGCGCTTGATCGAGCAACGCCATCATCGGCGCATTGACTTCAATCACGCCCTCCAAGGCCTGATTCAACATATGCTCAAACGCCCAGCCAAACTCGCCAACGAGGGTTGCTCCCACGATGCGCCCGCTGCCTTTAATCGTATGAAACGAACGCCGCAAATCAGCCAATGCCTCACGATCAGCCATATTGGAGCTTAATCGTGCTCGCTGTTCCGCCAAGGCCTCTTCAATCTCGCGGCCTTCCTCTACGAAAATTTCCAGAATTTCGGCATCAACGTCATCCGGAACCAGCTGAGGTACATCAACAGCCGCATCGCCAGACGGAGAAAGAACCTCCGATTCGGCCTGAGCTACGGGATGATTTGCCGCATCCAGGTTTGCAGCAGGCTCATCAGAGAGCTCAATTGGTGTATCGCCAATCACACCAGTGTCACTGATCGCGGGCAGCGACTCAGGCGTGTACGCGCTTTCGACACGCTCCTGTGGCGTGGACAACGCCGCACGAGCCTGCAAGATTTCCAGTCCACGTTGTCCAGAAGCTAAAACCGATTGCGGAGCGCGTTGAAAATCCCTGAAGTTTTCCAAGCCATATTCTAGACTGGCAAAAACATCCGCCACATCATCCTGAACATCCGTGAAAGCACCTTGGTACGTCGGCAAATGTTCAATAAAACCACGCAACCCTTCCACCATGCTGTACCACATGGGCAGACCAAGCATGGCAAAGCTCGCGCCAACACCACTGAGCAGCGTAGCAACCTCGTGAGCATTGTTTTGCGCATCTTGATTCAGCAGTTTGTCCTTGGCGCGCAACAAATCAGCAAGTGCCTGTTCAATCAACGTACGGGTTGCATCCCCAAGCACCGGCACCATCGCATCCGCTGCTGTCGAGTTATCCGCCAAATTCAGGCGTAAACGCGCAAGCTCAATATCCACACGCATCAGCGCCGAGGCAATCTCCTCAAAATCATCTTCATTTAGGTCATTACCTGCAGACTCTGCCGTGCGCAGTCGCTGGGACGCTTGAGCCAGCAGGCTTGAGGGCTCGCTCAACTCCAACATGGCAAGAATGGCCGCAAGCTGCTCCAAATCCGGCGCAAGCGCAAAAACGGCGGCGGCATCGTTCACACGCAAGGCCATATCAAAGCGATCTTGCACAGGCGTCAAAGAAGCCTGAACCTGATTAGCTGCCTGCACAAAAATTTCGCCATCGGCCACCAAGAGCAGGCCTTCGGCCTCGGCTACTTCCTCGTCCGAAGGAGCCGCCTTCGGCCAATGCAAATCCTCCAACATTTTCACAACGCTGGGTTCAGCGTGCGCATGCTCAATCAAAAGACGCGTGAGCTTGTGAATCATATCCAAAACATCAAGCACATCGGCGGCTGCCAACGGCTGCAACTTATCCTCCGCGCGACGCTTCAAGAAGCGGTTGATGCGTCCTAGCAGCGGCTTTAAGGCATGGGAGTGCATAACATTGGCAAACTGCATAACATGCGCAAGATGCCATGCACTCCACCAGAGAAGCGATTCCTCACGGGTCGGCGACAGATGTAGCACTTGATAAAAGACCCCGGCCACCGCCAAGTGCGCCTTAGGGTCACGCTTGAGCCATGCCACAAGGTGTTTATCCAAATCTTGGCGCAGACTCTTCGTTTTGGCTTGAAAATCAGTGAGTAAAACCGTGCGGACATTCGCGGGTGAAGCCGCAAGTAAGCGGACGTACTCAAGATAGGTGCGCGCATCAACCGCATCGAGCCCGCTTTGGATGCGCAGGCGATTAAAGGATTCCAGTAAGGCCAACTCCGTGACGGGGCGATCACGGCGGCGCAAATCAACAAACACGCGCAAGCGTAGCAGCGCCAACATCACAGCTTCCACACAAGCCTCATCGGCTTGAATGTTTTTATGCTCCAACAAATCCAAAACGTGCAAAAGCTCCAACACATTCAGGCGAACTACGGCATCATCCAATAGAACAAATAAACCCTGAAGGGTTTGCAACTGCTCACGCGCAGAAGCCAGAAAGCCTGTAGCGTCCGGGTTGGCAACAAATTGCTCAAAAGCCGACTCAGCCTGTTTCCACGCCATGTCCAGCGGCGCATGCAGCCACAACAGCGCCAAAGGCTCAGCTGCGACCTCATCCCTGACCACATGGGGAGCTGCGTCGAACTCTAACTTCACCAACGCGTCGTCATACATACGAGCGAACTCCATTCATTAACACAAAACAAGAGACCTTGGGTGCAAACCACCAAAAAGCCCTCTTGGTAGGAGCAAGCCTTGAGCCATGACCCTGAGAGCAACCAAACATAACCCAAAGTTCGACCCTAACTGTTGCCATCATTCAGACTGCAGCAATCAGCCAAAAAAACATCAACCCTGAACAATGGGCTTGATGCCAGACAAAACTCAGGACTCCCCATCCGGCAGCTTAAAGCCCGCTACAGAGTTTTGCAGCTCTTGAGCAAGACCGGTCAACTGCCCCACCTTATTGGCTGAAACTTGCGAGTTCATGGCGGACACATTGGTTTCTTCACTAATACGGTTCATGGTTTCACGAATACGCGCCGCTTCATCAAGCTGCTCACGTGCCGCTTGAGCAATCGTGCGAATCTGCTCGGCGAGCTCAGACGATACCATTTCAATTTCTTCGAGTGAGCGACCGGCGTTTTCCGCAATCTGCGCACCTTCAACCACGTTAGAGGTCGTTTGCTCCATGGAGAGCATGGCTTCTTGCGTATCGGACTGGATCGTTTTAACCAAGCTTTCAATTTGCTTGGTCGCATTACCTACACGCTCCGCAAGGCGTTGAACTTCGTCCGCAACCACAGCGAAGCCGCGTCCCGCATCTCCAGCCATCGCCGCCTGAATCGCCGCGTTCAAGGCCAGAATGTTGGTCTGATCCGCAATGTCGGTAATCAACCCAACGATGTCACCCACCTCTTGTGACGATTCACCCAAACGCTTGAGACGCTTGGAGGTATCCTGAATTTGCTCACGGATGCCTTCCATTCCTTGAATGGTTTGACGTACCGCTTCACCCCCTTTACGCGCCACTTCCATCGAGGAGGCCGCAACTTCAGCCGAGGTTTGTGCGTTTTCAGCCACCTCGCCCACTTTTAACGCAATCACATTCACCTGCTCACTGGCGCGTTCGATCTGTTCAGCCTGTTCTTGGCTGGATGCCGACAAACGCAACGAGCTATCCCGCGAATCGTTTGCCGCTTCAGACACCTGCACCGAGGTGCGTTTCATGGTAAGAACAAGATCACGCAAGGCATCAATCGAGTAGTTCACCGAGTCGGCAATTGCCCCGGTAATATCTTCGGTCACCGTGGTGTGCTGCGAAAGATCGCCCTCCGCAAGATTCATCATTTCATCCAGCAGACTCAGAATCGCTTGCTGGTCACGTTCGTTCTGTGCCGCAGTCAGCGCCTCACGGCGGCGAGCATCACGCACCAAAACAATACCCAAGAGCATCACGAACAACAGGGTTGCAACCGCCAAGACATAACCTATCACGGTGGTTGTAAACAAGCCGTCATGTTCAGCGACCGTGGCTTTCTGTAAATCAGCCGCCGATGCAAACAAACTGGTTGAAAGCAAATCCGCCTGTTCAAATGCTCGGCCTACTTCAATGAGTTGCGGACCCTCGGCAAGAATCACCTGCACCGCCTCGCGTACCGCACTGTACTTCACCGCCATTTGGCGCAAGGCATCTCGTGCGGCAGGGTCTTCGACTTTTTGCAGCCCCGAGCCTTCTTTGCCAGTAAGCATGCCATCTAGGGAGCGCTCAAATAAAGCCGCATCCCGCCCAAGCTTTTCCAAAGCGACCGAGCTAAATGCGTTCCCGTTCTGCAACCGCAAAGCCGCCGCCTTGATGCGCACAATCAGGAAGCTCTGACGCTGCGCCAAATAAATCTGCGTTGCACCAACATTCGCGCGCAACAAAGACTGCACCACCTCGTCACTCAAGGCCGAAAGTTCTTGAGTTTCCTGGTTAATCAACTCACCTGCCTCACTCACGCTGCTATAAATAGACTCAGCGGCGGCAACCTTTTCCAAACCTGGACGCACTTGATCCCAGTTGTAGCGCACGGCTTCAAGCTTTGGCTGCATATTGGGTTTTAAAGCCGGCATACGATTGGCCTTATTACCGTTCTGCAAGTCATCCAACAAGCCATTGAAAATGATAATTTTGGCTTGCAATGCGGTCGCCGCGTCCGAGTTCCCTGAGGAGGCACGCAGAGCATCGCTCATCAGGTCCGGCACAAAGCGCTCCAGCTGCGTCGTCGCCAAGCGCCACTGCAAGCGGTTGTTATCCACATAGGCGACGTAACTAAAAACACCCACCGTAGCGATCAGCAGCAACGCCGCCGCTGTCATCAGCGGTACTACGTAGCGGCTAAGACCTTGTGCCTGTGCCTGCTTGCTCTGTGCCATACCTTTTCCCCTTTTAGTGCTTGCTCGAACTGCTTACTCAAAAGCATCAGAAAAAATCATTACCCAAAACCAAAAATCACGCTAAAGCCGAAACATTCAGCACAGCCTCACCACGCAAAAGACGTTGCAAATCAAGAATTTTCCATGAACGCCAAGGTTCAACAACCTCTTCAACCACAACATCTTTCAACTCTGGCGCAGGCTCATCAAATGCTCGGCGTGCATCGACTTGAAAATGGCGCAAACCGAGTGATTCACTCACCATCAACGCCAAAGGCCACCCGCCAAGACGCGCCACAATTAAACGCGCCCGACCATCCATCGCGACACTGCCTCGACCAATCAAACCCAAAAAATCGTACACCGGCGTGAGTTCGCCACGCCGACTAATCACCCCTTGCACCCACGGCTGCGCCAAGGGCAGGCGAGTCATTTCCGGCAGTGGCAAAACCTCGACCACCTGATCCAGTGGGGTCACAAAGGTTTCATCGCCCAGCCTGTAAGCCAGCGCCGTCCAATATTGAGCCACCTTCTCGCGCTGGGGCAAGCCAACCGACTGTTTAAGTGCGAGGCTTTCGAGTGCTTTCAAGTGCGCGAACGGAGTGGTCATGCTGCTTAGACCTGAATAAATTCACGAATGACGCGCATCAAGTCAGCTTCTTGCACGGGCTTGGTTAAATAACCCTTCGCACCTTGGCGCATCCCCCAAATCTTATCGGTTTCCTGATCTTTGGTGCTCACCATAATCACCGGGACATCGGCGGTTTCAGCGGTTTTGGACAACAAGCGCGTGGCCTGAAAGCCATTCAAACCCGGCATCACCACATCCATCAAAATCAGATCAGGCTTAGAGGCTTTGGCTGCCTCAACGCCCTCTTCACCGTTGGTGGCAAAGGCAAGATTGATGTTGTACTTGGACAAAATGGTCTTCAGGACATGTCGCTCGGTGGGGGAGTCATCAACAATAAGAATGTTAGCCATGGTGCATCCAACCTAAATTAAAACTAAAAAATGGGAGCCATCACATTACGACTTAAAACCTAAGCCATCTCTTGTTTGCGCGCATATCGATGCAGTGCCGCCATCAGCTCTTCGCTCGTAAAAGGCTTGGTCAAATAATCACTTGCACCAACAATCCGTCCGCGCGCCTTGTCAAAAATACTGTCTTTGCTAGACAACATGATGATCGGTATCGACCGGAAACGTGGATTGTTTTTAATCAGCGCACAGGTTTGATAACCATCAAGACGCGGCATGAGCACATCAATAAAGATTAAATCAGGATCAAATGCCGACACTCGTCCAAGCGCGTCAAAACCATCCACCGCCGAATCTACAACGCACCCAGCCTTGGCAAGCAGAGTCTCCGCTGTGCGGCGGATAGTTTTACTATCATCCACCACCATGACCCTGAGATGACTAAATTCAGCCTGAGGCGCCTTGACTTCATCTTGCATCGCATCCACGCATCACATCCTCGATTTCGTTGACCGCACCAACGTATTCGTCAGCGCCGCCCGTTAACTTTTGCGAATCTAGCGCATGTTATATGACAAAAACAATCACTGCGCCACAAAGATTAGCGCATAAGTAACGGCCTGTTAGACTAGAAGCATGTTTTTTTTCCGAACCTTTTGAAGTTCAACACTATGCCCCCTCTCGATACTGTCCCGTTCTTGACCACCGCCCAACAAAATCCGCTTGAGGAAATTGAGTCGCACCTCTTGGCGCAGCAGACCCAAATTGAAACGTGGCTTAGACAAGCATTTTTGAAGACACCGGTGCCTTTTTACTGCTCAGTCGATTTACGCAACGCGGGCTATAAGCTCGCGCCGGTGGATACCAACCTGTTCCCAGCGGGGTTTAACAACCTCAACCCGGCGTTTGCGCCACTGTGCATTCACGCTCTGCAATCGGCGATGGAGCATTTATGCCCGCAAGCGCGCGGCTTATTGCTCCTGCCCGAACGCCATACGCGCAATTTGAATTACCTTGAAAGCGTTGCCACCTTGCGCGATTTAGCCGAACAAGCGGGCTATGAGGTCAAGGTGGGTTCGCTGATTGAGGAACAAACCGAAGCCTTAAACATTGAACTACCCTCTGGACGCAGTCTTGAGCTTTTGCCGCTCGAACGCAAAGGCCGGCGCATTGAAGCCGGCGGCTTTTCGCCCTGCGCCGTGGTGCTGAATAACGATCTTTCCGGCGGCATTCCGCCAATTTTGCAGGATATTGAACAAAGCATCATTCCACCCATGGATTTAGGCTGGTGGAAACGTCAAAAATCCAACCATTTCAGGCATTACGATGATGTAGTGAATGAGTTTGCCAAAATTATCGACATCGACCCTTGGCTCATCAACCCGCTGTTTGATAACTGCGGCGATATTGACTTCATGCAGCGCGAAGGCGAAGACTGCCTCGCCGAGCGCGTCGATGGCCTACTGACACGCATCCGTGCCAAATATGCTGAATATGGCATCGAACGTGAGCCGTTCGTGGTGGTTAAAGCCGACTCAGGCACCTACGGCATGGGGGTGATGACCGCACGCTCGGCGGACGAAGTGCGCAATCTAAACCGCAAAGAGCGCACGCGCATGGCCGCAAGCAAAGAAGGCTTGGGGATTTCGCGGGTCATTGTGCAAGAAGGCGTGTACACCTTCGAGAGCATTGACGATGCTGTCGCCGAACCCGTGGTGTACATGATCGACCGCTTCGTCGTCGGCGGGTTCTATCGTGTCCACACCCAGCGCGGCATTGATGAGAACCTCAATCATCCCGGCTCGCATTTTGTGCCACTGGCCTTCGCCGATGCCTGCGCCACGCCGAATAGCCATTTGGCACCCGATGCGCCGCCGAATCGTTTTTATGCCTACGGCGTGATTGCGCGCCTAGCGCTTTTGGCTGCCGCACGCGAACAGGCTGAATTGCTTACCCAAGAGAGCTTGGCATGAAACTCGGCATGGTGATGGACCCCATCGACTCCATCAAACCCTACAAGGATTCCAGCTTTGCCATGCTGCTGGCCGCACAGCGACGTGGCTGGGAATGCTGGTATTTCGAGCTGGGCGATTTGTTGGTGCGAGATGGAATCGCCTACGGTCACGCCCGCTCGGTGAGCGTCAGCGACAACACCAGCGACTGGTTCAGCCTCGGCACACCCACGCTCATGCCGCTTGCAGAACTCGATATTTTGCTCATGCGCAAAGACCCGCCGTTTGATGCACGCTATTTGCACGCCACGCAGATTCTTGCCCTAGCCGAGCGCGACGGCGTACTGGTAGCCAATCGCCCTTCTGCCCTGCAAGCGGTCAATGAAAAGCTCTTTGCCACGCATTTTCCGCAGTGCATTCCGCCCACCTTGGTCAGCAGCCGCGAGGCGGATATCCGCGCTTTTTTGCAGGAACACGGAGAAATCGTCCTCAAACCGCTGGATGTGATGGGCGGCCAAGGCGTGTTCCGCATTAAGCAAGGCGACATGAACCTTGGCACCGCCGTCGAACTGCTCACACACCACGGCACGCACTGGATTATGGCGCAAAAATTCCTCCCAGCCGTCACCCAAGGCGACAAGCGCATTTTGCTGATTCACGGTGAACCCGTGCCCTACGCCTTGGCGCGCATCCCACCGAGCGGCGAGTTCCGCGCCAATCTTGCCGCAGGCGGGCGCGGCGTTGGCGTTGAATTGACCGAACGCGACCGCTGGCTATGCGCGCAAATCAGCCCCACCCTGCGCGCCATGGGGCTGTATTTTGTCGGCTTAGATGTAATTGGTGATTTTGTGACCGAAATTAATGTCACAAGCCCCACCTGCATCCGCGAGCTGGATGCCTGCTATGGTACTGATATTGCCGGCAATCTTTTGGACGCATTGGCCAAGAACATCACGCAATGAACCGCCGCGACTTCCTAAAATATGCGCCGTTTGCGCCGCTCGTTGCCAGCAGTTGCACTGCCCCGCAACCCCGCATCCAAACCATGGGCTTTCTGCTCTACGGCATGCTGATTCAACTCAGCCTCAGCGACGATGCGCCGCAGCCCATTGAAAATGTGCTCAACCACATCGAGCAGCAGTTCAAACAGGAATACGCCATTATCCATCCTTGGCAGGACTCGCCGCTCACCCGCCTGAACAAGCAACTACCATCAGGCGAATGGATTGACCTTGACCCTGCACTCGGCTCATGGATTGAACACGGCACGGCACTTGAAGCGCAAAGCAACGGCTATTTCTCCCCCGCCATCGGCGCACTGGTCAAGCTCTGGGGCTTTCACTCAAGCCAGCCCAATGTGGAGCGCACCCCGCCCGCACCAAGCGCCATCGACGCACTCATGCAGCCGCCGCCCCGCATGAGCGATTTAGAACTCGATAGCACACGCATTCGCTGCAAAAATCCGCATGTACAACTGGACTTCAACGCCATTGCCGAAGGCTTTGTGGCGCAAAAAGTCATGGCGAAACTGCAAAGCGATGGCATTCACCACGCCCTTCTCGACACCGGCGGCGATTTATTCGCCCTCGGTCAAGCCGGGCTACGCCCTTGGCGCGTAGCCATTCAAAACCCATTTGCCGAAGGCGCACTCGCCACGCTCGACACGGACGGCTCGAATGCCGTGTTCACCTCCGGCAGTTACCGCAAACAATTCACCTACCAAGGCCGTCGCTACAGCCACGTCATCAACCCGCGCACCGGCTGGCCGTCCTCAGGCTTAGTCAGCGTCACGGTCATCACCCACGATGCTCTGCAAGCCGATGCCGCAGCCACCGCCATGCTCGCCGCAGGCCAGCAGAATGCAGCCAAGGTTGCCGCGCACATGGGTATCGATGCGTTTCTACTGGTGGACGAACACGGCGGGCTACACGCGAGCAGTACGCTTGCACCGCAACTCATGCTACCCAAAGGCACGCCGCCGCTGAACATCATTCCCGTGGGAGATAGCACATGAATGCCTCATTGGCGTGGAGCGAACCCGCACGCGAGCGCAAGCCGCTACTGACTGCACTTGCGATTGCACTAAGCATTCATCTTGTGTTGCTTGCGATTCATTTTGCATCCCCCACACGCACCCCGCCTAAATCCTCCTTGCCCATTATCCAAATTGATTTGCAAGCTCTACCCGACGCAGCGCCGCCAAAAAATGCCGACATGATTGCCGAACGCGACCAGCGCGCCCTTGAGCCGAGCCGAGCCGCTGCTCCGGATATCGACACGCCCACACGCCCCACCCTTGCGCCGCCGCAACCACCCACGCCGCCCATGTCTGAACCTGAGCCAGCCCCAATCGAGCCCGTGCAACCGCCACCTGCGCCGCGCCCAGAAAAAATCATCGAGAAACAATCCGCCAGCACGGATAAAAAAGCGCCCCCCCCAAAACCGCTTGCACCGCCGCGCCCGCCCAAACCCCCGACCCCGCAGCAAGAGGCCACACCGCCCGCCACCACTTCACTCACCGAGCGCGGCCTGCAAATGGCGCGTCTAAAATCCGACGTACTGCAACAAAGCCTACGCGACGACATCGAAGCCCGCAGCGCCGTCCTCACCGCCAACACCCGCTACGGCGCGGAAGCCGCCTATTTGAACGCATGGGTCAACAAAGTCGAAACCATCGGCAACCAGAACTACCCCAATGAAGCACGCCGCAAAAACCTAAGCGGCCGCCTGATACTCGAAGTCAAACTCGATGCTTGGGGCAAAGTCTTATCCATCAAAGTGCGTCAGTCTTCTGGGCACAAAGTACTGGACGATGCCGCAGAAAACATCGTGCGCTTAGGCGAACCCTACGCCAAGTTCCCCGTGGAAATGCGCGAAAAATACGACCAGATCACCATCTTACGCACCTGGGCGTTCGGACCATCCGGGGTCAATACCCGCTAGAACGTGTTCATTAAACGAAGGTTTGCTACTTCTGCGCCAAAGGCGCGGATTTGGATTTTGTTTTGCCCATCCCCGTTTGGGGTCGCCGTGAACGGAGTGCTGTAGGCAGGGTAAACAGGCCATGGATGGCCTGTTTAGTCCCGTCGCAACATGGATGTTGCGTGGGGACGGCCTTGCCGGAGGCGCTTCGTTCACGGCTTGCCCGAAGGGCGACCCCTTGGGGCGTGTTCTTTTGGTGACTTTTCTTGCACGAGCAAGAAAAGTTACTCGCCCGTATCAATCACGTTGTGTGCAGAGTGCAACGTCAAGACGGGCGAAAAAGCCCACCACCCGTTCTAGGACGGTGGCATTGTTTCGCCCGTTTCCAGGGTGCAACTTCGCAAAAAGCATGTTTGATACGGGCGAGTTACTTTCTTTGCGTGCACAAAGAAAGTAACCAAAGAAATGCACCCCGTTGATGCAAAAACGCCGTCAGGAACGGCGTTAGGACGCAAAGCGTCCCCCGTGAGGGCGGAATCCATGGATGGATTCCGTCGCCCTGCGGGCAAGCCGTGGCGTAAGCTGCAAAAGCCGGGTCGCCCCTACGCGACATCCATGTCGCAAAGGGGCTAAATGCGCCATCCATGGCGCTTTTACCCAGCGTTTGCAGCTTAGCCCACGGCGGCATCAAAAGGGGGGATGAAATCCAAATCCAAATCCAAATCGCGCCTTTGGCGCGAATGTCCACCAAACCTTCGTTTGCTGAACAACCAATCAATACACTTCCGGCACGATCATCTCGGGTGGAACGGGCTGGCGATAGTACTCGGCATTGCGCACACGCTCAGGCAACACTACCAATGGGCGTTCAATTTCAAAGTAGTTGAACTGGCTGAGCAGGTGGTGAATGCAGTTGAGACGAGCTTTTTTCTTGTCCACGGCTTCGACAATCCACCAGGGGGCTTCGGGGATATGCGTGCGCTCTAACATGATTTCCTTGACCTTGGTGTAGTCCTCCCAGCGGCGGCGCGATTCGAGATCCATCGGGCTGAGTTTCCATTGTTTCAGCGGGTCGTGGATGCGGCTGGTAAAACGCATGTGTTGTTCGTCGTCGGTAATCGAGAACCAGTATTTGATCACGGTGATGCCGGAGCGAACCAACATGCGTTCAAATTCAGGCACACTGCGGAAAAATTCTTCGTATTCATGATCGTTACAAAAGCCCATCACGCGCTCAACACCGGCGCGGTTGTACCAGCTTCGGTCAAACAGCACCATTTCACCTGCGGCGGGAAGATGGGCGACGTAACGCTGGAAATACCATTGCGTGCGCTCGCGATCGTTGGGGGCGGGCAGGGCTACGACGCGGCAGACGCGCGGGTTTAGGCGTTGGGTGATGCGTTTAATCACGCCACCTTTGCCGGCTGCATCGCGGCCTTCAAACAGGATGACAATTTTTTGTTTGGTGTGTTGCACCCAGTCTTGCAGTTTGACCAATTCGCCTTGCAAGCGCAGCAGTTCGCGGAAGTAGTGCAGGCGCTGGTTGCGGCTGGCTTCATCTTGCGGCGTGGCATCCAGACCGAGAACGTGATCGGCGAGATCGTCCTCTAGCTCAAGCTCGAATGACTCATCGAAGCTATCCAAGCGCTCTTGGTTCAGGCGGTGCTGCAGGTCGTCGTGGGTTTGCATGGCGAGATTTTTCCTTCAGATTAAATAACGCAGCAAGCCTGAAGGATGGATGTGACGAGGGTGTTTCAGCGATGAATTACGAAGCTCGGTTGGGCTTTTTGTCGGCGGCAGCCACGATAATCGTCTGACCTTGGTTGATATGGTCATTGGCTTTGAGCTTGTTCCAATCGCGGAGTTGCGCCACGGTGACTTTGAAGCGCTGGGCGATGGAGTGCAGGGTGTCGCCTTTTTTGACGGTGTAGGTGGTGGCAGGGCGAGTTGGTTTTTCGGTGCTTGCCGTTGTAGCGGCTGGTTTTGCGTTGTTTTTGGGGGCGGTGACTTTATTTTTATCCGCGTTTGCTTGGGCGGGCAGTTCGCAATATACGGTCAGCTTTTGCCCAGCTTTGAGGGTGGATTTGGCATTGAGTTTATTCCATGAGGCCAGCTCATTGGGCGTGACCCCATATTTGCGCGAGATGTTGAACAGGCTGTCGCCCGCACTGACTGAATGCGTGATTTTGGGTGCGACGGTGTAACGCTCTTTGGCGGGCAGTTTGAGCGGGTCGGGTTGCGCGGGGGTGTCGGCCTCGGCGACGACGACACTGCCGGGTCGCCCCGCAATCATGCGATTTGATGGCACAAGCAGGCTTTGGCCGCGCTTGAGTTTGCTCGGCAGGGCGGGATTGATGTCACGAATCTCGCTTGGGCTGACGCCGTAACGCTTGGCAATGGAGGCAAGGCTTTCGGCTTTTTTTAACGTCACCTTATGCGGCGGAGCGAGAGTGACGCAAAAGTCTTCCATGTTGCGCCCACGCAATTGTTCGGCTTTGTCGTGCGGCAACAGTAGCGCGACGACATCCTGGCCATGTCCATTCACGCCGCGTTTGAAGGCAGGGTTAAAGCGGTACAGGTCGGCTTCGGACATGGATACAGCGGTGGCGATTTTGGATAAATCGAGCGGCTTATCAAAGGTGATTTGGGTGAATACCGGGACATCTTCGACGCGGTGCGGTGTGAGGCCACAGCTTTCGGGGTTGTGGAACATACGCACCAAGGCGAGCAGGCGCGGAACATAATGTTCGGTTTCGTCGGGCAGATCGAGTGACCAATAATCGGAAGGTTCGCCCTTGGCTTGGGCTTTTTGGACGGCGCGGCTGATGGTGCCTTCGCCGGCATTGTAGGCCGCAAGGCTGAGTGCCCAGTCGCCATTAAACATAGTGTTGAGGTATTGCAGATAGTCGAGTGCGGCTTGGGTTGAGGCTTGTATGTCGCGGCGGCCGTCGTACCACCAGTTTTGCTTCAGGCCGAAGTGTGTGCCAGTGCTGGGGATAAATTGCCACAATCCGGCGGCTTGGGCGCGTGAGGTGGCTTGGGGTTGGTAGGAACTTTCTACGATGGGCAGCAGAGCAAGTTCCAGCGGCATACCGCGTTCGCGGAGTTGCTCGACGATAAAGAATAAGTAGGGTTCGGCGCGCTTGGTGGTGCGATTGAGTTGGTCGAGGCGTGATTGGTAGAAAAAAACTTCAGCATCAATGCGTTCATTTTCGATGGTGTGCATGCTGAAGTTTTGCCCGAGGCGTGTCCACAGGCCGTAGTCCGCGCGCGGGGTGTCGTTGTCTTGCGGGGCGACGCGCGTGGGGGCGATGGGTAGACGGTACAGTTCTTCGTTTTTTTGTTCGTCGGCGAGGGTGTCAGTTTCGTCGCGCGTGTCCATCTGCGCACAGCCGCTGAGGGTAAGAAGGGTCAAGCCGAATAGTACATAGAGAAGGCGCATAAATGCCGTGGACTCAAAAGTGGCAAAAAAGCATCGTACCGAGGGCGGGGGTATGAGGCAAGGTATTGAAAAGCAAGTCTGTTGAATTACGGTTCAATAAGCCGATGATTATGCGGGTTGCCGGTCAAAGTCATCTTTCCATGCGCGCACAGCGGCAAAGACGGCGGCAGCGGTGTTCAGGCTTTGCTGGGTGTGGGCTGATGCGTTGTCCAATAGTTCGGTTTGATCCCAACGTAGGAAGGGGTTAGTGGCTTTTTCTAGGGCGAGCGTGCTGGGTAAGGTGGGTTCACCGCGTGTGCGTTGTTCGCGGGAGGCGATGATGCGTTTTTCAATGGCGGCGTTGTTAGGTTCGGCTAAGGAGGCGAAGCGCAGGTTGTCGAGGGTGTATTCGTGGCCGCAATAAATAAGCGTGTCGTTGGATAGGGCGCGAATTTTTTCAAGTGAGTTCTGCATTTGTTCTGCCGTGCCTTCGAAGAGTTTGCCGCAACCTGCGCCAAACAGGGTGTCGCCACAAAACAGCGAAGGCGGCGATGACGGACTAAAGTAGGCGAGATGATCGAGCGTGTGGCCTGGGGTGGCGATGACTTGCCAGAGGCCAAGGCCGTAGAGGCTTAGGTCGATGCTATCGCCTTCGTTTTGCGCAAGGGTGTCGATTTCGCGCATTTTTGCGCCATAAACAGGGCAGGCGTAGCGTTCACGCAAGGTTTGTGCGCCGTCGATATGGTCGTAGTGGTGGTGGGTGAGCAGGATGGTTTGGAGCTTGAGGTTGTGGGCTTCAAGATAGCTAATTACTGGTTCGGCTTGACCGGGGTCGATGACGGCGGCGTTTTCGCCATGGGTGATGAGCCAGATGTAGTTGTCTTCAAACGCGGGAATGGGGTGAATGTGCATGGTGTGGAACGTTAGCTTAATGATGATTCTTCGATGCTAAAACCTGTCAAAAGTTTAGGCGATGCCCAAATTCGTTCCAAATGGAGTGTTCCGCCGCTTTGGTTGATGGCGCTTGTTTTGCTGGTGGGTGTGGCTTCTGTTTTGGTATTTCTGTGGCTGGCTTTGCAGGGGGTTGCCCTTTTTTGTGTCGCGCTTTTGATGGTGGTTGGGGGGTGGTTTTTTGCGGCGCGGCGTGCTGTTTTTGTCGGGCTTGCGTGGTTGGTGTTGAGTATGGCTTGGGGCGGGCTTGCGGTGCATGAGGTGCGTAGCCACTGGTTGCCTGCGGCTTTGGAGATGCAGAAGCTGACCTTTGAGGTGCGTGTGGCGGGGTTGTCTGAACCCAAAACCCGTGGGACGGCATTTGCGGCGCAGGTGGTGCTCAAGCCTGCTGGTGTCGAGCATTTTCCCAAGACCTTGCGTTTGTATTGGTATGACGATGCGCCGTTGTTGCGCCCTGGGGATATTTGGCGGGTGACGGCGCGGCTCAAGCGTCCGCATGGTTGGGTGAACGGTGTGGGCATGGATTATGAGGCTTGGCTGTTTCGCCATGGGGTGCAGGCGACGGGTTCGGTGTCTTCGGGTGAGCGGGTGGCTGCGGCTGCGGCGTGGAGTGTGGATGCGCTGCGTTGGCGGGTGCGTGAGCATTTGATGGTGCTGATGGCGGGTGAGCCGTCGGCGGGGTTGGTATTGGGGTTGGTGCTGGGGGATCGCTCCTTGATGAGCGAGACGCAGTGGGAGGTGTTGCTTGCCAGTGGTACGAATCATTTGCTGGCGATTTCCGGGCTGCATGTGACCATGATTGCCGGGATGATGTGGTGGTTGGTGGCGTGGGGCTGGCGGCGGCTGCCGCGTTTGGCCTTGTGGATGCCAGCAAAGGTGGCGGGGGCGTTGGCGGGGCTGCTGGCGGCTTTGGCGTATAGCTTGCTCGCGGGGTTTTCGGTGCCAACGCAGCGTACTTTGTTTATGTTGCTGGCGCTGGTATTGGCGGTGGTGGTACGGCGCGAGCTGGTGGCGCGCGATATTTTGGGTTTGGCTTTGCTGCTGGTGCTGTTGTGGGACCCGTTATCGGCGCTGGATGTGGGTTTTTGGCTTTCGTTTGCGGCAGTGGGTTTGTTGATTTTTTCCTCCAGCGGGCAGTTGGTGCGGCCTGTGTGGTGGCGCGAGTTAGGTACGGCGCAGTGGGCGGCGTTTGTGGGTTTGTTGCCGTTGACTGTGTTGCTGTTTCAGCGTGGCTCTTGGGTGAGCCCTTTGGCGAATTTGTTGGCGATTCCTTGGGTGAGTTTGTGGGTGACTCCGCTGGCCTTGTTGGGCACGTTGCTGAGTTTTGTTTATGCGCCGCTTGGCGAGATTCTGCTTTGGTTGGCCTTGCGCTCGCTGGATGCTTTGATGTGGCTGCTTGCACAGATGACATCCGTGCCGTGGGCGTTGTGGTTTCCGCCGACACCTAGTGCTTGGGCGTTTGTTTTGGCGGTGCCAGGAGTGTTGTGGTTGCTGGCTCCGCGGGGTGTGCCGTTGCGCGGCTTGGCGTTGCTGTTATTTTTGCCGCTGTTTTTGCCGCGTTTGGAGCAGCCAGCAATCGGTGAGTTATGGCTGGATTGGTTGGATGTGGGGCAGGGGCAGGCGGTATTGCTGCGCACGGCGACGCATCAAATGTTGTATGACGCGGGGCCGGTGAATTTCGGCGGGCGCGATGCGGGAGATGAGGTGGTCTTGCCTGTGCTGCGCAGCCTTGGGCTTGGGCGGCTGGATGTGCTGATGTTGAGTAATGGCGATATTGACCATGCGGGTGGGTTGCGGGCGATTGAGCAAGGCGTGGCTTTGGGTGGCGTGTGGTCGGGTGGGGAGACGGTGCAGGGTGCGCAGGCTTGTCGGCAGGGGCTTTATTGGGCGTGGGATGATGTAAGTTTTAAGGTGTTGCATCCGGGGGCGGGGTTTGCCAGCGACAAAGATAATGACTGGAGTTGTGTGCTTAAAATCGAGTCGCTAGCTGGGCGTGTGATACTGACTGGAGACATCGAACGACGGGCGGAGCTGGCTTTACTAGCCTCGGGTGAAGATTTGCGCGCCGAGGTGCTGCAAGTGCCGCATCACGGCAGTAAAACATCATCGGATGTGCGTTTTCTTGCGGCAGTTAATCCAACGCTGGCGGTGGTGTCGGCGGGCTATCGCAATCCGTTCAAGCATCCACGGGTCGATGTCATGGCGCGATATGTGCAGCTAGGGGCGCAGATTGTGGATACGCCTTCATGCGGTCGGATTCAGATACGCTTGCGGGCAGGTGCAGAGCCCGAGGTGCGTTGTGCGCGCGAGGCTTGGCCTTGGGCGTGGCAGGTGCCGATGGAGCGGGGGTTTTAGGTTTCAAGTCGCTTCAATTCTTCCAGCACCGCTTGAAGCAGTTGTGCTTGTTCTTTGGGTAAGTTGTGGTTTAACGCATCAAGACGGCGTTCGCCTTCGACGATGTGGATGAGGGCGGCGCTGGTGGCGCGGGCTTCGGGGGTGTCGGCGGCTTGGTGTAGTTCGGCGAGGGTTTCTAGGGCTTCGCGTTCGCCGAGGGTGGCGGCATAGAGCAGGGCGGCGAGGGCTTGTGCGGTGTGTTGCAGGTTGTGGGTGGCGGCTTGTTGGGCGAATACCTTAAAGGCAGCGGGGTGCTGTTGCGCGTAGTCGATGAGTTCGAGAATGCTTTGGTCTTCGTCATCAAGTTGGCTGGCAACGGGTTCATGGGTGGCAAGGCCGAGGCGAGTTTGCAGGGTATGGCTGAGAGCTTGCCAACCGTCATCGTGCATGGTGTTAAGTAATGTGCCAAGTTGCGCTTTGGCATGAGGGTCATGCGCGGCGGCGAGGGTGAGTTGAATCAGTTCGAGGTGAGCGGCGGCAATTTGTTGTTGCAGGGGTGTCATGGTGTTGAGCCTTAATGATTTGTGTACATGTTAGAACCTGTCCAAAGTCTCGCTGAGCGGCGCATTATGGCGTAAAAATCATCCTTAGGACTTACGCAAAACCGTGGATTTAGCTCCCTCTCCCCTCGCGGGAGAGGGTTGGGGAGAGGGGGAAATCTTAGCCAGAACATAGGCTTGCGCCACAACTCCACCCTCTCCCCAGCCCTCCCCCATCAAGGGGGAGGGGGTAAAACCGCCATTCTGCGTAAGTCCTAATCCTAAAAATGCTCACATAGTGATCTATGCTCCGCTTTTTTTGGTCGATTTTCGCTTGCACTGCATCCGCTGATTAAGACTTTGAACAGGCTCTTAGGTCGCGTATAAAGAAAGCGCCACTTGGGCGCTTGAAGGTTGTTGGATTGAGGCGCTGCAACTAAGCCGCGCACTCATTAAAAACTTATTGTGCAGGAATCAAGCGGCGCTTGAACAGGCCAAGGAAGCCGTCGTTGAGCGGGGTGTTGAATACAGTGGTGGCAGTGGTTTTGCCATCTTTGTAGCTCATTTGTTTGACGCAGCCTTCTTTTTTGTCAACGTTGACGGCTAGGGAATACACGTTGGCTTTGTCGGCAAGGTATTTAGCAATGGCGGGGTCTTCGCTTGCGGCTTGGTCAACCCACTTTTTGGCGGCAACGGTTAAGTGCAGGAAGATTGCGCCGGCGTAGTTGTTTTTGGCGAGTTCGGCCAAGGTGCTCTTGACGGCGGCGGCGTTGACTTCGTCGGAGAGTTGACCTCCAAAAAGAAGAGCCACTGCGTCTTTGTCTTTGAGTGAATTGACAGCGACAGCGGGGTCGGTTTTGTCGGTGTAGGCCACGATGTCAAGACGGCGGACGGGTGTTTCGCCTTTTTTACCTGCTTCTAGGCCATCATTTTTGTTGTGAGCAACAAACTCACCGGCGAGCGCACCAGCAAGAGCAACACAGATGGTGCTGTTGTTGACGGCGATACCTACGGTTTTGGCCTTGATGACATTGGTCAATGCCAAACCTTCGAGTTGACCGGCATAGGCGCGTACAACGAATTGTTCGCCTAAGGTCAGTGGTGCAGCGGCAGGGGCGGCGGGTTGTGCGGCTGGGTTTGCAAATGCGCTGACGCTTGCAAGTGAAAGAGCGGCGGCAAGGAGGGTGGTCTTGAACATGGTGAACTCCACAAGTTGAATGACAGGGTTAAATCAGGTTGCGTTATGCGCCTATAAAACCTACGCATTTAATATGACATTTACAAGCGCCGATGACCTCGGTGTTTGCTGGGGTTTTGCAGGCATTTTTTAAGGCTTGGGTTCAGCTTGCGGTATGACCGGCGTTGTATTCGGCAATGCGTTGGTCGATCATGCGGTGCGACCAAATGCCAGCAAACGGAATCAGCATGGCGATAAAAAACAGAAAGCCTTTGAGCAGCGGCAGTTGGCGACGCGCTAAAACGAACAAAAGAAAGCCGAGTGTCCACAAGAAAAGCGCGCCATGAATCGGGCCGACGATTTTCACGGCTATGGGCAAATCGGCCATGTATTTGAGTGGCATGGCGATTAAAAACAGGGCAATGAGCGAACTGGCTTCGACGAGTGCCATGAGGCTTAAGTGGCGTAGTGACCAAGGGGCCATGAGGGTGTCTCCATAAAAATGATTGATGTGGTATTGCAAGAATACGCGAATCGTGAAGATTACAGATAGAAAAAACCCCGGCAAGTGCCGGGGTTGGGGCGTTTAGCTCAAAATGAGCCGATTAGATGGATTTCTTGCAGAAGTACCAATCCACACATTCATACTCGCCACTATTGAAGCGACGCTCGGCTTCTTCGGCGGTGGCGGGCGGTGGGACAATGACTTTGTCACCAGGCTGCCAGCCTTCTGGAGTGGCGACACCGTGCTCGGTGGAGGTTTGCAGTGCCTTGACCAGACGCAGAATTTCCGGGATGGAGCGACCATTGCTCATCGGGTAGTAGAGCATGGCACGCAATACGCCTTGCGGGTCAATCACAAAGGTGGCGCGCACGGCTTGCGTGTCGGAGGCTCCGGGGTGCACCATGCCAAAGGATTTGGCAACGTTCATTGAAAGGTCGGCAATAATCGGGAAGGTAATTTCCACGCCGAATTTTTCTTTGATGTTGCGATCCCAAGCAATGTGCGAGTAGTGGCTGTCGATGGACAAGCCGAGCAGTTCGCAGTTAATGGCTAAAAAGTCTTTGTGCGCTTTGGCAAACGCGGTGAACTCGGTGGTGCAGACGGGGGTGAAGTCGGCGGGGTGTGAGAACAGCACCAACCACTTGCCTTCGTAGTCTTTCAGGGTCTTGCGACCGTAGGTGGTGGGTGCGTCGAACTCAGGCGCACGCTCATTCAAACGGGGCAGGGATACAGTCATTTCGGACATGGGGTTTTCCTCAAAATAAGTAGATGGACAAAACACACCACGGCGTGGTGCGTGGAATCAATATAAGTAATGTTGATGTCAATATGAAATTGTATTTCAGCATGGGGTTGATAGATTTTTTATATGCACCCATCGGATAGCTGTAAATTTTTGTGTTGGAGGGGAAGTGATTAAGGTGCAGAACTCGATTGTGCTGGATGTGCAAGCATTGGCGGGGGCGTATTTTGCGCCGATGAGTCTCACGCTTGCGGCGGGTGAGTTGCTGTGCCTTTTTGGAGTGTCAGGCAGCGGTAAATCGCAGTTTTTGCGCGCTTTGGTTGATCTTGAGCTTCATCAGGGTGCGGTGTTTTTGCAGGGTGTTGAGCAGCAGCAGATGCCGGCCAATCTATGGCGGCGCAAGGTGGCCTATCTTCCAGCCGAGTCGGGTTGGTGGGCGGTGCGCGTTGAGCAGCACTTTGCGACCAAGCCAAGTGTCGATGCTCTAGCAAGCCTTGGTTTGGACGAGGCGATATTGCAGCGTGAAGTCGATGGTATTTCCAGCGGTGAGCGCCAGCGTTTGGGTTTGTTGCGTTTATTGGTTCAGCGCCCGCAAGTGATTTTATTGGATGAACCGAGCGCCAATCTTGATCCGGACAGCACTCTGAAAATGGAACAGGTGGTACGTGCCTACCTGCAAGAGGCTCAGGCGACGGCGATTTGGGTGAGTCATGATCCGCTACAACGTGAGCGGATTGCCGATCGCAGTATGGAAATGCAGTTGATGCAAAAAGGGGCTGCCGCATGAATTTAATTGAACTAACACCTCTTGATTTGGGGCTGGCCGCGCTATTGGTGCTGATCTTAGGCGGGCTGGTGGCCTTGAGCGGTCTTGGGCTGACGCGTTCTTTATATTTTTCATCGTTGCGCATGGTGCTGCAGCTTTTGCTGATTGGTGTGGTGCTGGAGACGCTGTTTCGGCTGAATAATCCGTGGCTTGTGGGTTTAATGGCTTTAGTGATGCTCGCGGTCGCGGGTTGGGAAGTGGTGGCGCGACAAAAGCGGCGGCTGCGTGGCGGTTGGGGCTATGGCATTGGTCTTATCGCGATGGCGCTGCCTGCGTTTACGCTGACGCTAATGGCCTTGGTGGTCGTGGTGGGTGTCCAGCCTTGGTACACGCCGCAATACGCTATACCGCTCTTGGGCATGATTTTGGGCAACACGATGACCGGAATCGGGCTGGGGTTTAATCGTCTGACCATGGGCGCAGCGGCCAGTCGGCGTGAAATCGAGGCGCAACTTTTATTAGGTTTCGATGCTCGCCAAGCCTCACGCAAACTGCGTCAGGATAGTCTGCATACCGCTATGGTGCCGACGATCAACATGCTCACAGTGGCGGGCATCGTGAGCCTGCCAGGGATGATGACCGGGCAGATTTTGGCCGGAACCTCACCGATTGAGGCAGTGAAGTATCAGATTTTGTTGATGTTTTTGATTACGAGCGCCACGGGCTTTGGCACGATGCTGGCGATTGAACTTGGCACGCGCCGGCTGTTTGATGAGCGCCAACGCCTGCGGCTTGATCGTCTGCACGAGGCGAAGTAGGCTCAAGCTTGCTAAACGTTAGGATTTACGCAAAAAAACGTTTTCACCCCCTCCCCCTTGATGGGGGAGGGTTGGGGAGAGGGTGAGGAGTTTAACTCAAGCCTGTGTTTTAGCAGATGCTCTAGCCCCCTCTCCCCAGCCCTCTCCCGCGAGGGGAGAGGGGGTGAATCTAGTCTCTGTGTAAGTCCTAATCACTTTGACCAACGAGGATAAGACATGGCTCCCATGCTGGCATTAAAGCCCTATTTATCAGTAGAAGATTATCTTGCGGGTGAGCAGGATGGTGAGATTCGCCACGAATACGGTGCGGGTGAAGCCTATGCCATGGCTGGGGCGAGTGATCGGCATGGGTTATTGGCAGGTGCTTTATTTGCGCAGATGTACCCACTTTCGCGCAAAAAACGCTGCCAGCTGTTTATGGCCGATATGAAAGTGCGGATTGATGAAAAAGGGGACAGCTTTTTTTACTACCCTGACTTGCTGCTTAGTTGCGATGCGGATGACCGTGAATCGGCGTATTACCGTCGCCGTCCGTGTTTAATTGTGGAGATTGCATCGCCAAGCACCTTTCGTATTGACCGACGCGAAAAGCTCTTTGCTTACCGCACCCTGCCGAGCTTGCGCGAGTATGTTTTAGTGCACCAAGACACGCCGCAAATTGAAGTTTTCCGCTACCCTGAAGACGAGCATGACATTTACACCGCAGGCAGTTTCAAGCTGGAGTGCCTAGACATGGAATTGTCGGTGGAAAGTGTCTATGCCGATTTGGATTGATGAATACGCTCATTTTTTGTGTGAAGCCTTAACCCCAATATGGAAAACCTGCATGAATCTGCCTACTTTGAAGCAAACAGTTAAAACACTTGGCGCAATGACTTGGATGACGCTGGGGCTTTTGGCGGCACAGCCGACACTTGCGTGTACGCGCGTGGTGTATCACGGTGACAATGGTCTGGTGATTACCGGTCGCTCGATGGATTGGCGTGACCCGATTGATGCGAGCCTATGGATTATGCCGCAAGGTTTGGCGCACGATGGCGGCGCTGGGGCAAACTCGGTGCAGTGGAGATCGCGTTTTGGTAGCGTGGTGACCAGTTCGTTTGGCTTTAGCACGGTCGATGGTATGAACGAAAAAGGCTTGGTGGCCAATATGCTTTGGCTTGCGGGTACAAAGTATGCCGAAGCTGAACAATCGACGCGCCTTTTGAGCGTGTCGGCTTGGGTGCAGTATTTTTTGGATAATTTTGCCACTGTTGAAGAGGCCGTGAGCGCCATGCAGCGCGAGCCCATTACCGTGGTTTCGGCCAATATTCCGGGGACGGATCGCTTTGCCACCCTGCATTTGTCTGTTTCTGATGCCAAGGGCGATAGTGCGATTTTTGAATACATCGACGGCAAACTTGTGATTCACCACGGTCGGCAATACCAAGTGATGACCAATGACCCGACCTATGACGAGCAATTAGCCATTGAGCAATATTGGGAGAGCGTGGGCGGTACAAGCTTTTTACCAGGAAGCAATCGTGCAGCGGATCGCTTTGCGCGTGCTCATTTTTATATCAACGCGATTCCCAAAACGGCTGATGCAGCGTTAGGCGATGCGCAAGTAAGAAGCGTGATGAATAATGTCTCAGTGCCGATGGGGATTACTACACCAGGTCAGCCAAATATCTCCAGCACGCGCTGGCGCACCTTGGCGAATCAAACGTCTTTGCGTTACTACTTTGAAGATGTACGCACCCCCAACGCCTTTTGGGTGGACTTAAAAGAAGTCGATTTCAAACAAGGTGCGCCGGTGCAGCGTTTGCGTCTTGAAGCGCATGAAATTTATGTTGGCAATGCGCTCAAAAATTTCAAACCATCGAAGCCGCTTAAGTTTTTAACCCTCGATGAAGCAAAAAATGCAATGCCTGCGCAATAAGTTCTGGCTCGTTGTGCGGCCGCTAGGACTCGACGGCGAGTTTAAGTAAAGGTAGGCGCTAGATGTGGATCGGTTTGCCATTACTGCCCTAAGAACCTGTGCACGACACGCACTACGCGCTAACCTTAGCTTAATTTAGGACTTAAGCAAAACTTGGATTTAGCCCCCTCTCCTCTCGCGGGAGAGGGCAGGGGAGAGGGGGGCAACTTTTGCCAGAACATGGACTTGTGCCAACTTCACCACCCTCTCCCCCGCCCTCCCCCGTCAAGGGGGAGGGAGTAAAACAACCATTCTGCGTAAGTCCTATAATTATCTGACAATAAACTCAAACGATAACGCTTTAACTTTTTTCAAAACCTGAGGAATAAGACCATGGCACTGCACCCACTCGCCGGACAACCCGCCCCACGCGACGTTTTGACCAATATCCCCGACCTTGTTTCCGCGTATTACACCCAACACCCCGACCCAAACAATCTCGCGCAGTGGGTGGCTTTTGGTACGTCCGGACACCGTGGATGCAGCACCAAGCACAGTTTCAATGAAGACCATATTCTGGCCACATGTCAGGCGCTGGCTGAATATCGCAAAGACAACGACATTACCGGCCCGCTGTTTATTGGTCTGGATTCGCACGCGTTATCGACTCCGGCCTTCTACACCGCGATTGAGGTGTTTGCGGCGCACGGCATTGAATTGCGCATTCCCGCAGGCGAGCCGCTCGTGCCCACGCCCGTTATTTCTCACGCGATTTTGACCCACAACAAGGGGCGCACTTCGCATCTTGCCGATGGTGTGGTCATTACCCCGTCGCACAATCCGCCCACCGATGGCGGTTTCAAATACAACGCTACCAACGGCGGCCCGGCGGATGTGGATGCTACCCGCGTGATTCAGGCGCGGGCGAACGATTTGCTTAACCACGATCTCAAGGGCGTGAAGCGTATTTCACTCGCTAAAGCACTCGCTTTGCCGACTACTCAAACCTATGAGTTTATTAAGCCTTATGTCGATGATTTGAAAAATGTCGTGGACATGGATGCAATTAAAGCGGCGGGTCTGCGCATTGGCGTTGACCCGATGGGCGGCGCAGGCTTGCCCTACTGGGAGCCTATTGCCGAAACCTATGGCTTGAATATCGACGTGGTGAACAAGGACATCGACCCGCGTTTTGCCTTTATGACGCTCGATCACGATGGCAAAATCCGCATGGATTGCTCCTCGCCCTACGCGATGGCGGGCTTAATTCGCTTAAAAGACCAATACGATATTGCCTTTGGTAATGATACCGATGCCGACCGCCACGGCATTGTTACCCCAAGCGGCGGCTTGATGAACTCGAATCATTTTTTAAGCGTGTGCATTGATTATTTGTTCCGTAGCCGTCCGCATTGGTCCGCGAATGCCTATATCGGCAAAACGCTGGTCTCAAGCTCGATGATTGACCGCGTGGCGCATGATTTGAAGCGCGGCTTGCGCGAAGTGCCGGTAGGCTTCAAGTGGTTTGTCGATGGGCTGGTGCATGGGCATTGCGGCTTTGGCGGCGAAGAGTCGGCTGGCGCATCTTTTTTGCGTATGGATGGTACGGCCTGGAGCACCGACAAAGACGGCATTATCGTCAACCTGCTGGCGGCAGAAATCACCGCTAAAACTGGCGAAGACCCAAGTAAGTACTACAAAAAACTCACCGAGCGCCACGGCAATCCGGTGTTTGACCGTATGGATGCCGCCGCAAGCCGCGAGCAGAAGCAGATTTTAGCTAAACTCAGTCCGGAGCAAGTCAAGGCCGAAACTTTGGCAGGGGACAAAATCACCGCCAAGCTCACCCGCGCACTGGGCAACAACGCCGAAATTGGCGGCCTAAAAGTCACCACCGAAAACGGCTGGTTTGCGGCGCGTCCGTCCGGAACGGAGGATATTTACAAAATCTACGCCGAAAGCTTCAAGGGCGAAGCGCATTTGCGCGAGATTCAAGAAGAAGCGAGGTCGATTGTGGCAGCGGCACTTGGCTCGGCAAAGTAAAAGCACGGCACCACAAGCCGCTGATGTGCATGATAAATTGAAGCAAGCGTTTTGCGCTTGGGATGGCAATGTGTTGGTGCTCAATGTCCTCGGCACACCCGCCGCCAAGCGGGATGTCATCGGCAAGCCGAAGGGCAATCAACTCAAAATCAGCGTCACCGCCGCGCCGGAAGATGGCAAAGCTACCGATCACATGGTGCGCTTTTTAGCCAAGGCCTTTGGCGTGGCGGTACGCGATATTGAGGTGGTGTTTGGGCGCACCAGTATTCACAAGCAGCTACGCATTCAATCACCCCAACATTTGCCGCCCGTGATTGCAAAAGCACTGGCGGGCGAAGATGTTGAAAATCAAGGGGATTGCGCATGAAAACAAACGCAAGCGTGCTTGAGCGTGCGCGTGAACTCCAGCGATTACAAAGCATTGCTTTGGCGCTCTTGCTCGCGGCGATGTCGGGCTTGGTGCTCAGTGCCTTCATGGGCGGGCAGGGCATTTGGGCGTGGACGCTGGCGTTTTCTGAGGCGGCAGTGGTGGGGGCGCTGGCGGATTGGTTCGCGGTGGTGGCGCTGTTTCGTCGTCCTTTAGGTTTGCCATTTCCGCATACGGCGATTATTCCGAGCAATAAAGCACGCATTGGCGACCAATTAGCACTGTTTGTGCGTGATCATTTCCTTGAGCCAGGCGCGCTACTGCAAAAGCTCGCCGTGTTTGACCCAGCGGCGCGTTTGGCGCAATGGCTGGATGAGCCGCAACAGGTGCAGGCTTGGGCGAACGCGGCGCGGGCTTGGGGCTTGCAGGCGCTGGACTGGCTGGACGATGCACGCTTGCAGTTGGCGCTCAAGGAGCTTCTGATTGATGCGGTGCGACGCTGGAATACGGCAGAGACGGCGGCGCAAGTGTTGACCGCGCTGACCAAGGACGGGCGGCATCATGCCGTATTGGATGCGGGTTTGCTCAAGCTGGCGCAGGTGCTCGACCAAGAAGAGGTCAAAGCGCAGGTTGCGGCTAAATTAGCGCAATATGCACGTGCCGAATGGCCGAAGATGATCGGCGTGCTGAACGTATTCAAGTCGGTGGATGGCATGGCGGATGAACTCTCCAATAAATTGGCGCAGGCGATTATTTTGGATGTGGTGGCGGTGTTACAGAGCGCGGAGCATCCTTTGCGCCAACAGTACGAAGCCAAGGTGATGGATTACATTGTGCGCTTGGGTGAGGATGAGGGCATTCAAGCCGCGTTTAATGATGTGAAAATGCAGCTGCTGCAACGCCCAGAATTATCCGATTACAGCCGTGTGTTGCTGCAAGAAATTAAAGCCTGGCTGCGGGCTGATTTAAGCTGCGAGGATTCGGCCTTGGCGCAACATCTCGCGCAGGCGATGGCTGCCTTGGGTGAAAAATTGCGGGATGATGCGAGCCTGCGTGCGGCGCTTAACGAGCATGTGCTGGCGGCGGCGGATAAGTTGGTCGGCGACATACGCGAGGGCGTGACCGAACATATCGCTAAAACCGTGAAGACTTGGGATGAAGCGCAGTTGGTGCAAACACTGGAATTAAGCGTCGGCAAGGATTTGCAGTACATCCGTTTTAATGGAACCTTGGTCGGCGGCCTCATTGGGCTGTTACTGCACGCTTTACTGAGCTATGGCGTGCCTTGGTTGCAGGCTCTCTAAAATGGCTTACGCGCCGCGACAAGGTAGTTTACCCCCACGCCTGGCGCGAGTTTGAACTCGCGGCTGAGCGGGTTGTAATGCAAGCCTTGTTGATCGACCATCTCAAAACCCGCAGCGCGCAACCAGGCCGCGAGTTCAGAGGGACGAATAAACTTGTTCCAGTCATGTGTGCCGCGTGGAATCATGCCCGTGAGGTATTCGGCGGCCACAATCGCCAGCGCGAAGGCTTGCGGCGTGCGGTTAAGGGTAGAGAGAAACAACCAGCCGCCGGGCTTGAGTGTATCTGCACAGGCTTGGATGATACCTGCCGGGTCGGGGACGTGTTCGAGCATTTCCATGCAGGTGACGACATCAAAAGACGCAGGCTCGGCGGCAGCCAAATCCTCAATCGGCATCAGGCGATAATTGATGCTCAAGCCTTGTACTTCAGCATGTAAACGCGCTGTACTTAAACTTGCTGCGGCAAGGTCAATGCCCGTAGCCTCGCGTGCCTCACGCGCCAGCGCTTCGGTCAAAATGCCGCCGCCACAGCCGACATCAAGCACGTTGCGCTGCTGCAATTCGACATGAGCGCGAATGAAATCCATGCGTAACGGATTGATGGCGTGCAGCGTCCAGAGTGCGCCATTTGCGTCCCACCATTCCCCTGCGAGGGCATCAAATTGAGCAATTTCGCGTGCGTCTTGATTCATGTTGGCTCGCCTTAAAGGATATTGAAATAAGCCTGTCCAATATAAAAGATTTGGGTAGGACTTACGCAAAATGCCGCTGAACGGGTAGGTGCGAATAAATTCGCACCTACATTTAGTGGTTTGTTTGTGAACATTGCGTAAGTCCTATTGGGCATAAAAAAACCTGCGTAAAGCAGGTCTAATTATAAAAATAAGTGGGGTGATCGATGGGGCTCGAACCCACGACAACTGGAATCACAATCCAGGGCTCTACCAACTGAGCTACGACCACCATAAACATTGCGAACTCTGGTTCAAGCTGCCAATCGCACAACATGGTGCGCCCGGCAGGACTCGAACCCGCTACCCTCGGCTTAGAAGGCCGATGCTCTATCCAGATGAGCTACGGGCGCTGATAGAGTTTTGTGAGTATCTAAGGTTGATTAACCATAATTAGTTAAAAACAAAGATACCGCACTTCAAATATGGTCGGAGAGGAGGGATTCGAACCCACGACCACCTGGTCCCAAACCAGGTGCGCTACCAGACTGCGCTACACTCCGAAGAAACTTAACAATTCATCTGATTCGCTAAGAGGGTGGCATATTAACGATCGCTAGGCGTTCTGTCAATATGTTTAATGCCTTCGCGCAGTGAAGTCAGGATACTTTGGATTTGCTGTGCAATATCACCGATGGATACGCTCTGCGGTGCGCCATTAAGTGTGGTTTCAAGTTGTTGGCGTGCGCCGCTAATGGTGAAACCTTGGCCGTACAGCAGGCTGCGAATATGGCGAATGAGCTCAATATCTTCGCGCTGATAATAACGGCGATTGCCCCGACGCTTGACTGGGCTGAGTTGAATAAACTCTTGCTCCCAATAACGCAACACGTGCGATTTGACAGCGCACAATTCACTCGCTTCGCCGATGGTGAAGTAGCGTTTATTAGGGATTTCAGGGAGCGCGTCGTTGTTTTCAGCTGCTTGGGTTGTTGGGTTCATAGCCTTCAACGAGCGATTTAAGTTTTTGACCCGCGCGGAAAGTAACAACACGCCGTGCGCTGACGGGGATCATCAAGCCCGTTTTGGGGTTGCGTCCTGGGCGCTCGCTTTTGTCTCTGAGCTGAAAATTGCCAAAGCCGGAGAGTTTGACCTCCTGACCTTGAGCTAGAGCGTTGCGTAGCTCGTCAAAAAACATTTCAACCAGGTCTTTGGCTTCGCGTTTGTTGAGCCCAAGTTCATCGTATAAACGTTCGACCATATCGGCCTTCGTTAGCGCCATTGTTTAAGTCCTTAAGGTAATGCCAAATTGAGTATTAAGTCGCAGTAGTGCGGCATTGATGAATGTGTCTACATCAGAGTCGCTTAGAGTGCGCTCGTTATCTTGTAAAATCAAGCGGATAGCAATGCTAGCTGAAGAATCAGGCACGCCTTGACCACGGTACACATCGAATACTTCGGCTTCGCGCAGGAAGGCGGGGGCATCCTGTTTGACACATGCGAGCAGTTCGGCGCTGCTGACCGTGTCGGCAACCAAGAGTGCCAAATCGCGGCGGATAATCGGGAAGCGTGACACAGTCTGGAAGCGCGGCATTCGGCGTTGCAGCAATATGTGTTGATGCTGTTCAAACACAAACACCTGCCCCGGCAGGTCGAGTGCCTTCTCTAAGCTTGGGTGCAACACGCCCGCCCAGCCGAGTTCGTGCTCCCCCAACATCAGGCGCGCCGATACGCCGGGGTGCAGGGCAGGGTGGGTGGCGCGTTGCCATTGCACTTGGGTTTTCAAATCACCCAGTTCAAGCAGGGCTTCAAGATCGCCTTTAAGGTCAAAGAAATCGACTTTGCGCGCTTTGCTTGCCCATTGTTCCGTGCTGTGTTCGCCAAAAATAAGGCCGGCAAACATGGCTTGTTGTTGCAGACCCGCCAACGCATTCGGCACAAAGCGCAGGCCAGTTTCGAACAGTCGCACGCGGGTTTGTTGGCGATTAAGGTTGTATTTCAATGTGTTAATCAGCCCAGCCCACAGTGTGGTGCGCATGGCGGCCATTTCCGAGGAAATGGGGTTGGCCAGCATAAGCGGGGCGTGATCGGGGGTTAATTTTGCAAGCAAGGGCGCATCGACAAAGCTGTAGCTAATCACTTCGCGGTAGCCAAGGCTGACCATACGCTCTTTGAGTGCGTTGAGGCTTAAGTGATTTTCTGGGCGCGGCTCAATGTTAAGCGGCGCGCTAGGGAGACGGGCGGGCAGATGGTCGTAACCATGCAGGCGCGCCAGTTCTTCAATTAAATCAACCTCAATGGTGAGGTCATGGCGATGACTCGGCGGTGTGGCACGCCAGCCATCGGCCAAGTCTTCAGCAATAGGTTCGAGCAGAACACCAAGACGTTGCAGGATGCTTTCGACCGCTTGGTCTTCGATAGTAAAGCCAAGAATGCGTTCGATGCGTGCGCGGCGTAGCAAAATGGAGGCGCGTTGCGGCATGTGTTCTTGGCTTAGGTGTTCGATAACTGCGCTTGGCGTGCCGCTATAAAGCGTGCAGAGTAATTCGGTGGCGCGTTCAATGGCGATGCGGGGCAGTTCAGGGTCGGTTCCGCGCTCGAAGCGGTGCGCGGCATCGGTGTGCAAGCCCAAACGGCGCGCGCGTCCGGCAATCGCGTCCGGCGTGAAATAGGCGCTTTCCAGCACGATGCGGGTCGTGCCGGTTTTGACTCCTGAATCCTGCCCGCCAATCACGCCCGCTAGGGCAACTGCGCCTTGGTTGTCGGCAATCACCAGCATGTCTGGGTCAAGCTTGAGCGTTTTGCCATCTAATCCGACCATGTGCTCATCGGCGTTCGCCATGCGCACGACGAGGCCGCCGTGAAGTCGGTCAAGATCGAAAGCGTGCAGCGGTTGGCCGAGTTCGAGCATGACGTAGTTTGCGACATCCACAATCGGATGAATCGGGCGCAGGCCTGAGCGGCGCAGGCATTCGGTCAGCCAAAGTGGGGTCACAGCTTCGGCATTCAGGCCTTCAATGACGCGCACGCAGTAACGCGGGCAGGTGGCGGGGGCGCTCACAGAAACGCTGACGCTGGTCTCGCTGGCTGCAGGCACAACGATGAGTTCAGGGCCGCCCAATGGCATATTGTTTTGCGCAGCGGTTTCACGCGCAAGACCGAGAATGCTCAAGCAGTCGCCACGGTTGGGGGTGATGCCAAGTTCAAAGATGTGGTCATCAAGCTTGAGATAGCTACGCACATCGACTCCAACGGGCGCATCGGCGGGTAATTCAAGCAAGCCATCGTTGTAGCCATCTAGCCCCAACTCCGACGCGCCGCATAACATGCCGAAGGATTCCACACCGCGAAGCCTAGCCTGCCCGATATTCAACCCACCCGGTAAAACAGCGCCCACACGGGCAAAGGCGGCGAGCAGTCCGGCGCGGGCATTGGGCGCACCGCATACCACTTGGACTGGCGCACCTGTGCCGTCATCGACTTGGCAAATGCGCAGTTTGTCGGCATCGGGATGTTGCACGGCCTCAAGTATTTTTGCGACAAAAACCCCCGAAAATGCGGGCGCGGCAGGCTCAAGCGCATCCAGCTCCAGCCCAGCCATGGTGAGTTGGGCACCGAGTTGTGCTGAGTTAAGGTTTGGGTTGACCCATTCGCGTAGCCATTGTTCAGAAAAGCGCATGATGTATTCCTAAATTACGCGAATTGTTCTAAAAAGCGCAGATCGTTCTCAAAGAACAGGCGCAAATCGTTAATACCATAACGCAGCATGGTCAGGCGCTCTAACCCTAAGCCGAAGGCAAAGCCTTGATAGCGCTCACTGTCGATGCCGACATGGGCGAGTACATTCGGATGCACCATGCCGCAGCCGCCGATTTCCAGCCAGCCGCCGTTCCAGCTCATGTCCATTTCAGCCGAGGGTTCGGTGAAAGGAAAGAACGATGGGCGGAAACGTACTTGCAAGTCATCGCGCTCGAAAAAGCGTTGCAAGAAAACTTGCACCACGCCCTTGAGATGCGCAAAGCTTACGTCTTCATCGACCCACAAACCTTCAATTTGGTGAAACATCGGCGAATGGGTGGCATCGGAGTCGCAGCGATACACGCGACCGGGGGCAATGATGCGTAGCGGCGGTTGTTGGTTTTCCATCGCCCGAATTTGCACCGGGGAGGTGTGGGTGCGCAACAGGGTGTGTGCATCAAAATAGAACGTGTCGTGCATGGCACGCGCAGGGTGGCTTTCCGGAATATTCAGTGCAGTGAAGTTGTGGAAATCGTCTTCAACTTCCGGGCCTTCGGCAACAGAAAAACCAAGCTGCCCAAGCAAATCCTCGATGCGGCGCAGGGTTTGCGTCACCGGGTGCAAGCTGCCCATGCTTTGAGTGCGACCGGGTAGGGTGATGTCCACAGATTCGCGGGCGAGGCGCTCAAGAAGTTCTGCCGCTTCGAGCGCGAGTTTGCGCGTATCAAGCGCGCTTTCAAGACGCTGGCGCAGGCCGTTCAGAATGCCGCCTTGGGTACGCTTGTCTTCAGGCGATAGCTTGCCTAAGCTTTTCATGGCTTCGGTGAGCGCGCCTTTTTTGCCCAAAAACTGCACGCGGAATGTGTCAAGTGCAGCTAGGTCGGCGGCATGGGCAATTGAAGAAATAGCACTATCAAGCGCGTTGCTTAATGAGGATAAGTCATGGTTCGTGTCAGCGTTCATGCGCACGGTCTCTTTGATGGGGCGAAAAGATTAAAAAAAGAGTGCGGCGGCGCGCACTTTTTTTCAATACTCTCGTGATGTGTTAATTCAGAGCTAAGAAGCTGTTTAAGTGAAGTCGCAGCAAAAATCTCAAAGTGCTTCTGTAGCCCGGGTGTCAACCCGGGGCAAGCCTCACAGCAAACACCGCTGCCCCGGATTCTCGCTGCGCTTCATCCGGGCGACAGACAAAAAAGGGGAGACCCGCAGGCCGCCCCTTAGTGTGTCATAGAACGATCGCTTAGGCCGCGAGTGCGGTCTTGGCTTGCGCTGCAATGGCAGCAAACGCAGCCTTGTCGTGCATGGCGATGTCGGCCAGAACCTTGCGGTCAATGTTGATGGCGGCTTTTTTTAGGCCGTTCATCAACTTGCTGTAGGACAGGCCATTGTTGCGTGCTTCGGCGTTGATACGCACAATCCAGAGGGCGCGGAACTGGCGCTTCTTCTGGCGGCGGTCGCGGTAAGCATATTGGCCGGCCTTGATGACCGCCTGCTTGGCGACGCGGTAGGTGCGTGATCGGGCGCCGTAATAGCCTTTGGCTTTGGCGAGGATTTTCTTGTGACGGGCACGTGCGGTAACACCGCGTTTAACTCTTGCCATGGTGTATGGTCTCCTTAACTAAGGCCTGAAATTAGGCGTAGGGCAGCAAACGGACGATCCCACGGAGATCGCTTGCGTGAACATAAGCAGGCGAGCCTAGCTGACGCTTGGTTTTGCTACTCTTCTTGGTCAGGATGTGACGCATAAACGCCGCACCACGCTTGAAGCCATGTTTGGTCTTCTTGAAGCGTTTGGACGCTCCACTGTTGCTTCTGATTTTTGGCATCGTTTTCGACTCCAGTTCATAGGGTTGCTCAATCCTGCAAGAGATTGATTACCCTTTATCGTTCGAGAATCCCGTGGCGCCGGAGTGTCAGCGCTTCAGGGTCATGTGTGGGTTGCTTAACAACCCACTAAAAACACCCCTTATGATCGGGGTGTGAGTGGTGACTCCTACGCGCAAGGTTTAATGCTTGCGCGGAGAAATCACCATAACCATTTGCCGCCCTTCAAGTTTGGGGCGTTGTTCAACCACAATCTGCTCACCGAGTTCTTTTTCGATACGCTCGTAAACTTGCATACCGACATTTTGGTGCGCCATTTCACGCCCACGGAAACGCAGTGTGATTTTGACTTTGTCGCCGTCTTCCAAAAAGCGCGTCACGTTGCGCAATTTGACTTGATAGTCGGCTTCTTCAGTGCCGGGACGGAATTTGACTTCCTTGACCTCAACCACTTTTTGATTTTTCTTGGCTTCGTTCGCTTTCTTTTGTTGCTGATAGCGAAACTTGCCGTAGTTCATAATCTTGCACACGGGCGGCACGGCCTGCGGCGAGATTTCAACCAAATCAAGCTCGGCTTCTTCCGCCATGCGCAAGGCATCATAGCGGGAGACAACACCCACCTGATTGCCTTCGGCATCAATCAGGCGCAGTTCACGAGCGGTAATTTCTGTATTCAGGCGCGGTTCGTCGTCTTTCTTTTCGCGCGTTGGAGGTGCTAAAGCGATCTTAATGTCCTCAAAATTTCAATCAAATCAACGTGGTGTGGCTCTTTATTAAGAGTTAGGCGCGTTGGGTGACTTGCTCGTTGAGTTGGGCAAGAAACACATCCAAGCCCATGCTGCCAAGGTCTTCGCCGTTACGGGTACGGACACTTACCTGACGTTGCTCTACTTCACGATCCCCAATCACAATCAGATAAGGAATGCGCTGCAAGGTTAACTCGCGGATTTTAAACCCGATCTTCTCATTGCGCAAATCCGCAGCGGCGCGGAAGCCCGCATTTTTCAGCGTTTTTTCCACTTCAAGCACAAATGGAGCGTGTTTGTCGGTAATGCCCATCACAGCGACTTGCTGCGGTGCAAGCCACAAGGGGAAATGTCCGGCGTAATGTTCGATCAAAATACCAACAAAACGCTCTAGGCTGCCGAGAATCGCACGGTGAATCATCACCGGGGTTTTGCGGCTGCCGTCGTCACCGACAAATTCGGCATCTAAGCGTCCAGGCATGGAAAAATCCACCTGAATCGTGCCGCACTGCCAGTTACGGCCAATGCAGTCTTTTAGAGTGAATTCGATTTTCGGGCCATAAAACGCACCTTCACCGGGTTGCAGGCGGTAATCTAGGCCGCGTGCTTCGAGCGATTTAGCCAGCGCGTCTTCCGCCTTGTCCCATAGCTCGTCTGCACCGACGCGATTTTCTGGGCGGGTAGAGAGCGCAAGCGTCACATCGGTAAAGCCGAAGGTGGTGTACACATCGAAGGTTTGTTCAATCAGTGAGGCAACTTCGGCCTGAAGTTGCTCTTCAGTGCAGAATACATGCGCATCATCTTGGGTAAAGCGGCGCGCGCGCATCAAGCCGTGCAGCGTGCCGGATGGCTCGTTACGATGCACGGTGCCAAATTCGGCGATACGGAAGGGCAGGTCGCGGTAGCTTTTCAGGCCTTGGTTGTACACCAGAATGTGACCCGGGCAGTTCATGGGTTTGATGGCGTAATCGCGATCATCCAAATGCGTGGTGAACATGCCACCTGCGAATTTGCCCCAGTGCCCGGATTTTTCCCACATGCTGCGGTCGAGAATTTGCGGAGTGTTCACTTCAAGGTAGTCATATTTAGCCAGATGCGTACGCATATAGCCTTCGACTTGTCGGAACAAGCGCCAACCCTTGTCATGCCAGAACACCATGCCTGGAGCTTCTTCTTGGAAGTGGAACAAATCAAGCTGCTTACCGATGCGACGATGGTCGCGCTTTTCGGCCTCTTCCATGCGATGCAGGTAGTCATCCAGCTCGGCTTGGGTGGCGAAGGCTACACCATAAATGCGCGAAAGCATGGCGTTTTTACTGTCGCCGCGCCAATACGCGCCTGCGACTTTGGTCAGTTTGAAGGCTTTGATGTGTCCGGTGGATGGCACATGCGGGCCACGGCACAAATCCGTGAAATCGCCCTGGGTGTAGAGGGAAAGCTCTTCGTTGCTCGGAATCGACTCAATAATTTCAGCTTTGTAGGCCTCGCCCAAGCTCTTGAAAAAGGCCACGGCCTGATCACGGCTCATCACTTGGCGCGAAAGAGGCTGATCGGCCTTCGCCAATTCACGCATCCGTGTTTCGATTTTTTCTAAATCCTCGGTCGTGAAGGCAGGCTCGACCGCGAAGTCGTAGAAAAAACCATTGTCGATGACGGGGCCAATAGTCACCTGCGCTTGTGGATAGAGCTGCTTAACCGCTTGCGCCATCAAATGCGCCGCCGAATGCCGAATGACATCCACGCCTTCAGCATCCTTGCTGGTCAAAAACTGTACGCTTGCATCGTGCGAGAGCGTGCGTCTCATATCCATCATCTGGCCATCCACCTTGGCGGCAAGGCAGGCTTTAGCCAAGCGCGAGCCAATGTTATTGGCGATGTCCAGCAGGCTGACCGGATGGTCAAAATGACGCTGTGAGCCATCGGGAAGGGTGATATTCGGCATGGTAAGTTCCTCGGTTCAGTGGCGACCCCTACCACGGGTCGCGTAATACACAAAGGTTGTTAGGAGTTAAACAAAACTGCCTCAGCAGCGTTAAAGCGCCTAGGAGTACCGTCTTTGGCGCTTTGTCTTGCTGGAGCACTTCTGCGTAACTCATAGTTGTAAGAGTTAAGCGTCGCGCAAACGAAAAGGGCACAGCCTTAAACTGTACCCTAAGAATTGGTAGGCGCGATTGGAATCGAACCAACGACCCCCACCATGTCAAGGTGGTGCTCTAACCAGCTGAGCTACGCGCCTGTGTAAACAGGAGGCGCATTTTACAAGTTTGCTTCATGGTGTCAATGAGATTATTTATCCATTGTTTTATAAAGAAAAAATCACCAGTTGTAACCTTGCCCGAAAAAACGTATCCCTTGTGATGTGTGTCAGTTGACCCAATGAGAGTGACAGGCCGAAACCAATGTGGGCGAGCTACTCGCTGGAATTCAAGCAAGAGGACGAGAGCACTGTTCGGGGTGGGCAGATATGTTCAAATGTTTACAGATTCAATCTCTCATGCCTGGGTGTGTTAGAGTTTTATCCCTTTAACATTTGTAAGCGCACACATTCATGAACCTCAACAGTACCGAGGACATCCTTGACGATTTGCGCGCTG